>NZ_JBTNCY010000012.1:0-100232 GCF_054511255.1 Arthrobacter monumenti | reverse complement strand
GTCTTCAGATGAAGGATCAGTCCGCCCGGTCGTGACCGGATTCTGACGTCATTTACGGTCGGAACGATGTCCCAGGACATGGGTGAACGATGTCTTGAGTCCACACACCCCATCCTCCGCTGTTGAAAAAGCGGCTCTGACCAGCGGAAACACTGGCCAGAGCCGCTTTTGTTTTGCCCTCATGCAACAGCCTAATCCGATAAGGGCGTTGACGGGGTGAAGGCATTCTTATACGTGCCGTCCGGGTTCTGCTCGTTATCGACCCTGTTTAGGCGCTCGGCTTGTTCGGCTTCGGTCGGCTGCACCGGCTTCGGGTCCGTCCGTGAGATGAATCGATGAATTCCGACAAGCATCATGATGAAGCCGATTAAGGATACGACAGCCCCGAAGAACACGCCGCCGCTCGATCCATCCCCGCCAGATGAGAACGGGCCGGCTGTCAACATGCTCATAAACCCCATATAAGCGGCAAATACAGAGATGGTGTTGCCGCCGACCATCAGGACAATGCCCCAAACCGTAATGCCTGCCGCTGGCTTGAGTTGTTTTTCTGCGGCTTCCATAATTTACCCCCTGTTATCCAGTGTGAATGATGGGACATACGATACATCAGGCAAACAGCTGCCACTATGCGTCCGTCCGCCTGCCTCACCGGCAATGAACAGGCGGCCGGTCGAATGGAAGGAGCCGGATGAGATGCCGAGACGGTTATTGAGTCTGGATTTATTCTTAGGGGCGTTGGCACAGGACGTTTAGATGCTTTTTCGGAGGGAAACCTGCCCCGTGCCGCTTTCTTTCGCGCTTGCTATGCGCTTTCACGTCACTGAAGCTATGCCTCTTAGAGCTCAATTATCCTCTCCTCCGGCTTTTCCTTCCTCTGTCAGTGCCGGGCGGTAGCGTCGGGCATATGGATACCTCCGCAATAAACACTGTTCGTCTTGGCTCCGGAAAACCGGTATTGATGGTCCACGGTCTCGGTTCGTCCTGGCGGAATTGGGACCCGGTCCTCGACCGGCTTACGGCCGAGCGGGAGGTCATCCTGATCGACCTGCCCGGATTCGGGGACAGTCCGGCGTACGAGGGCGAAGTCACCATGGCCACTCTGACCGACGCCGTCCAGGCGTATATGCGCGACAACGGTCTGGAGGACGTTGATCTTGTCGGCAGTTCCATGGGCGCGCGCATGGTTTTGGAACTGGCCCGCAGGGCTGCCGGCGGCAATGTCGTCGCATTGGATCCAGGTGGCTTCTGGAACAACCGACAACGCGTTATTTTTGGCGCTTCGGTGGGACTGTCCATCAAGCTGGTCCGGCTACTCCAGAAACCGATGCCCGCTATCGCCGGAAATCCGGTTGGCAGGACACTGCTGCTGTCCCAGTTCAGCGCCCATCCATGGAAGCTGCCGGCCGCTCTTGTCCTGCAGGAGATGCGCAGCTTTGCCGCGGCAACCCGGCTGGATGAGTCACTGGATGCCCTGGTTAAGGGACCTCCGCAGGAAGGTGCCCCGGCAGGGTCGACGCCGGGACGGATCGCCATCGGGTGGGGCCGGCGGGATCTTGTAACCGTACCGGGTGAGGCGCGCGTCGCCATGACGAAGTTTCCGGACGCAACCGTACGCTGGTTCGAGCAGTGCGGTCATTTCCCGCATTGGGACCGGCCGGACGAAACGGCGGACTTCATTCTTCAATCGCTGCGCTAAGTCCGGCCTGTAACGCGCAGATCCCGCCGATCCGCCCGCCACCTGATCACTCCTTTTCGGCGTCCAGCAGACCGAGCCGGACCAGCCGGTCCCGCGCAGCGAGTTCGCTCGGACCTGCCGGACCAAGCGCCAGGCGCATGAAGGCCAGCACCCCGCGCGTGGCCGCACCGGCGGGCAGGGGCAGCGGGCCCAGCGACGGCGGGGTCACCCCGAGGAGCCGCTGGAATTTCGGCTCGATGGTCGAGACGGCTCCGGCAAACAGGATCCGGTGCCCGGCCTTTAGCGAAGGATGAAGGGGAGGGTCGCGGATGAAGCGGACGGCTTCGGCAACTTCGGCACTGTGGGTGAGGGTTCCGGCGTCGTAATATGCGTCGAGTTGTCCGCGAAGCTCTGCTTCGGAGCGCGGCGGATCGGGTACATGCATCAGGAGCCCGGCTTCGGCCCACTCTGCGACGTACTGGTCGGCACCGCCCGGGATAGGTTTGCCCCAGGCCTGATGGCTGCGGAGGAATGAATCGGTGAAGGCAAGGTGAACCCAGCTGAGCAGTTCCGGATCGTTGGCGGAATACTGCCGACGCCGGCCGTCTGCGTCGATATAGGTACCAGCCACCTTTTCATGCAGGTGCAATACCCAATCCGAGGCTTCCTGCGCGGCCTTGGTGTCTCCGTACGTGACGGTGAAAATCCAGCGGATGGTTCCCGCCAAGCGCCCCAGCGGATCTTCCCGGAACCGCGAGAAATTATAGACACCGGCCATGGCGGCCGGGTGCAGGGTCTGCATCAGCAACGCACGGATCCCGGCCACGGTGGTCGCCATCGAACCATGCACCGCCCAAGTGGCGGAGCCTGGCTGGAAGTGACCGGCGTCGTCGCCGTCGGCAAGCCGGCGCACCCAATCCGGCCTTCCGTCCTCCCGGCCGGTGAAGGTTTTGCGCAACCGGCGCCTCTGAATATCCAGGAATCCGCTCATGAAACCAGTATGCGCGTCGTTCGTCCGGGGGCCTTCAGGTAACCATTTGGCCACGGCAACACGGGGTCCGAGAGGCGAATATTCATTTTCGCGGCCATGTTCTCTAGGCTGGACGGGTGATCTTCAAAGCTGTGGGCGAGGGACGCCCTTACCCTGACCATGGTTACCAGACCCCAAAAGACTGGGCCGCAGTGCCGCCAAGGCAGGTTCGACTGGACGAACTTGTCACCACAAAAGGCACGCTGGACCTGGAGGCGTTGCTGGCGGAAGACTCCACATTCTTCGGCGATCTGTTCCCGCATGTTGTGCAGTGGAAGGACACGCTCTACCTCGAGGACGGTCTGCACCGCGCCGTCCGTACCGCCCTGCACCAGCGTACGATCCTGCACGCCCGTGTACTGGTGATTAATGAGTGATCCGGAGCGGCCGGAGCGCAGGAAAAGACGATTTGGACGACGCCGCCCGGCAGACCCAAGCACTCTTCACGGCCAGAAAATCGTCACCAGTGATGATCTGCGTGAGGTTTTCGACGACGGCGGTGAGGTTGAGTACCTGCCCGGCTACCGGCGTCGGATCCTTCATGGGGTAGTGCTGACCATCCTCGTGGCGATGATTATTACGGCCGTGCTGCTGGCGCTGGCGATAGCCCGTGGCGATCTCACGGTGCCATTCCTGGAAACGGAGGAGGATGAGCCGTTCGCCTGCCCGACGGCGGTGGTGAACTTCCCAGCGAATGAGGACGTCACGGTCAACGTTTTCAACAGCACGGACCAGGGCGGCCTCGCTGGAAGTGTCGCCGACCAGCTGCGGGAACGTGGCTACGATGTGGGCGAGGTTAGCAACCGGACGCTCAACAATAATTCCGTCACGGCAGTGGTCGTTTCCGGTACCGATGGGCTGGCCAGCGCATTGAACCTGCAGCGGACCATTGTGGAAACCGAATATCTGCAGGATGAGCGGACCGGCGAGACGGTGGACATTGTGCTTGGACGAGGGTTCGTCGGGTTGGTTCCGGCCGGAGAAGTGGACCAGTCGTCAGGTCAGGTGAGCTGCCCCCGGTTGAATCCTGTACCCACTCCGGGCACCGGAACTGCAACACCGCCGGTTACGCCGGAAACGGAACCGGCAACCTGGCAGCCGGCCGAACAGGGCAACTGAACCGGTAATCCGGTGGGCAGCAGCCTTCTGACCCGCTAAAGTCGCGGTCTCGCTGGCAGGACCGTCAGTGGGGTTTGTAAACCTGCATGGGTGCGCCGTCGTCGTCGAACCGGGCGCCAACGCCGGCCTGGATGAAGCGGACCGTTCCGGCGGTTTTCTCCGCGCGCTGCTGGTCCGGATCTTTGGAATCCGGACCGCGGGCAGCGCTCGCGCCGAGGGAGCCATGCACCAGACGGGCGAGTTCAACGACGTCGTTCTCCGGCAGGTAGCCCTGATCCATGCCTTCACGCAGGATGTCCTGCAAGAGGGCATCGAGTTCCCCAACATGGGCCGCGAGTTTCGCGAAGGACTCCTGGGACAACACGGAACGGATGGCCGGCCCCGGCGGCAGGTGCCGTTTGGCGAGATCCTCCAGCTGCGCCCGGACGAACAGGGACAGCTTGTCGACGGGATTGCCGACGTGGCCGAGGTCTTCCTTCAGGTCGGCCAGGAAGCGTTCGGTCTCGTCGAGCGCGTACGCGACGAGCAACTCCTCAATATCCGAGAAGTAGTTGTAGACCGCGGTCCGCCCCACCCCGGCATGACGCGCGACGTCCGTCATCGTCAGCCCAGGCAGTCCGTGGCTGAACAGCAATGCACCGAAAGACGTCAGGATCCGGCGCCGGGTGTTGGCCCGTTGCTCGGTATTGGTCGGGGCGGTGATCCGTGGCATGGAGACACTTTACCGCGGACTGTCAGTAAAACCGGATGAAGCTACGTCGTGCAGCCGTCGGGTCCGCAGACACCGCCGTCGGCTCCGTTGGTCCCTTCCGCGTTGGCCATCACGAGAGGGTGCGCCTCTTTCCACGCCTCGTTCAGCGCGTTCGTGAACACCTCGACCGGCTGGGCTCCTGAGATTCCGTATTTACGGTCAAGCACAAAGAACGGGACGCCGTTGACGCCCAGGGCGCCGGCTTCGGCAATGTCGGCGCGGACGTCGTCGGCATGGCGGCCGGACTGCAGCGTCTCCCGGATCTCAGCTTCCTCGAGTCCCAGTGCCGTGCCCAGTTCCACCAGCGTGTCGACGTCGGCAATGTTCCGGCCCTGCTCAAAGTGAGCCGCCAGCAATGCCTCTTTGGCGGCGTCGGCCTTGCCCTGTGTACCGGCCAGGTGGATGAGCTGGTGGGCGGAGAAACTGTTGGCGACGACGAGACCGTCATAGCGGAACGTCAAGCCTTCGCCGGCCGCCTGCTCCGTGACGTGTTCGAGCATCTGCTGCACGCGATCGACCGGCATGCCCTTGCGCTGGCTGAGGTACTCCAGTTCGGTCCCCTCGAAGCCTTCGGGGATGTTCGGATCGAGTTGGAAACTGCGCCAGGACACCTCCACGTCCGCCCGGTGCGGGAAGTCCGCGAGGGCGGCTTCGAAACGGCGCTTTCCGATATAGCACCACGGGCAGGCAATGTCGGACCAGATTTCTATCTTCATGTCCCGCACAACCACGGCCGCCGGGAGAATGTTCCCTGCGGTGGCGCCTTGGAAACCCGAAGTAGCGCCCGAGCCGCGAAGTAGCCCGTTGCAAGGAGCTACTTCGAGGCTCAGGCGCTATGTCAACGAGTCCATGAGCCGGCGGGCAACGTGAGCACGCGGGCAACGGGCTTACGCTGCGGCCAGTTCGCGGCTTTCGCAGAGGTAGCGTGCGTACGCGGGGACGGTGAGGAAGGTGGGGAATTCGTCACCGAGGGCGACTTCCTCGAAGATTTCGAGGGCGTCATCGAAGCGGTCCCCATCGAAGCGGTGCAGTGCTTCGAATTCGTCCTCGAGCAGTTCCTGGACCCATTCGGCGGTGATGATCTCGCCGTCGTTGGTTATGGCATTGGCGCGGATCCATTGCCAGATCTGGGACCGGGAAATTTCCGCCGTGGCGGCGTCTTCCATCAGATTGTTGATCGCGGCGGCGCCGTTTCCGCGAAGCCAGGACTCGATGTAGCGGACGCCGACTTCGATGTTGCTGCGGATGCCGGTCTCGGTGATCATCCCTTCGGTGGCTGCGATGTCGAGCAGGGCCTTGTCGCAGACCGTGACGTCCTCACGGCTGCGGCCGAGCTGATTCGGGTTCGTGCCGAGGACGCCGTCGAAGACCTCCATGGCGACCGGGACCAGGTCGGGGTGGGCGACCCAGGAGCCATCGAATCCGTCGTTGGCCTCGCGGGTTTTGTCCGCCCGGACCTTCTCCAAAGCGACGGCGTTGGCTGCTTCGTCCCGGTGGTTCGGGATGAAGGCGGCCATCCCGCCGATGGCGTGGGCGCCGCGGCGGTGGCAGATCCGCACCAGCTGCTCGGTGTAGGAGCGCATAAACGGTGCGGTCATGGTGACCTGGCTCCGGTCCGGCAGGACGAAGCGCGGTCCACGGGTGCGGAAGTTCTTGATCACGGAGAAAATGTAGTCCCACCGGCCGGCGTTGAGCCCGGCGGCGTGTTCACGCAGCTCGTAGAGGATTTCCTCCATCTCGAACGCGGCGGTGATGGTCTCGATCAGAACCGTCGCGCGGATGGTGCCTTGCGGAATGCCGAGCAGGTCCTGGGCCAGGATGAAAATGTCGTTCCAGAGCCTGGCTTCGAGGTGGTTTTCGATCTTCGGCAGATAGAAGTAGGGGCCGCGGCCCTGGGCGATCAGCCGGCGGGCGTTGTGGAAGAAGTACAACCCGAAGTCGACCAGCGCGCCGGCGACCGGAGCGCCGCGGACAAGCATGTGCTTCTCCGGCAGGTGCCAGCCGCGCGGCCGGACCACGATCGTCGGCAGCGCATCGGCGGTGTTGAGACTGTATTCCTTGCCCTCGGGGGAGGTGAAGTCGATGTTCCGGTCCAGGGCATCCATCAGGTTCAGCTGCCCATTGATGACGTTCGACCAGGTCGGAGTGGAGGAGTCTTCCATGTCCGCCAGCCACACCTTCGCCCCGGAATTGAGGGCGTTGATCGTCATCTTGCGGTCGACCGGGCCGGTGATTTCGACCCGGCGGTCCTGAAGCCCCGGCGCGGGCGGTGCGACCTGCCAGCTCTCATCGTCCCGGATGGACTTGGTGGCGGGCAGGAACTTCGGATCGGAGCCGTTGGCAATACGGTTCCGGCGGGCCTGCCGGTCCTGCAGCAGCTCCTGCCGGCGGCCGGTGGTTGCCTGATGCAGCCTGGCAACAAATTCCAGCGCCTCAGGGGTGAGGATTTCGTCCTGCCGCCTGACCGGTGGAGCGGTCAGGGTAATGCCGTTCAAGGTGATGGTCTCGTTCATGGGAATTCTTCTCCTGCTTCTAGAATTGGGATTCTTCGGTGGAACCGGCCAGGGCCAAGGTGCCGGCGCCGGGATTCAGGGCGGTGGCAATCTGGTCGAAGTAGCCGGTGCCGACTTCGCGCTGGTGCTTCGTGGCGGTGTAGCCGCGGGACTCGGAGGCGAATTCGCGCTCCTGCAGGTCGACGTAGGCGCTCATGCCATCCCGGGCGTAGCCGTGGGCCAGGTCGAACATCGAGTAGTTCAGGGCGTGGAAACCGGCCAGGGTAATGAACTGGAACGTGTAGCCCATCGCGCCGAGTTCGCGCTGGAATTTCGCGATCGTTTCCGCGTCCAGGTGCTTGGACCAGTTGAACGACGGCGAGCAGTTGTAGGCCAGCATCTGGTCCGGGAATTCGGATTTCACGGCCTCGGCGAACTTCCTGGCCAGCTCCAGATCCGGCGTCCCGGTCTCCATCCAGATCAGGTCGGAGTACGGGGCGTAGGCCTTCGCCCGGGTGATGCAGGGCTCGATGCCGTTGGTCACCTTGTAGAAGCCCTCCGCGGTGCGCACTGGTTCCGATCCTTCGCGGACCAAATACTGCTGGTCCCGCTCGTCGACGTCGGAGGTCAGCAGCGTCGCGGCTTCGGCGTCCGTGCGGGCAACAATCACCGACGGAGTGCCGGCGACGTCGGCGGCCAACCGGGCGGCGTTGAGCGTCCGGACGTGCTGCGAGGTGGGAATCAACACCTTTCCGCCCAGGTGCCCGCACTTCTTCTCGGACGCGAGCTGGTCCTCCCAGTGCACGCCTGCCGCACCGGATGCGATCATCGACTTCATCAGTTCGTAGGCGTTGAGCGGTCCACCGAAACCGGCCTCGGCATCGGCGACAATCGGCACCATCCAGTCCTCGACGCTCTGGATGCCCTCGGCGAATTCAATCTGGTCCGCCCGCAGCAATGCGTTGTTGATCCGGCGCACGACCTGCGGGACCGAGTTGGCCGGGTACAGCGACTGGTCCGGATAGGTCTGCCCGGAAAGGTTCGCATCGGCGGCAACCTGCCAGCCGGAGAGGTAAATGGCCCGCAACCCAGCCTTGACCTGCTGGACCGCCTGGTTACCGGTCAGGGCCCCGAGCGCGTTTGTGTATTTACCCTCCACCGATTCTTCAGTCAGCTGCGTCCAGAGCTTTTCCGCCCCGCGGCGGGCGAGCGTATGCTCCTCCTGCACACGGCCGGCCAGCTTGACGACGTCGGCAGCGGAGTAGTCGCGGCGCGTTCCCTCCCAGCGGGGATCGGCCTGCCACTCCAGCTCGAGGGCTTCGATGCGGGCTTCGGGAGTCTGATTCTGCGTCATGGTGGCTCTCCTTCTCTGGCGCTGAACCGGCGCGGCCGGTTCGCTGTGGCGTGAACTTCTTCGTAACATCCACCTTTCTGCACTTTGCAAGCACTTACCAGAGGAAATAAATGGAAAGATTCGCGTTTCTTCTCGTATCATCAAGAAATGCAGACTCAGAGCTGGAACCGGCCCCGCAAACCTTCCACGCCGGATCACAACGGCGACGCCGGCATCGACGTCATCTCGCTGGGCCGCCGAGTGCGCCACCTGCGCAAGGCAGCCGGCATGACGCTGGACGACCTGGGCGAGGCAGTCGCCGCGGCCCCCAGCCAGCTGTCGCTGATTGAGAACGGCAAACGCGAACCCAAGCTGGGAATGATCAAGGCTCTCGCTGCTGCCTTCGGCGTGGGCATCGATGAACTCCTGGGTGCTGAGCCGCCCAGCCGCCGTGCCGCGCTGGAAATCGAGCTGGAACGGGCGCAGCGCGGCCCGCTCTACCAGGCACTCGGACTGCCGACCGTGCGGATCTCGTCCCGGCTGCCGATGGATGTGCTCGAGTCAATGGTGGGCTTGCAGAACGAGCTGGAACGCCGGCTGGATGAGCAGGCCGCGACACCGGAGGAGGCCAGGCGGGCCAATACCGAACTGCGCACCGAGATGCGTGAGCGCAACAACTACTACCCGGAGATCGAGAGGCAGGCACAGGAGCTGCTTGACGCCGTCGGGCATTCATCCGGTCCGTTGTCCCACCACGTTGCCGCCGATATTGCCGAGCATCTCGGTTTCGGGCTGCGTTTCGTGGGGGACCTGCCGCATTCGACCCGTTCGGTGACGGATTTGAAGAACCGCATAATTTTCCTGACGCAGAGTTCGCGCGCCGATCATGATCCGCGTTCCGTACTGTTGCAGGCGCTGGGACACTATGTGTTGGGGCATGAGACGCCGGTGGATTACAGCGATTTCCTGCGGCAGCGCGTGTACACCAATTACTTCGCCGCCGCGCTGCTGATGCCCGAGCGGGACACCGTCGCATTCCTGCAGCAGGCCAAGAACGCCAAGGAGCTCGCGATCGAGGACCTGCGTGATGCCTTTGCCGTCTCGTATGAATCCGCGGCGCACCGGTTCACCAATCTGGCCACCGAGCACCTCGGCATCACCTGCCATTTCCAGAAAGTGCACGAATCCGGCATCATCCACAAGGCCTATGAGAACGACGGCGTCAACTTCCCGGCCGACCACACAGGCGCCATCGAGGGCCAGCCGATTTGCCGATACTGGACCTCCCGCGAAGTGTTCGACGTGCCGGACAAGTTCCGGGCCTACAACCAGTACACCGATACGAAGGTCGGCACCTTCTGGTGCACCGCGCGGACGGAACGGCACTCATCGGGGCTGTACTCGCTGAGCATCGGCGTCCCCTACGCCCAGGTGAAGTGGTTCCGCGGCCGGGACACCACCGAACGGTCCAAGTCGAAGTGCCCGGACGAGACGTGCTGCCGCCGCCCGCCGGAGGACCTGTCTGCGGTGTGGGCCGGTCAGGCTTGGCCCGCCGCCCGCGCCAACACCCACCTGCTGGCCGCGCTGCCGCAGGGTGCGTTCCCGGGCGTGGACGAGACCGAGGTGTACCAGTTCCTGCAGGCCCACGCCGGGCGGTAGTGGGCACTGAACACGCTAACCCAACCCAAAAGATGTACATCTTTATGGTCATCTTTACCTGGGGTGTTTTATGATGGGTTCTATGCCGCGTGAACTCAAAGCTGCCGCCGGGCCCTTCGACAGTCCGGCAGTTAACGATGTCCTGCCCGTTGCAGCTGCGCGGGCCGCCCTGCCCGGGATCCTGCGGCGATTTCGAGTCGATCCGGATGCAGGCCCGGTATTCGTGGGATCCCATCGCAAGACGGACGGCGTCATTGTGCCGATGAGTCTCTATCGAAACATGCGGGCAGCGGAGAGCGGGGAGTCTGTCGCAGTCCTCGACTTCATCAGGCAGCGGCGGCGACTGATTGCGCGCTTGGCGGCACTGTCCCACCTCGAAGATGTTGCTGTGTTCGGCTCGGCGGCACGCGGCGAAGAGAACCCTGAAAGCGATGTGGATTTCCTTGTCGGCCCGGACGAGGAGGCCAGTCTCTTTGACCTGGCACAGTTCGCGGAGGACATGGAGCAACTATTGGCCCGCCCTGTGGATGTTGTCTCCCGCCGTGGGCTGGACGCTGTACGTGACCGGGAGATCCTTGCTGAAGCTGTAACTCTGTGAGTGAACCTCATGATCGGACCGAACGATGGCTGGCCGACCTGGAGGCCAATCTGGACCTGTCAGCCGAACTCGCGAGGAGGGGCCGGAAGGCTTTTGACTCCGATCCTGCGATTCGGCTTGCCTTCGAAGCGCTCTGCAATCGGATAGGAGACTTGTGCAAGGGGCTTCTTGCTGCAGATCCTGAACGTTTCTCCGAACCGATCTGGCGCCAGGCGGCGAGAAACCGCGACTTCGTGGTTCACCACTACGATCGTGTGGACGAGCGGGCACTGTGGGTAACGGTTACTGTCAGCTTTCCGGACTTGCGCAGCAGGCTCAATAATTAGCCGCTCGTGGCACATCGAGCGGGTCCTTCCTGGACTGGTCCTGCATTGTAGAGATGCTCACCTGTGGGCGCGGATGAACTCCACAACGGGTCCAGCAGCGATTCGGTGCCGATCACTCTTGTCACTTATCGCTGGTGTAGTGGGTAAGGCCGGTGACTGGAACTGGTCAGCACGTCCAAGCAATGTGGCCAGTCGAGACGCTCCTGTTCGAGTCGCAGGTGGCCATGTTTCGCCAACTCCGCAACTACATCGCGCTCCGCAGGCAGCAGGTGTTGCAAGTCACCGGTGGCTGGTCGGCTCTCGACCACACACAGGTCCCGGTACGCATAGAGGGTTTCGAGGTTCATCAAAACCGTGGTGACGTCGAGCCCGTGGGCACGCAGCCGGTTAAGGATGGCGAAGCCGTGGCTGTCCAGATCGCCCCAGTAGATAATCCGTCGATCTGCGGCCCACGGGACGCGGGCCAGCCGGTCGACGGCGTATCCGGAACCGTGGATGACGACGGCACCATCCATAGGCGGCATCGCCAGTACCGATTCGAGATTCTCAAAGACGAACACTGTTGTTGGCTCAATATTCATGGCCGCCAACTGTTCGAGTGGCACGGAGATATCAGTCAGACCGCCGGGTGCCAGATCCGGGTCGAGGAATCGGGCGCGAACCAGTTCCGGTTTGGTGGCCAAACCAAGCCCATGGTGCCCGGTAGCTGCCCGGTGCAGCCGCTCGACCAATCCGCGGTGAGCACTGACCCACTTGGAATGCACCCCCCGGATCGGCAACTGGCGGATATACAGCCCGGAGTCCGGGCGTTCAGCAAGCCATCCCAGGACACCGAGCAGGCGGTTGAAATCCGCCTCGTCCATCGCCGCAATCTCCCGGTCGTTGCGTGGCAGGGCGTCTGCAAAACCGATGACGTCTGCCGCGCATTCTGAGGCGAGGCGGGCGAACCGAGTGGCGAGTTTGGCCCAGTGCCGGCTTCGGTCCGCAAATCGGGCGACGTCGGCTGGGGCGGGAAGGATAAGCCGCTCCGGCACCTGTTGGGAGCCCAGGCTGGCCCAGCGGCGCCCGCCCCAAACAACGTACTCCTCCGGCTCGGATTCCCAGGTTTGAACCCACGCGATCGCCATCTGTTGGTCCGCGAGGACCTGTCGTTCAGTGGGTGGATGCAGCGGCAGCACAAACGTGGGGGCGCCCTCGGTCGACCGGTCCGCCTGCGGCTCGCTCCCGGGCGAAGGAGCCAATACCGGTAGGCCCATACCAAGGTGACCGGTTATCGAGGCGCGGTGCGCAGAAATTGCGGCAGCCGCGGCCCACCGGCCGGCATAGCGGTCGTACTTCTTCCGTGCCTGGGCGCGCGCGTCATAGGGTGTGACGTGGGAAGGGCTCACCAGAGCGTGCCGACCTTCTCAAGATCTGAGGGAGCCGCTTCGCCCTGAGGATCCTTAGATATCGGCGCCGTTTCGTTCGCCTCGTTGTCCCCTTCGACCACATCATCGTCGTCGGTCTCAAAGTCCACGCTGCCGATGCTGGAGGACCGGAAATCCTTGCAGGTGACCACCGCCATTCCGCCGATATAGTCCTCGAGCGTGCGCAACAGCTTAAGCGGAGTGGCCAGCACCATGTGGAAGCCGAATTCACGGAAAACGTCCATGGCCATCTTCGTGAACCTAGCGTCGGCTTTGTCGAAGGCCTCGTCCATAATGACGGTGCCGTACCGTGGAATATCCTCGTCCTCGCCGGCAAGTTGATATCTCAGCGCCGCAGCCAGGCAGAAGGTCACAAGTTTCTGCCGTTGCCCGCCGGACAGCCCTGCGGACGAATCATGGATGTTGACCACCGCACCGGCGTCATCCACTTCGGTGGCAGTGAACCGCACATGCAGGCGCGTGTCCAGGCAGTGGTTACGCCAGGACATGTCCGCGGGTTCGCTGGAGGCGAGTTTGTCCATGATCCGACGCATGATTTCGAATTTCGCTTCCGCGGCGTCGCGATCCGGGGCGGCCCAGGATCCGGCGGCGATATCTTGCAAATCGGTGAGGAACTGCCTGCCGAGTTCGCCGCGGTTCTCCCGCACCGAGATCTTCAGGTAGCGTCCGGCGTCGAATACGGAGCGGCGCAGCGAGCGGTTGACTGGGTCGATGCGTTCCCGCACCTCCGCCGGAGCCCGCCGGATCTCGGCGGCAAGCTGGGCGACATTCTGCTGCGATTGCTGCTCGAGCAGGTCGAAGAACCGGCTCTCGAACGTCGGCAGCCCGTCCGCGATAAGCCCAGAGAGAATCTCAAGGTATCCCGCACGGTCCTCGACAGCCGGTTCCAGGTCCGCCGTGACGGCCGGCCACAGCTGGCGGAATTCCTGTGCCCGGGCCGCAAAGGACCGGGCGGCAGCCTCGGCGCGGGTCCTGGCTTCCTTCTCCTGAGCGGCGAGCTGGTTCCCGACCTTGAAGGCGATGTCGTCGATCACCTCATGCGACATCTTCCGCCGGTGTCCCAGGAACAGCTCTTCCAAGCGGGTGCGGGGTGCCGCGGCGACAGGTTCGACGTCGGCCGCTTCCTGCAGCCCGGCGATAGTCTTGTCCAACGCATTCAGCGCTGCCGCAGCTTCGGCGCGCTCTTGCCGCCGTTCCTTTTCCAGCTCCTGGGCTGTCTCGAGGCGGCCAGCGGCTTCCTGCTCGGCGTCTTGGGCGCGGCGTAGGTCCGCACTTGCTGCGAGCATGGTCTCAAGTTGCCGGGTCTGCTCGGCGCTTCGGGCATGGGCGGCGTCGACGTCGATTTCCTCCCAGCCGAGATGCTCCAGCTGCTCGAGGGCGGCGGCCCTCGCCTGTGCGGCGCCACGCATGGATTCGACTTTGTCAATTCGGACCCGGGCGTCCTCAACCTCCGCGCGCACCGCCTTGAGCCGTTCGATGAGGAGCTCCAGCTTGGATTCGGTATCGAAACCGAGATACCAGTTGCCGCGGTCGTCGACCTTGTGCCGGTCATCCTTCTCGTACCGCGTGCGGGAGCGCTTCACCTGTCCGGCCCGGGTCACCGCGCGTTCATGGCGCCCAAGATCAGTCGGCGAGTCCACGCATGCATAATCAAACCGACGGGACAGTTCCGTGTGCAGCCAGGCGGCCATCGGGGAATCCGCGACCTGAACGCGATGGACCAACGACGACGGCGCATCAGTTTTCCGTGGCGCTTCGACGCGGGCAGGAATTTCTTCCAAAACCAACCGGGCGCCGAGGTGAACGGAGTCGACGGCGTCGCGCACGGCGGGCAGGTGTGTCGCCGGAACAAGCATGACTGTGGCCAGCGGACGGAGCACCCGCTCGATGGCACCGCTCCAGTCGGCGAATTCGGGCAGCACCTGCAACAACTCCCCGGCGAATGGCAGCGATGCCTCCGGCAGTCCCGCCTGGCTGGCAACGAGGTGACGGGCATCGAGCAACCGGCGGTCGAGGTTGGAACGCTTGCCGTGTAGTGCCTCCAGATCCGCCTCGAGGTTCCGCTGCCGGGCGGCCGCATCGGCGCGTTTGTCATGGACGGCGATCAGCTCCGTTTTGGCCCGTTCGCCGGCGGCCTCCAAACCTGAGCGTTCATCGCGGGATGCGGTCCGCAGTTCCTCGTAGGCGGCGACCGAGTCGGGGAAGTCGACGCCGACGTCGGTCAGCCTGCCTTCGATGTCGGCCCGTCGCCGCTGGACGTCCCGCAGCCTCTCATTGGCCAATTCTATGCGTTCGCGCTGCTGTTGCAGGGCCGATCCGCCACTTTCCTCGACCTGCCGGCGCGTGAGCGAATGCGCATCCTGACAGTCCCGGCTCTTCCCCTCGGCCCGTTTGGCGGCGTATTCCGCGGTTAGCAGCACCTCTGCTGCGGTTTCGCGGGCGTTGCGGGCCAACCGCAGTTTCCATTCGTCCTTGAAGGCGGGTATGACGTCGTTAAGAGAGGTGGCGTCCGCGGCATCCGCTGTGCCCGCTTCGAAAGTGCGAACTGGTTCCTCAAGTTCGTGGAGATGATCGCGTTGGCGTCGCGCTTCAACAACGGACCGGTGCGCTTGCGAGAGTTCGGAAAATTGCGCGACGGCATTCTCCGCCAATTTGAACGTCTTAGGGGCGTCCAGCATAAAGGAGCGGAACAGGTCATCAAGATTACCCAAAGACTTGGCGGACTGTGTCTTGTGCAACAGGAGGACCGCGTTGTCTCCCGAAATCCCCAGCAACCGGCAGAACCGGTTGGCGAATGCCGAATGCTTCGACGTCACCAATGCATCCGGCCAGGCAGACTGGATCCGCCTATGCTCAACGCCATTGCGCATGTGCTCGACAAAGTCGGTCAGCGCGGCTTCTTGCTGCAAGAGCAGACTCAGTTCCTGTACCTCTGCCGAAGTGGTGGCCCCGCGGCGGAGGTGGTAAAGCTTGACCAGGAGCACTGGCTTATTGTCGGTGCCGTCGGTGTAGCGCAAGAGTATGCCGCTGAACGTGGCGCCCGGGCGCAGATAGTCGCTGGAGATCTCGCCGGTATCTTCATCAGCGCTGCGACGCCACGCCCCGCGCATGTAACTAACGAGACTGCGGTCCTCACCCCGTGCCGCCGTATCCTGCGCGGCGGCGTTGAACCGCAGCTTGCCCCTCGGGGTCAGCACTGCGGAGACAGCATCGACCAGCGAGGACTTTCCGGAGCCGGAACTGCCGGTGACGAGGAATCCCATCCGCGCGACGTCGACGGCGTGGTGCCCCGTGAAAGTGCCCCAGTTTAGTACCTCGACTCGGTCCAGCCGCCACTGTCCGTTACGGATACCGGTCATGGTCTCTCCCCGTGCTCGTCCGTGTCGGTGGCCTCTGCGGGCCCTTCCCCTGCCATGGTGCCATCCGGCTCAGACAGTTTCTCGTCGTCGGGAGCGTCTTGCTCATCGCCGGCCCCGTTGCCCGGTTCAAGAACAACTTCGGGCTCGTCGCCCTCCGCGTTTTCCGATAAACGGCGGTATTCTGCCCGCACGGCAGCGATCTCATCGGGCCCGAATACCAGCCGCAACACCGGTGAGATTTCGAACCGTCCCTCGGTCGTGGTCGGCGCAAGCAGACCGTACTTAACCATTTTTTGCCAGGACGAATTGATTCGCTTGGCGAATCCGGCTGGGTCAGCGTTGTCTTTGCCGCGGTAGACCTGCAACTGATCGGCCACCTCGTCCGCACCGACGATGGCCTTGGCGCCGGAGGCCTCATGCAGCAGTTGCTGTCGCAGATGCAGCAGCAGTGCCGTGTCCAGAAATGTCAGCGTTGCTGTGCGTATCACTTTCGGTGCGTCGACGTCGGCACCGGCGTTGCGTACAAACGCAATTTGGGCCTCGTGGTCGGCGACCAGCTCGAGGAACATGTCGGCCAGCCGGGCACGGATCTCCGCCTCGTCGGCCAGCAACGCCGACCAGAGGTTCGGGTGCCGTGCCGCCGACAGATAGGGCCCACGCAACAGTTGTACGAGCGTTCGGCGGGAGGCTTCGCGCAGGGTGCCAGTGTCGCCATCCCAAAGTCCGGCGGCGGATCCGCCCACTGCGGCCTCCGGATCGGTGCCGGCGTTTGGAGGGGCGCCCATGGGCTCGGTATGCGGCTCAGTCATGTCTCGATCCTTTCGCTGAATAGGTAGCGGCCAACCGTCCCGCGGCGGGGGGCCGTTGCCACGGCATCGAGGGGACCGTTTGGTTTGCTGACGCCGACGTTCGCACTGCTGGATTCCCAGGTGACGTCCTCGCGCCCGTCCAGGGCAGTGGCATGCTCTTCAGCAAGCACCAGCAGGCCGACGACGCTGGCCACGCCTTGGGTGGCCGGATGCCAATCGAGCACCTCGGCAATCGTAGCGGCTCCGTGTTCGACCAACACTGCGTTGACGTTGTCCTCAAGTTCGGCCATGTCGATCTCGGAAGCCCGTGCGAGCGCGCGAAGCTCCTCGACGTCGACCGGGGCAGCAGCGTGTTCGACGACGTCCTGCGCGGCCTCGAAATCGGCCGGATTGTGCAGGTTCAAGGAGGCGACGGAATCGAGCGGAACGCTGGTCAAGTCCAGCCGCATATCTGTTTTCACATAGGGCTTGACCCGCGTCGACGTCGACATGGCCTCGCCTAGAGCCTCGCGCAACCGGCGGCTGATCAACCGCTCGTGTTGCAACTGCTGGCTCTGGACGAAGCGGCGAAGGCTCCGGCTGAAGGCGGTCATCACGGCATGGATTTCCGAGCTTCGGTCCTGCAACGTGGGCAACAGCCGCCGCAGTACGCGTAGCTGGGTTGGCGACAACTGTTCGACGAAGTCGCGGTCCATGATGCCCGCGACACTGTCCTCGAATTCGAGCCCGTGTTCAGGATCGAGCAGCAAGGCGTAGAAGCCGGAGAAACTGCGGCCGGCCTCGGACTCAGCGAGCAGGTCCACACCGCGGAAGATGTTTTCCAGCACGGATGAACGCGGCCCATCCTGTTCTATGAGACGTTCACGCAGATTCCGGTTGAGGGACTCCATTTGCGCCCGGACGCGGGCAAAATCGGCGGGCACCTCTTCGGCGAGGGAGAGGATGTCGCGGATCCGCTCGACGGCTTGCTCGGTGTGCAGGACGTCGACGTCGCCGCCTTGGACCCGGTCGATCTGCTCATCGATCCGGTCGCGTTCGGCGCGTAGCGCGGCCAGCCGGGTCTCGACGTCGGGGTCCGTGTCCCGGGCGAGGGTGCGCAACCGATCCAGGATCGTGGCCAGTCTTGACTCGGTGACGGTCGGGCGAGGTTCGGCCAATTGAATGACGAAGCGGATGGCGGTTAGGGCGCCCTCGGACAGTTCCAGTGTTTCTTCCCTGGCTCTGTCGGCAGTTCGCCGAATGAGTATGCCGTCGTTGCGCCAGTCGGCGCAGTAGGCCTGGGCTGTTTGCGGTAGGTCTAACCCGTTGCCCCGCAGCTCCTCGAGATCCTCCTCGATCCTGTCGAAGAGCACCGGTGCGGCGAGCCGACGCTGTTCGGCGCCCAGATGCCGTCCTAGTATGGCGACGGCGACGGCAGCGTTCCTGCCACGCAGCATGATCCAAGCAGGGTCGTCCTTCTGAAGCCGGGATGCGACCATGGCCGTGCGGAGAACACTCACAGGTCCAATCTATCGACTGGTACCGACAGATAAAGATTCCTGTCCCGATACCGTGATTGATCAACAAAAAGCTTGGCTGGCCGTGTCTTCGCTGTCGTTGGCAGCGGTTAAGTTGAACCATGTGATTACCGGGGAACTCAACAGCCAAGTCAATGGCGTATGGAACCCCTTCTGGTCCGGCGGCATTTCCAATCCGCTGGAGGTGATCGAGCAGATCACCTACTTGCTATTCCTACGCCGCCTCGACGACAAACACACGGCCGACGAGAACCGGGCCAACCGTTTTCATCCGTTCCCTGATCGGCCTCGATCTGGAAACAGTTCAGGAGGCGTTCGCCGGAGGGCACTTTTTCCGGAGTGGCGGGTGGGAGACATCGTCGTTCTCATCCAACGGCTCAACCTTAAGGCCAGACTGCAGGAGTCTACGGACAACGCGCAGGTCAGAGGCATATTCGGGCGCGGATGAACTCCACGACGGGTCCGGCCAGCGAGGCTCCGACTTCCTCAGCGGGGCGCTTGTTGCCTGCAACGTTGAAGGAATGGTCGCCTCCCTCGAACCAACGAAGGGTTGCGGTTGGTCCAATGCCGGCCACGACCGGCTCCAGCTTGTCCGTGCTGGCCAAGGGGTCGCGGGTTCCCTGCAGGAAGAGCATCGGCACGGTCAGGCCGTAAAGGTGTTCGTCCCGGATCTTCTCCGGCTTGCCCGGTGGGTGCAGCGGATAGCCGAGGTAGATGAGACCGGCGGCCACCATCCCTTCCGCCACCGCCATTGAGGCCATCCGTCCGCCGAAAGACTTGCCGGACGCCCACAATGGTTCGCCCTCGGAACGGGCGGCGGCTTCCTCCATGACGGACCGCCAGGTGGCGATGGCTTTCGGAGGCTTGTCGGGGAACTTCTTGCCGGCTTCCCGGTACGGGAAGTTGAAGCGCAGGGTGGCAGCACCGGCGTCGCTCATGGCACGGGTGAAGCCGGACATAAAGGGATGGTCCATGCCGGCTCCGGCCCCGTGGGCCATGACGATGGTGGCGAACGGCGACTCGGGGCGCGCGTAGACGCCTGAGACGGTGTCGTCTCCGGCGGTGATGGTTATTGGTGTTTCAGCGGTCATGGCCGGCTGCCCGCTTGGAGCGCGATCCCATGCTCGGCGAAGCATCGATCGACCGCCCGGTGCCTATCCCTTCCAGCAGCTCGCGGATCACGGAGAGCGCATCCACTTTCGGGGACCAGCCCAGTTCCGATCGTGCCCGGGTGGTATCCATCGGAGGCGCGCCGCGGGCCATATCGATCCAGCCGGGATCGAGCGCCACCAGCCGGAGCTTCCAGCCAACCTGGACCAGGGCACGCACCAGCGACGCGGGAACGGGCAGCCAACGTTTGGCGCCAACCAATGCGGCGATGGCGTGCGGGCCCAGCACCGGGTCAGCGGCGATATTGAATGCTCCGGCGGCGCGCTGATCGATGACGCGCCAGTACGCGTCAGCCAGATCGTTGGCATGTACGGCTTGGAAGATGAATTCGGCGGGAAATGGCAATACCGGGATGCGCAGCCGGTGGATGGACGGCGTAGGAAGCCATCCGATGAAGTAGCCTGCGATCTGGCTGCCGGCTTCGGCCTGGAAACTCAGTGCCTGGCGGATTCTGGAGACGGTGATGTCCGGGTGTTCCGCCTCGAAATCGTCCAATAGTGCTTCCTGTTCGGCCTTGAAACGGCTGTAGTGGGAAGACTCGATCCCATCGGTCGGCCAGCTCTCGTCCACGAGCCGGTCTTTCGGCCCGGCAGAGTAGGCACCCAGCGAGGAGGCGCAAACGATCTGTGAAACACCGGCCTCCGCGGCGGCAGCGAGCACATTGGCGGTGCCGCCCACATTGATGCGCCGCATTGCTTCTTCGTCCCGGTTCGGCTGCAGCACCCAGACAAGATGTACGACGACGTCGCACCCCTTGAGTGCGTCGACAAGCTCTGCGTGCCCGCCCGAGGCGACGTCGTGCCGAACCCAGGTGACGCCGTCGTACGGTTCTGCCTTCCCGTCCGGCAGCCGCCGGGCTATTCCGACCAGCTCCACCTCGCCGTCGTACTCTGCTGCTGCCTGCTTGAAGCGCCGCAACAGCGCCGTCCCGACGTTTCCGGTAGCCCCTACGATCGCAATACGCATGCTCTGACGGTAGCAATGCGGCGGCGTCACAACAATGCGCCGCCCGAACCGTACCTAGTGGGCCAGTGCCGCACTTCCGATCCGGAAGCTGCTGCCCTTGTGTTCGTCGGGCAGCTTGTCTCCCTTGTTGAACAGCTTGTTCCGCAGGGTGCCTTCGACGTATTCGGTGGGGTAGGCGCCGCGCTTCTGGAGTTCCGGCACCACGAATTCGATGACGTCCTCGAAAGTCCCGGGGGTGATGGCGTAGGCAAGGTTGAAGCCGTCGACGTCGGTCTCGTCCACCCAGGAAATCAACTGTTCGGCGATTTCCGCTCCGGACCCGACCATGCGCGGACCCAAGCCGCCGATGCCCGCCGACTCGGCGATGTCACGCAGGGTCCACGGCGTGCCATCGTCGTTCACCTTTTGGAAGTTCGTCACCGCGGACTGGATGGCGTTCGAATCCACATTGCCAATCGGCTCGTCCAGGTCATGGCCGGACAGGTCCACGCCCATCCAGCCGGACATCAGCGCCAGCGCCCCTTCGTTGCTGATGTACTGCTGGTAATCCTGGTGCTTCGCGTCTGCCTTCTCCGAGGTCTCGTCCGTGATGATGGTCAGCAGTGTGTAGATGCGCACCGAATGCCGGTCTCGGCCCGCGGCTTCGACGGCGTCGCGGATCTTCTTCACGGTTTCCTTCAGCCGGGTCTTGGTGGGGGAGCCGACGAAGATCGCCTCGGCGTTCCCGGCGGCGAATTCGATGCCGCGGGGGGATGCGCCGGCCTGGTAGATCACCGGAGTGCGCTGCGGTGAGGGCTCGCTGATGTGGCTCAGCGGGACGTTGAAGTATTTGCCCTCGTGGACGATGTTGTGGACTTTGTCCGGGTCGGTGAAGACGCCGGTTTCGCGGTCGCGTACGACGGCGTCGTCCTCCCAGGAGCCTTCCAGCAGTTTGTAGATGACCTCAAGGTACTCATCGGCGTGGTCGTACCGTTCGTCATGCTCCAGTTGGTCCTTCGCGCCCAGGTTCTGGGCCGCGGAGGGCAGGTAACCGGTCACCACGTTCCAGCCGACACGGCCATTGGTGATGTGGTCCAGTGTGGAGAGCCGGCGGGCAAACGGGTACGGATGTTCGTAGGCGGTGCCGGCGGTGATGCCGAAGCCAAGGTGCTCGGTGACGAGGGCCATGGCAGAGACGAGCAGTGCAGGATCGTTGACCGGTGTCTGGGCGGCGGAGCGCACCGCCGCGTCGCGGTTGCCGCCGAACGCGTCGTAGGTACCCAGCACATCGGCGATGAAAATCCCGTCAAAGAAGCCCTTCTCGAGGGTCTTGGCCAGTTCGGTCCAGTAGCGGATATCGGTGTAATTGGCGGACCGGTCATCCGGGTGGCGCCACAGTCCAGGCGACTGGTGGCCGACGCAGTTCATGTCAAAGGCGTTGAAGCGGACGTGCCGCGGGGAGTTCTCGTTCGTTGTCATCGCAGGGGCTCCTTCGAATCGGCCCATGGAATGCACATCCTGCCGCATAGCTCCGCGCCGGGTAGGGCGGGAGAGTCTGCTTCAGCTGATGCTTCTCCATCGGTCCTGGCAGTAGCACCTTTTTCGTGTCGAAACACGACTTGGTTGCTGCGGCTTCAACGATCCAGGTCTCTCGGCCGCTCGGGATGGTTACAGCCTCTATTGGACCCCAAATGGCCCGTGTAACGAAAATTCTCCCCGGTCACAATCCGTAACGCGATTCCTCAGGGGAGGGATGGGACGGTGTGGAGAATCCAATGCGGGTCGCGGCGCAATGGGGCGAGCGTCCTACCTGGGAAGCAACTGCGGGTGGAACTTTTCGGTGACGTCGGGATGGGCGCGCGCCCGGCCCTTGAGCATATTGGCGCCAAAGCTCGAGAGCATCGGGTTGGACGGATCGTCCGTTCTGCCGCGGGACGCAGCTTGTAGGCCGCGGGGGAGCGGAACCGGGTCGATGATTGCGTCCAGGCGCGGAGCCCAGAAGAAGGGCACCGAGTAGCGGTCGACGCCGGGCGGCGGAGCAGTGACGCGATGAACAGTGGCCGTGATGAAGCCGTCGGTGGCAACTTCGAGCATCTCGCCCAGATTGACCACCAGTGCGCCCTCTATCGGCTCCACGGGCAGCCATTCGTCAGATTCCGGCGGCCGCACCTCGAGCCCGCCGACCATGTCCTGCAACAGCAAGGTGACAAAACCATAGTCCGCGTGGACTCCCACACCCTGGTTGCCGGCGTCCTCAACGACGCCACCGACATAATGCACCAGCTTCCCCATCCAGTGCGGAGTGCCGGCAAACGGCTCGTCGAAGTAATCCTCCGGTAGGTCCAGACCCACTCCGATGGCGGAGAGCAGCTCCTGGCCAACGTTGGACATTAGTTCCGCCCAGGCCATGGCGTTCTCCCGCAGCCCCGGCTGAACCTCGTCCGGCCATTGGTTGGGGCCACGGAGCAGCCAATACTGCTGATCCTGCGGATACTCGGCGACGGGTTCACTCTCCGGCGAGTAGTCCAGTTGCTCGCGGGCGTCGGCCTGCCCCTGGGTCCGTTCGGTGCCCATCCGGGTGTACCCGCGGAAGTGCGGGGAGTTCCGGTTGTCCAGCTTGAGCCGCTCCTCCAGAGGCAGGTCGAAGAAGCGTTTCATCGAATCGAGGAGTGCGGACACCTGCCCGTCGGCGGCGCCGTAGCCGGTGATTTGGAAGAAGCCGACGCGATGGGCTGCATCGCGCAGCTGGTCGATGAACTCCGGATTGAAACTGCCATCGGCCAGCCGGGCGGTGCTCATATCCAGGACGGGAATCGTCGCCTGAGGTGCATTCATGTTCGCAGGCTAGCACCGGCGGCCGCAATGAGAAGCATGAACATTACGGTTTAATTCATCTTCCCGGCGTCGCTGTTGGGCGTGAAGCGGACGGCGAAGGGTCCGGGCGGATATACCGCCCGGGCCCCTCATCTATCCTGAGACTGGGTTACCCCATCCCAAGGTCTTTAGCCGTCCTGCTTCTCCATCAGCTTGTCCGGCGGAGTTCCAACAACCTTGATCTTGTCCCAACCGAGGAGCTCGCCCTCGTCGTCGAAGACCACGATCTTATTCCGGCCAGGGCGGGTGTCTTCCGGGGTCGTCACCGTAACGGTGCCGTCCGCGGAAACCTCGTGCCATCCCAGGCTGGAACTTTTGAGGTAGACGTGGACCCAGGCGCCGGCGTCGAGGTTCTCCAGGACGACGTCGGAGGATCCGCGGGGGAACTTCTCATCGTCCAGGCCGAGGTCGATCCTGCTGTCCTTCTTCAGGTCCTTCCGGTCCGCCGGCTCAGGGACGAAATCCGGCTTGCCGTTCCCGTCGTCCTCACCGCCGTCGTCGGTGGTTCCGACCTCGAGCGGCAACACCTCGGCCTTGCCGCCATCGGCACCGCCGAAGGTCTTCAGCGATTCCTCCTGGTACAAGTTCGGATCTCCCGCACCAATGGCGCCGGTGTTGTTGTGCAGGTGCAGGAACAGCGCCTGCGCATCGGTTACGTGCTTGGCCCGGTGTGCCGTGACGCCGTTGCCTTCGTGATCGTCGAACAACAGGTCTGCCGGCCCGTCGAACTCGCCTGGCTCGAACCATACAGCCGGGCGGACCGGGTTGTAGGAGATCCAATCAGTGGAGTCGACCGGAACGGCGTTGCCTTCCTCGTCAGCGCTGTAGTAACTGGTGGTCACTACCCGGTAGCTGATGTCCTTCGCCGCTTCCGGGTTGAGGCCCAGGTCGGAGAATGCAACCGGCAGCGTCATGACATTCGTGTCGAACGGGTTGGTCTTCTCCGTCTGGAAGTCCGCGTTGCCGGCCATGTTGTTCATGACCTGCAGGCCGACTTGCTCTCCGGTTTCCAGGTCGTAGAGGAAGACCAGCACCAGATCCAGTCCGGCTGCCATGCCGGTCCGGGCGAGGTAGTCCGCCCTGCCATCGGTGTTGATGTCGATCTCGACACCAACACTGGTCGAAGGCGTCATGGCCGACCAGTTCTGCCAGGTGCTGACACCGAAGTTGATCATCGCGTTGTCCAGCGGCTGCTCTGCGGCTGCCAGGGCAGGAACATTCGATCCGGCGCCAACATACTGCAGATCAACCCGGCGCGAGGACTCAACAGCGACCTCGTCGTCGGCAAGCCGCGGGCTTTCGGCCCCGAGCTCGAAGGCCCCCACCAGCGAGGAGTAGAGCGAGCCGTCGGTGAAGGTTCCCTGGTACAGGTCCCGTCCCTCGAACGGAACGTCAGTGCTCAGGTCCTTGTCGTCGTCGAACTTCAGTGCTTCACCGGCGGTCATTGCCGAAACCGGCTGTGGTGCCGAGTGGACCGGAACGCGCAGCTTCGGCGCATCCGCTGCCGTCAGCTCGAGCCAACCTGAAGCGTCGGACAGGTATGCCCTGCGCAGTCCGAGCTGGAAGGTGTCCATGGTCGGAGCCAGCGTGTGCCGCAGCGCAGCCGGATCCTCGATCGTCATGGTGACCTCGACGGTTTCCTCGCCTCCCGGCCGGACGGTGACGCTGCCCGGCGTCGAGTAGACAACACCCGGCGTCTCCACCGCAGGAACGTACGCGACGTTGTAGGACTGACCGGTGTCACCCGTGTTGCGGACGGTCACACTCTTGGTGATCGAAACCGGAGCGGTGCCCGCCTCGATGATGCCGAAGGCGAGCGAGACAAGCGATGCGTCCTCGGTAGCGTAGGCATAGACATCGGTGTTGACAGCAGCCAGCGCATCGACGCGGCCGGAGCCGACCCGGTTGGGGGCAAAGGGAACGCCATTGCCGGCCAGGATGTCGTGCACGGCGGTGTTCATCACCATGGACTTCACCTGCCGGGCGTCGGTCACGCCGGTGCTGTAGACCAGCGCGGCGATACCGGCAACCATCGGCGTGGCCATTGACGTGCCGGACTTGACCGCCACACCATCACCGGAGCCAACGGCCACAGAACCAATCAGCGTGCCAGGAGCTGCGACGTCGGGCTTGAGGACGCCGTTGCTGCCGTGTACGCCCCTGGAGGAGCTGGCGTTGAGCGTGTCCTTCGCATCCGAATCGGCTGCGATCGCGCCCAGGAATTCCGGGCTGAGCTGGACGGTCAGCGTTCCGGCCTCGGCGGCAGGACGCAACTGGTCCGAGCTTTCATTGTTCAGCTGAACGCCCGGAATGGTGGCGTTGCCGGCGATACCGGCGCTGAACACCGACCGTGGCGAATCAAGCACGACACCGTTGGCGCCTGCCGCTTCGGCGTTATTGAACCGCTGACCCGAGCCACAAGGAAATGCCCCGTTCTCTTCCCACTGGATCCAGACCCAGTGGCCTGCCAGCGCGGCTGCTTCTTCTGCCGTATAGGGATCACAGCCGAATTTGTTGGTTTCGGGAGCCAACACGACATCGCCTGTCAGTTCCTCCGTGGTGGCTGCGGCGTAGTCGTAGTTAACGCTGTACTGACCGGCCTTTTGACCTGCCAAATCCTCCGGCGCGAGTACATCGACCCGGTCCAGCGTGATCTGGGAACCAACGCTGTTGGCCACGGTCAAAGCCGAGCGTGCGTTGCCCGGGGCGCCGCCGACGTCGTACACGTCACCGGCATTGCCGGAAGCAACCACCGACAGGATTCCCACATCGGTCAGAGCGTTGACAATGTCGTTTTCCGGGTCGTCAGTCGGAGTGAAGTCGGAGCCCAGGGACATATTGACGACGTCGGCACGGTCACCGAAATCGCCGTCGCCATTGGGGTCCAGTACGTAGTCCAGGGCTTGTCCGACGACGGCGCTTGAGCCGGCGCAACCGAAGACCCGGATGCCGACAAGCTGCGCTTCGGGAGCCGAGCCCGGGCCGATACGCATGTCGTTGACTTCCCCGGTGGTCAGTTCCGAGTAGTCGCCGGTGAAGGTGCTGCCGTCTGCATTGACGCCATACCCTGCTGCGGTGCCGGCGACGTGGGATCCGTGTCCGGCGCTGGCGCAATCCAGTGGGTTGGGATCCGGATTCGGAACCGGCTGGTAGCTGGGCGAGGTTGGATTGGCGTTGTAGTCATCGCCGACCAGGTCCCAGCCACCAATGAACTTCTCCGGATCGAGCAGGCCGGAATCGTCGGCGGGCAACGTTTCGCTGGCCTGCGCCTTCTGGTACGCCTCTACGGTGCCGGGGCCGCCAAAGGATGCGTGGGTATAGTCGACGCCGGTGTCGAGTACGGCGATGGTGACGCCTTCGCCGGTCACATCCCGCTCCACCCAGGTGTTGAGGGCCTCGGTGTCGATGACGGCGCCCTTGTTGTCCCGGGTTTTGGGGACAATCGGAGTGACCTTGACGACGTCGTCGCGCTTGGCCAGTTCCTTCAGGATGTCCGCGTCCGCGCTGACGGCAACGCCGGGAAGGGTATTGGTGGTGACGTACAGCTGCCGTCCGTCGACAGAATTGACGACGCCTTTCGCCTTGGCCTTGATGTTCTTGCGGATCTGCTTGACCGCTGCGGGCTTGTCGACCGGCTTCTTGTTACCATTTTCGACGGCGGCAGGCTGGGTCTGTTCGTAGGCGCCTTCGCCTTCAAACTGGACATAAACGGCGACTTTGCCGGTCATGTTTGCCAGGTTGCCGCCGAGCTTTTCCGCGGGCAGTTGCAGGAATGGATTTGCGTGGGTGGAACGGTTCTCGTCGGTGTTCGATTGGGTTGCCATCGCAGGAGCGCAGAAGCTTGTGGCCATTGCCAATCCTGCTATGGAGGCCAGGACGCGTGTCCCGGCCTTGTGGGGGAGTTTCTTGCTCATTCTTCTCCTCATTGAGGGTGGCCATGAGCCGCGACATCGACCTTATCGGCGAGTTCGGTGGGCGGCAGTGCCATTGCAGTGCATACACAATTCAACTCAGTCACCGCCGGGAATCCTGGCAGGATGGCCCTGGCCGGATTCTCCATTGGAGAGCGGCCTGCCCCCCGATCGGCCAGACCACCATTTACCACCCTTTGGGTAACCTGAAAGGGTGTCAACCAATGGCCATGAATCGACTCAGAATTGGCTGGTACCTCTTGACATGAGCGGATCCTCCGGGACAATGGCGCACGACAAGATGGGCGAAGCCGTTTCGGCCTGCGCACTGAGGCGTGCCATCGATCCTGCCCGCACGACAAGAGGCGTGGCACCCGATCGGATGCCACGCCTCTGAAGGTCTCTGATTGTTCTAGCTCGCTGCTGCCGGCGCCTTCTGCACAGCGCTGCCCTGCCAAACGGCGTCGAAGGGGGCGTTCGAGGACACGCGGGCCCGGATCCCGGCGGTCACGAATTCCTTTGCGGTTCGGGCAGCGCCCAGGGGAGAAGCGCCCTTGGCCAGCTCAGCCGTGATGGCCGCTGCGAGTGAGCAACCTGCTCCGCTGACTGCTACCTCGCCGACCTTCGGTGCGCGAAGCACTTCGAGCGTCTCGCCGTCGTAATAAACATCGATGGCGTCAGCGCCTTCCAGCCGGACCCCACCCTTGGCCAGAACAGCCGCGCCGCTGGCCGCATGGATTGCCTTTGCGGCTTCAATCAGGTCTGCCTCTGACTCGATTCTGTCCATGCCGGACAATGACAGAGATTCGAAGTGGTTCGGGGTGATGAACGTGGCCAACGGCAGCATCTTCGCCTTCAACGCCTCATCGGTATCCAGCGCATGGCCCGGTTCCTGGCCCTTGCAGATAAGCACCGGGTCCAGCACCACATTCTTCCACTCCTGGCTCTTCAGGGCGGTGGCGACGGTGTCGATGGTGGCGGGGCTGCCGAGCATGCCGAGCTTGACAGTGTCGAGGTCATAGGCCGTCTGAATCGCTTCGAGCTGGTCGGCAATGACCTGCGGCTCCACGGGCGTGAAGCGGTGATTCCAGTTGTCCTTGGGATCAAACGCGACGATGCAGGTCAGGGCCGTAATGCCGAAGACGCCGAGCTGCTGGAAGGTTTTCAGGTCCGCCTGTGCTCCTGCGCCGCCGGTGGCTTCCGATCCGGCGATGGTCAGGGTGACGGCGGGGCGTTCAGTGGTTTCTGCGGTGATGGACATGGTCCCATTTTTCCACGTTTCCCCCGGGCGCTGGCCAGCCATTCCGCTATCGGCGTCGACCGTGACAGAATTGTATGCGGTCTCCGAGGCCGGCAAGTGCTAATACAGCGGAGGAATCCGTCAACCACTTCTATGAATGCGATAGTCATGACTCAACTCCAGGACAAGGTCCAAACCCGGTTCGCCGCCCGCGGCAGCTCCCACTTCGACATCCTGCTGGCGCTTTTTTGCGTGGTGTTGATCCTGTCCAATATCGGAGCCTCCAAGGGCGTCGCATTCGGCCCGATCATTACCGACGGCGGATTCTTCCTCTTCCCGCTGGCGTACATCCTGGGCGATGTGCTCAGCGAGGTCTACGGTTTCAAGGCCGCGCGCCGGGCAATTATCACCGGATTTGCGACGGCGGCGCTGGCCTCGTTGACGTTCTGGATCATTATTGCCCTGCCGGCTGCTGACTTCTACACCAACCAGGAGGCGCTCGCTTCCGTGCTGGGACCGGTTCCGCTGATCGTGCTGGCGAGCCTGCTCGGATTCGTCGTCGGACAAACGCTGAACTCGTGGGTCCTGGTGAGCATGAAGGCGCGGAATCAGGAACGGCATCTGTGGGCCCGGCTGATGGGCTCCACCGGTGTGGGCGAATTCGCCGACACACTGATCTTCTGCTCCATCGCCGCCTCCGTCATCGGCATCACCACCTTCGGCGACTTCGCCAACTACGTGCTGGTCGGTTTCCTCTACAAGACCGGCGTCGAATTCCTGCTCCTGCCGGTGACGACGGCCGTCATCCGCTGGATCAAGAGGCGCGAGCCGACCTACGGTCAGGTTCCCGCCGCTTCATAACCTCATCGGGGAGCTAACCGGCCACCTCCGCCAAACATGTCGGGTCAGCCCCTTGGCTGTGCGGGGTATGCCGGGGTCAGCCCCTTAGCCGAGAGTCAGGGCGCTGCAGTGGGCTGACGCACGGCCGAAGGGCTGACCGGTGTCCTCGCGGCCTTCCATAGCGCGTTGCTGATTCGGCGTTCCACCTCGTCCGGCTGGAACAGGTCTTTCCACTCAAGTCGGACGAACGTCCAGCCTTGCTCCATCAGCGCCTTTTCGCGTTTCCTCTCGGCCAGGAGGACTTCCGGAGTCGGCGCATAGTCGAAGTACTTGGTGTCGCCGTCGAACTCTAAAGCAACCTTGGCGTCTTCCCAGCCGAAGTCAAGCCGATACCCGCCTGACGGCGTCGAGACCTGCAACTGCAGTTGAGGCATTACCAATCCGGTTTCCACGATCAGGATCCGGGTGAGAGTCTCACCGGGGGATTCGGAAAGGGGATTGAGGTCAGCAAGAACCCGCCGGACACTCTTCACCCCGCAAACACCGTTCATGGCCGAAGCCATGTGACTCATTTGTTCCAAGTCGGCTCCCAAACGGACCGCATGGTCGGCGATGATGAGCGCCTGCCGGTAGCCAAGTGAGGCCGCGCAATCGATGACGGTGCGCTCCAGCGTGGTGACGGGCAAGGAACGAACCATTGTCAGCTCGTGCGCGGCCAATCCGCGGAAGTGTCTGCGGACGTCTGCGGGCCCCTTGCTGGAGGAAGACTTGAACGATTGCGTTAGGTGAATGAATGGTTCGACCTGCCAGAGGCATAAGCCGTGAAGGCGGGCTGCTGTTCCATGGCTGTACGCGCCTGCCGGTTGCCCACCATGGGCGTGTGCGTGAGCCAGAATCTGTTGAAGTTCCCTGTCCTTGGGTGCGAGGTCTTTCCATAGATCGGCCCTGGTGTAATAGCCACGTCGAAGGCGCTTCAAGCGACCGGCAATCACCGACTTCCGTACGTCTCTATCACTCATTCCTGCGTCGGCCAGCTTGCCCGTACTCCAGAATTGCAATTCGGGTGTAGCGTCATCGCACTCGAGTGCGGGTAATCCTTTTACATCCACGATTCCAGTCTCCGGCAGGAGCGGTTACCGTACTGGAATGAAATTCGTAATGTGGATAACTCCGTTCGGCTTACCAGTGCCCTCGTGTCGTTGGGGAAGCGCGGCCGTACGGCTGCCGGTGCCGGGAAGCGGTGCTTGACGGTTCAGCTTAGCCGCGGCCGTCGGATCAGTACCTTAGCCGCCAGTCAGGGCGCTGCAGTGGGCTGACGCACGGTCTAGGGGCTGACCGGGCGGTGCGGGCCGTGGCGTAGGGGCTGACCGAGCGGATCAGGTGTAGTAGCGGCCGAGGACGTCTGCTTTGAGATCGAAGAAGGTGCCGTCCTCGATGGCGAGCCTCGCGTCGTCGACAAGCTTTACGATGAAGCGCTCATTGTGGATCGAGGCAAGCGTGGCGCCCACCATTTCCTTGGCCTTGAACAAGTGATGCAGGTAGGCACGGGTGTAGTTTGCGCAGGTGTAACAGTCGCAGCCGTCCATGATCGGCGAGAAGTCGCGCTTGTACCGGGCGCCGGAGATGTTGATCCTTCCGTCCCGGGTGTAAACCGCTGAGGTGCGCGCGACCCGAGTGGGGGAGACGCAGTCGAACGTGTCGGCGCCGTTCTCGATCGAGGTGAAAATGTCGTCCGGCTCGGAGATGCCGAGCAGGTGCCGCGGTTTATCCTCGGGGAGCTCCTCGCTGCACCAGCGCACGATCGTGCCCAGGTTTTCCTTCTCGAGCGCACCGCCGATGCCGTAGCCGTCAAAGTCCATCGCACCGAGATCCGAGCTGGCCTTTCGGCGGAGGTCCTCGTACTGCGCACCTTGGATAACGCCAAAAAGCGCCTGGTAAGGCTTGTGGGTGCGCACTTCGGTCAGCCGTTCATGCTCGGCGATGCACCGCGCGGCCCACAGACGGGTCCGCTCCAGCGACATTTCCTGGTACCCGCGCGAGTTCATCAGGGTCGTCAACTCGTCGAAGGCGAACATGATGTCGGCTCCGAGCTGGTGCTGAACCTGCATGGACACTTCCGGCGTGAAGCGGTGAATGTCGCCATTGAGGTGCGACTTGAAGGTGACGCCGTCGTCGTCGACATGCGCCAGCCGCGTCCTTCCGATGGCGACGTCGTCATCCGATTTGTTAGGCGAGTGCGCGTCCATATTGATGACCTTCTTGAACCCGGCACCGAGCGACATCACCTGGAAGCCGCCGCTGTCCGTGAACGTCGGCCCGTGCCAGTTCATGAAGGCGCCGAGGCCGCCGGCTTCGTCGACCACATCCGCGCCAGGCTGAAGGTAGAGATGATAGGCGTTCGCCAGCACGGCCTGAGCACCAAGTTCCTTGACCGACTCGGGCAGCACAGCCTTGACGGTGGCTTTGGTTCCGACGGCGATGAACGCTGGCGTCTGGATCTCGCCATGCGGGGTGGCGATGGTGCCGGTCCGTCCGCGGTAGCCGCCGTCGCCGGCAGGACCCTGCTGGGTGGAGGGGGCGGTTTCGCAGAGGCGTTTGCCCACGGCAAAGGAAAAGTCGGATCGAGGCACTCCACCATTTTGTCAGGTCCGGCAACGGGTGGTGAACGGGAGGCCGGAAGGGCCGCAGACCGGGATATGCCTTGCGATAGTCTGGCACCGGACCAAACGCTCCTTAACCGCCGATGCCAGCGCCGCCGTCGTACCCCTCTTCAACAGAACGGTGCCCGCCCCGCCATGAACCATCTGCGCAACTTCTTCACGATGGCGCCATCGCAGCGGGACCACTACCCGGCCGCGAGGATCGCCCTCGGAGTCGCGCTCCCACTGCTCGTCGTGCTGGCGCTGGGGCGGATCGACCTGACGATCTACGCGGCGTTCGGCGCTTTCGCAGGAATTTACGCCCGGTCGGAGACGTACCGCAGCCGGTTTCAGCACCAAGCCATCGCGGGACTGCTGCTCCTGTTCTGCATCGGGCTGGGGACGGTCTTCGCATCCTTCGGCGCTTCACCCTGGGCGGTGGTGATGACGACGGCGGTGATCGCCGGAGGTGGGTCCGTCGCCGCAGATTACTGGGGTCTGCGTCCGGGAGGCTCGCTGTTCTTCGTATTCGCTTTTGCCGCGGTGGCGTCGCTGCCGGACGTTCCGCCTTTATGGCAAGCGCTGCTCGTTGGCGCCGGCAGCACCTTGCTCTCGCTGCTGCTTGGATTGGCGACCGCCGTTCCAGCGGAGGTCCGCGCCTTCCGGGATGGCTCGGCCAGCGCAGTCAGCAGTCGCCCGGGCGAACCACTCAGCAACCGTCCAGCCCGCAATAGCGCAGCCCGTAACCGTCCAGCCCGCAATGGTTCAGTTCCGGCGTCTCCACAGCCCACCGCAGGGCAGCGAAGCCGGGGCTGGAATGTGCTGCTGATTCATGCACTGCGCTACCTGGTGGCTGCCGGCATTGCGGGAAGTATCGCCACGATGGCGGGAATCGGGCACAGCTACTGGGCGATGGTTGCCGCCGTCGTACCTATTGCCGCTCCGACCCTGACCGGCCGGCTGACCAGGGCGGTGCACCGAATCATTGGCACGCTGGGCGGGGTTGGCGTAACGGCGGTGATCCTGTCGCTGCCCTTGGAGGCATGGCATATCGTGCTGCTGATTGTGGCCCTGCAGTTCCTCGCGGAGATGTTCGTGATGCGCCATTACACCCTCGCGCTGTTTTTCATCACACCGCTTGCGTTGCTTATGTCCTATGTGGTGACGCAGGGAGATCCGGTGCAGTTGCTGGTTGACCGGACGGTGGAGACGGTCATCGGCGCCTTGGTCGGCGTCGTCGTCGTTGCGCTGATGCGTGACCGGGCGAAGGCATTGGGCGGTCCGGGCTCGCCACGGGGATGAGGTCCGGGCGGGTTAGGTCGTGTTTGTTCATGGTGGACGCGGCGGTGAGTGACTAATACTGCGAGGATGACGCCGCCGAAGAACGTCGTTGTGTATTTGTCGTAGCGGTGGCGATGGCCCACCATTGTTTGAGCCGGTTGAACTCACGCTCGATTCGACCGAAAGCAACGCCTCCAGCTCCGGCATCCTGAGCCGGAGCGCAGCGCGCACCGTGGCGAACATCCGTGCATAAGTTCCATCAGCCGCCCACGTCGGCGGCGTTCGCAGACCAACGCCACCAGACCGACTGCCAACGCCCGAATGCGGCTGGCAAATCTCGCCAGGTCTAGCCGGTGCGGAAACGCCAGCAAATACCCTCCAGCGTCAACCGGTGATCATTCCATGGCCGCCCCCGGCCCGGCCACTGCTCGCCTGAACAGCCAGCATGTACGACACACGCTCTTCCAGCCTCCACCCGGTCACCAGTATGTCCCGCAGCTGCAACATCCGTCGCTACTTCTTGGATGTTCACTTCAACACACTGGGACCAAGCTAGACTATCGCGATCTTGGATTTGACTATGTGCGACGTTGGACTTCGTCAGGTCGGGAAGCCGCAGACTTATCCTCCGGCGTCAGCCCCGTACACATTGGAGGAAATTATCGATTTGCCTCCGTTGAAAAGATGTAAGGCCCAGAGCAATCTCGCATTCTCAGGAACCTCCTTGGAAAAATTGCAAACTACCCAGCCTGCGGCTGCGCTACGCCCTTTACAGCGTAGGCCGTCCCCTGTCATGTTCACCGCGGCGTCCGCCACAAGGCCAAGCCCGTCTGCCCGCAAATCTTTTAAGAAGAAACGATCCCCGTAAGGAACGAAACACGCCTTTCCCCCCAATTGGCGAGTGCCGGGGGCCAGTACCGAAATACAATGGGCCCCGGAACCAGGTCCGGAACTCACCTCATGTGCTTTCTTGATATGCCATTCTTGCGCAGAGCTTGGTGCTGCGGTGAATAGACTAATCATCATCACGGTGGCGATGACAGATATCAGACCTCTTATATTGGAATATCGTTTCATTAGCTCACGCCTTACCAATTACATCCAAAATCGGAAATTATCCATACATTCAAGCCCGGAAAAAAGCTTCCACACATTCAAGCATGGAAGTTATGCGACTCACAAGGAATCGTCCAATTCGGGATGAACCTGCGGGAATTGGGGTGCGGAGGAGTCCATCGCTGATGAATTGAGTTGCGGGTACAAGAGCTTCAAGGTCTACCTATTCTCTGGCCCCCGACGGAGCTGGCAGCAACTCGAAGGGCGGTTGGAGAACGACTGTGGGGAGACAAGCGACGAAGGAGCGCCGAGCGGAATTTCCAGTAGGGTCGTAGGCCAGTTGCGCTACTGGATCGGGTGCTTATCCTGATTTACCGGCCGGGTTGGCTGATTGAGCCGATTCTGAATATTGAGGGGGTTGGACCGTTGGTGAGCATGGCGCGGGTGCCGCGCTGCTCTTGTGCGCAGGTTCGGTGGAGGTGAAGTCCCGGTTGTCGTCGGAGTGGAGCATGTGGTTCTCGATGTGGGCGGTTCGGGCCTTCGGATCTTGTTCGGGTTGCTCTGTTTCCGGACTAGGGTGCGAATCGCCCGTAGCCCTTGCTCGCGCGTGAGGAAATGACCAACTCCACGTGATCATCTTTATACTTCTGCGAGTACTTCTTATGGCCGGTCATCTCACGACCTAGACGACGGGATCGGACTCCGGGTAGTTCTGCTGCCGCCACTGATCCCAGCGCTCGCGGATCGACCGCAGATCTTTCGCGCCGACGTCGTAGGTTGTGGCGATAACCATGATGCCGCCGTGGGGATGGTCTTCGTTTGCCGGCGTATCCGCCACGATCAGCAGGCCCTGCCCATGATCCGCGTAGTGACTGACGGTCAGGCCGAGCTGGTGCTCAGAGCGGAACCACACCTTGCCGCTCAGTTTTTCTCCGGTGGCGGCAGTAACGGAGTACTCTTCGCCAGGTTCGGGCAGTCCAGCGAGGCCCAGCTTTTTCGCAATGGGCTGGTCCGATTCAGAGGCGGTGCCGGAAAAGAAGGTGGTGCGCCGGCGGGTTTGCGGATGCCGCTCAAGGGCAAAACGGAGCTGCTGGAGGAAGGTTAGCCAGCCCTCGGTGATGTCGTCATAGTAGGCGGCCCATTCATTCCCGGAGTCGCGCGGGGCGCGTTCAAGACGGACTTCGGTGCCGTCGCCGACCGGTTTCAAAGTGAATTTATCCCCGCCATTGACCGTGAGGATGCAGTGATGATCATCTTCTTTGACGTCCGTGAAGAAGATCTGCTTTATTTCCTCATCGAGCTCGTCGTATTGCCACCCGTGCCACTGGGCCACTTTCGACGGCTCGCGCAGCATGATCCAGACCTGAGCCGCGTCGGCATTGATATGGACCGCTAAATCGACCTGGTTTTCAGCATCTCCGACCATGATCCGACTCTACTCCCGGCCTGCCGTCTGGTGAACAGTGGCAGCGGGTTTATTGGGTTTACCGGGATTCCGAGGCCAGAGTCCGGATGGTGACCAGTTCGTTGCTGGTCAACCGGGCAAGTTCTTCATCTGGATAGGTTTCAGAACCGCCGTGGGCCAGCAGGAACAGCAGCATCTGCACCCGCAGCTTGCGCCAGTCCAGCTCCGTTTTCTTGTCGACGGCGGCCTGAGCCTTCGAGATTTCCCGGTCATACAGGTTCGGCTCGTTCAAGGAACGCTGGCGCATCCGGGCGTTGATCTTGTTGCGGAAGTCGTCGTCGGACTCGCGGTCTGGAGCCCTGAGCTTGTGGGCGTAATCCGCCGAGAGCTTCTCCTCGCCGTTCTCCGCCGCCATGTATGACGCCAGCGCAAGACAGGCTTCGATACCGCTCCAGCGGCCGTGGTTCCCGTCGTACGGCAGCTCGGTAATCAGCTGGCAGACCGGCATCGCGGTGGACGCATCATTCAGGTCGATGAAGAGCAGCTGGGCGAGGTCCTTGACGTCGGCAAGGTTGCTGCCCGACTTGGTGTTGAGCCCTTTGCCCAGGCGTTTGGCGATCCGTTGGACTCCGGAATGCTCGGGATGGGCTGCGGCTGCCTGTGCGACGACGGACTCTGCCGTTCCGGAGGGAGCGGGCCGGCGCGTCGGGGCAGGCGGAATCACTGCGGCGCCCGCCGGAGCAGCGTCGACGAATGCGGACGTGCTGGTCCCGGCTGAGGCATCTGGATGCTCGCTCGCGGTCATGCAAAAACTCCTTGTATCCCTCTCCCAACTCCCTCAAGTATAGGAACCGGAAGCCGCGCAAAGCCGCATGTCGGGTGCCGCGTGCGTGTCAGCCCCTAACGGCCCCAGCCGGCGTGCGCGAGGGCCTGCCGGACGAGGTCCCCGCGGCCGCCGGCGAACTCCGCAAGAACGCCCGGACTAAGTACCTCTTCAGGCGTCAGCCAGCTCAGGTCCAGCGCATCCTGGCGTGGTTCGCATTCGCCCGTTACGGGGATGACGTAGGCGAGTGCGACGGCGTGCTGGCGCTCATCGGTCAGTCCGGTTTGCGACGGCGATGGGAAGTACTCGGCGACGGTGAACGGAGCCGGGCAGACCGGCAGTTGCGGCAGCGCCATCGGGCCAAGGTCCTTCTCCAGATGCCGCAGCAGGGCCGCCCGGATGGTTTCCCGGTAGAGCACCCGTCCGGACACGAGCGTGCGCACCATCGCTCCTTCATCGGATGCCTGCAGCAGCAGCCCGACCTCGGTGACGCAGCCGAGCGGGTCGACCCGCACCGGCACGGCTTCGACGTAGACCAGGGGCAAGCGTTGCCGGGCCTCGTACAGGTCCTCTTCGGAGAGCCAGCCGGGGTATGGATCGGGGGTGCGCACAGAACTCATTCTTTTGTTGTATCCGATTTCTGCCTCTGGCGGCTATTCGGCGCGCGTATAGCCGTGCAGGTCGGCATGCTTCTTCCGGGTCAATGCGGATTGCGGCACAGGCGGCTAAGCTCGATGTGACGGTTGCGCTCCCCGGTCTGAATCGCGGACTCGTTGAGACGGGAGCGCTTCTTTATGACGTGCCGCCACATCAAGGAGGATGGATGGACATCGCGAGCGGAGTCGCCCTGGTCACCGGTGGTGCATCGGGTCTGGGTGCAGCGACAGCTAAAAAGCTTTACGACGACGGCGCATCCGTGGTGATCGTCGACCTGCCACAGTCGAGGGGCACCGAATACGCCGCCGAGCTCGGTGAGCGCGCTGTGTTCATGCCGGCGGACGTGACGAACGAGGCCGAGGTCCAGGCCGCCGTTGATGCCGCCGTCGAACTCGGTCCGCTGCGGATTGTGGTCAACTGCGCCGGGGTGGCGACTCCCGGCAAGGTGCTCGGACGGGATGGGGTGCTCCCGCTGGAGAAGTTCCAGCAGGTCATCCAGGTCAACCTGATCGGAACCTTCAACGTCACGCGGCTGGCGGCGGCAGCGATGGTCAAGACGGAACCGGTCGACGGCGGACTCGGCCCGGAGCGCGGCGTCATCGTCAACACGGCATCGGTTGCTGCCTTCGACGGCCAGATCGGCCAGCCCGCGTATGCGGCGTCCAAGGGCGCGGTGGCCGCGATGACCTTGCCGCTGGCCCGCGAACTGGCGCGCTCGCAGGTTCGGGTCATGACGATTGCGCCGGGGATTTTTGAAACACCTATGATGGCGGGTCTGCCGCAGGAAGCGCAGGACTCGCTCGGTGCCCAGGTGCCGCACCCGTCCCGGCTCGGCAAGCCCACAGAGTACGCCTCCCTGGCCGCGCACATCATCGAGAATGCCATGCTGAACGGTGAGACGATCCGCCTGGATGGGGCGATCCGGATGGCACCGAAGTGACCGATTTACCCTCGGCAGACTATTTTTCCTTTGAGGAGCTGCTGAATAAGGCCGAGCGGAACAAGCTCGAGGAATTGCGCGGCTTCCTGGCGAAGGAGGTGGCGCCCAACGCAGGGCAGTGGTGGAACAGCGGCGAATTCCCACACGAACTGCTGCCCAAGCTCGGCGGCCTGGGGCTGAGCACGCCGGTCCAGCAGGGCTACAGCCACCTCTTTGCCGGCATTGTCATCGCGGAAATGACGCGCTGCGACACGTCCATCGCAACCTTCTTCATGGTCCACCACGACCTCTTCGTCGATGCCCTGCACCGGTTCGGGTCGGAAGAACAGAAGAACAGGCTGCTCGACGACGCCATGCATCTGCGCACGACCGGTGCCTTTGCGCTGACCGAGCCCGAGCATGGTTCGGACGTGGCGGGCGGAATGGCCACCACGGCCACCCGCGATGGGGACACCTGGATCCTCAATGGCGCCAAGCGCTGGATCGGCAACGGAACGTTCTGTGACTACATGCTGCTGTGGGCGAGAGACTCGGAGACCGGCCAGATCCGCGGGTTCATCCTTGATGCAACGCTGCCAGGGGTCAGCCGCACCAGGATCGACAATAAAATTGCGCTGCGCACCGTGCAGAATGCCGACATCAAGCTCGAGGATGTCCGTGTCGCCGAAGCCGACCGCTTTGCCGGTATTTCCAGTTTCGAGGACACCAAGTACCTGCTCCGTGGGTCTCGGATCCAGGTCGGCTGGCAAGCCGTCGGCCAACAGCTGGCGGCGTTCGACGTCGCGCGGCGGTACGCCGTCGAGCGGCATCAGTTTGGTAAACCCATCGCCGGCTTCCAATTGGTGCAGGAGCAGCTGGTCCAAATGCTGGGAAATACCGTCGCGAGCATGGGCATGATGACCAGGGTCGCGCAGCTGCAGGAGGACGAATACCTCAATCCAAAGCCCGGCCGCAGCAGGGTGGACATGCCGCAGGCCGCACTCGCAAAGTCCTACACCTCCGCCCGGATGCGGGAAACCGTCTCGCTCGGCCGCGGGATCCTGGGCGGCAACGGAATTGTCACCGACTACGGAATGGCGAAGGTGTTTGCCGATGCCGAGGCGATTTTCACCTATGAGGGCAGCAAGGAAATCAATACCCTGATCACCGGGCGCGACATTACCGGCGTCTCCGCCATCCTCTGATTGGGGAGATAACGTCCCGATATCGAGTTCGCGACCCCGGTAGTAAGGTTGCTTCCTTTTCGGCACAATGGCCAGTATGGATACTCAAGAACTCAACGCCATCGCACTCGTCTGCACGCTCACCCCTTCACCTGCCTCCTCCAGCAGCGACCTGCTTGCCCGGCAGATCCTCGACGGACTGGCCGAGCACAACGTTTCCGGATCCGTCGTCCGGGTCGTGGATCACGATATCCGGCCGGGTGTGAAGACGGATATGGGCGACGGCGACGAGTGGCCGGCCATCCGGGAGAAGATCCTGGCGGCAGACATCCTCGTGCTCGCGACCCCCATCTGGCTGGGCCACCCGGCCAGCATTTCCCAGCGGGTTTTGGAGCGCCTCGATGCGGAACTGGCGGAGACCGACGACGCCGGACGGCCGATTATGTTCGACAAGGTCGCCATCGTGGGCGTCGTGGGTAATGAAGACGGCGCGCACCACGTCATTGCCGAGATGTTCCAGGGCCTGAACGACGTCGGCTTCAGCATTGCGGGCCAAAGCGGAACCTACTGGGTCGGCGAGGCTATGCACGGGACCGACTTCAAGGACCTGGACAAAGTCCCGGACCCTGTGGCGAAGACGACGGCGACGGCCGCCCGCAACGCGGCGCACCTGGCCAAGATGCTCAAGCAGAACGCCTACCCGGCAGGCTAGCGCAATACAGGCCGGTCAGCGCGGGCAAACTGCCAGCGTGCCACACGCCGGCCAGCGTGTCAGACACCGGTCAGTGCGGCGCCTTTTCGCCTGCTTCAACGGCCAGCTCGAGCGAATTGACCCGCATCGGGGCCGGGCAAGCGCCGAAGTCGGTGAAGCTGAACGGATAGTTGATTGCGCGGTTGAAGTCGATCGTCACGGAGCCGTCCTCCGCCGGCGGACCGGTTTCGACGAAGCGCCATGCCGCCGTCGTCACGCCATTGGTCTGGTCGTGGAAGTTCAGCCTCAGCCCACCGTCCGCGCCCGCCGAGGCAGCCAGCCGGTGCGTTCCGCCGTCGAACTCAAAAAGCACGTCGCCGACCGCTGTAACAGGAATCGTCACGTCGTGCCGCGCGGACTTGACCGGTTCGGTGCGGGGTTCGTCGTGCGGCGTGAACCGCGCCGGCACCACCCAGCCCGGTGAGAAGTCGAACGTCGGCACGCCGTCGAACTCTCTCAGTGTTGCAGCGCGAGGGTCGCGGATCCGCACGGCGTAGCGGTTCGAACGCATTGCCAGTTCAATCATTAGTTCGCCGTTCCGCAGCCACATCAGCGATTCACCGTTGGACAACTGCGCGGTGATGGTGCCACTGACATGCTGGCCGGTGACCTGCGCGGATTCGGCGGAAGGATTGGCAATGCTGAAGTGCTCCGCGCCGTCGGTCGTCAGCGCCGCCGTCGTTCCATCGCTCCGCCACAACCCCGGCAGCCCCTCCAACTGTTCCGGAACGCTGGGCAACCACTGGAAAGACGTCAGCGTGAGCCAGCCATGCTGGGATGCCAGCGTCTCCTCCCGCTTGCGGTGCCACTCGGCCCATTCAGCTTCGGCGGTGGACAATTCCTGTTGATCAGCGGGCATGGGTCAATTCTGACCGGTCGAAAACCGTGGAACAAGTTTGGCATCGTCAGTAGAGTCAACAGGAGAAGAACGACGACGACGTCGAAAGGCACCAGTGTGGGCAACGAAAACCTGAATAGGGACATGGCGCGGCATCCGCTCGGAGGGGTCGAGCAGATCGATGACGAGCGGAGTGCGCTGACCTTTGAGCGGGTGTACGCCTACCCTGTGGAGGACGTGTGGGCGGCGTTGACCCGGCCGGAGCAAACCATCAAGTGGCTGGCGGAGTCGGACGGAGAACTGCAGGTCGGCGGCGCCTTCAACCTGCGATGGCGCAACGTTCCCGAGGAAGATCTCGAGTGGTGGGAAGGGCGGATCCTGCAGATCGAGCCACCGAACCTGTTGGTCTACAACAATCAGGCGCACGGGCTGCTGCGCTGGGAATTGGAACCCACGGACGACGACGGCGGTGCTGGCACCCGCCTGAAGTTCACGAATGTGGTCAACGCGGTGGGGGAGCAGGCACTGATGAGCGTGGCAGGATGGCATACGCATCTGGACCATCTGCAGGAGGCGCTGCAGGGCCGGTCGGTTGACTGGCCGCATTGGTGGGAGGATCTTTATCCCTCTTGGGAAGCCGTACACGCCGACTACGTCCGGGAATACGCATAGAGGTACATGTCGGGGGAGAACAGACATGCAGGGAATATGTCTGACAAATCGGCGGTTCCCGGCAGGAACGATCCGATCAATCTCGAGGAGGAAGCTGTGAAGGCTGCGTACTACGAAGCATTCGGCGGGCCGGAGGTCCTGAAGTACGGCGAACAACCGGAACCAAAGCTGGGACCGGACACTGTGCTCGTCGACATCAAGGCGAGCTCGGTCAACCCCGTCGACTGGGCCGTTATGGGCGGTTACCTGGACTCCATGAGTTACGCGCACTTCCCGGTCATTACCGGCTGGGATCTCGCCGGCGTCGTCAAAACACCGGGTCCCGCCGTCGAGGAATTCCAGCCCGGCGACGAGGTGATCGGCTATGTCCGGATGGACGTCATCGGCCACGGCACCTTTGCCGAGCAGGTGGCCGCACCGGTCCGGACCCTGGCCCGGAAGCCGGAAAACGTGAACTGGGAGCAGGCCGCGACCATCCCACTGACCGGGCTGACTGCGTACCAGTCCCTGGTCCACTTCCTGCAGGTCTCCGACGGCGACACCGTGCTCATTCATGGCGGCTCCGGTGGAGTCGGGACGTACGCAGTCCAGATCGCCCGCGCCAAGGGAGCCCGCGTCATTGCGACGGCGTCGGAGCGCAATCACGACTTCCTCAAGGATCTGGGCGCCGAACCAACCAGTTACGGCGAGGGCGCGGTTGACCGGTTCAAGGCACTGGCGCCGGACGGAATCGACGCTATTTTGGACCTTTCCGGCGGAGATGAACTTGCGCCGAGCGTGGAACTGCTCAGGACTCCCGGCCGTGTGGTCTCGGTGGTGAACCCAGGGGTGAAAGAGATGGGCGGGCACTACGTGTTTGTCCGGCCAGACCCTGAGGACCTGGCGGCGTTGACGGAACTGGTCGAGGCCGGAAAGGTCACGCCCGTGCTGACAGAGACGTTCGAGCTCAAGGACGCAGCCAAGGCGTTCGAGCTCAGTATGGGTGGACACGTCCGTGGCAAAATAGCCATCCGCGTGCAGTAGACCGGTGAAGGTTCTGCCATGAGCAAAGGTAGCGACTAAAAAGAAGGCTGTGAACATGGGAGGGCGGTGGCACACTGGTCTCATGCCGTCGTTCCGCGCCCTGCTTAGTATCCTCGAGCTCCGTCCGGGTCATCGTCCGGAGGACGTGATGGAAAGCGCCACCGCAGCGGTTGGGTCGGCGCACCTTATCGAGGCGCACCACCTCGATGTCGTCGCCGGTATCCCGCGGATTACCGTGCGCTTCATGGTGGAGACGAGCACCGATGCGGATGAGAACGACGCCGCTTGCCAGGCCGCAACCAACATGCGCCATGCTGTCCAGCAGGTGGCCGACGTCGGGAGGCTGGGAGTGCTGCGCCGGAACCGCGGCCGCTGGGAACCGGTCTAGGTGGTCCTCAGCGAATGAGGGAAAGGTCAGCGGCGGGGACCTGATGCGAGCAGGTCGCGGTCTTCCGCGTCCGGCGACTCCTGAGGCGTGACTCCACCGTTGCGGCGGTTCTCCCAGGCGGATTTGAGGCCCACACCGCTGGCGATGAGAACCCCGACGACGATCCCAACGCCGACGCCGATCACCGCGCTGGCCCACCAGGGGAGATCGGTGGTGGATCCGGTCAGGTAGCCGAGCCCCACCATCCAGCCACCCCACATCAGCGACCCCACGGCGTCGGCCAGCAGGAAGCCTTTGGTAGGCACATGCGCCATGCCGGCTGCCGCCATCGTTGCTGTTCTGCCTGCTGGTATGAAGCGGCCGGCGATGATGGCTGCGTACGTCGAGGACGATCCGCCTTTATTCGCCGCCTTCAGGATGGCCCGGTGGACGGCGCGCCCCCATTTGAAACGGTCGAGGAAACGCGACAGCTTCTTCTTGAACAGGAAATAGACGAGGGCGTCGCCAAGCCACGCTCCCAATCCGGCGAGAACGACGGCGACAATTACGTTAAGCTGGCCGGCCGCGGCGAGCGCTCCGGTGGTGACAACGAAAATCTCGGATGGCACTGCAGGAATGGCAGCGTCGATGACCACCAGCGGAACTATTAGGAAATAGAAAGCTGGATGCCAGGCGCCCAAGCTCATGAAGTCCACGTTTCAAATGTAACTGGTAGGCCGCTGGGAAAGCTATGGGCGGGAGACGGGATGGCTCCCGAATTCACGAAGCTGTAACCGGCTGTTGTACTGAACAGATGTCCCGGACAGCGGGTCGGTGAATTCGATGGACCGGGCCAGCAGCTGCAGGGGTTTGTCGAAATCGTCCGGAGCTTCTTCCAGCAGGGTGGGGTAGAAGCGGTCGTTGAGGATGCCGATTCCCCGCGAGGCCATATGCACCCGGAGCTGGTGCGTCTTGCCCGTGTGGGGTTCCAGCCGGTATCGGCCGAGCCCCTGGTGCGAGTCAAGTAATTCGATCCTGGTTTCGGCGTTCGGTTCGCCCTCGATTTCCTGGGACAGCAGATATGTCCGGGACTTGAACATCCTGCTGCGGACCGTTGCGGGCAGCTCGAGGTCCGGGTTCAGCGGAGCGACGGCCTCGTACGTCTTGCGGACCTTGCGGTGCTCGAAGAGGGTCTGGTATTTCCCCCGGGTGCGCGGGTCGACGGAGAAGAGGAGGACGCCCGCTGTCATCCTGTCCAGGCGGTGGATGGGAACCAGGTCCGGCAGATCGAGCAGCACACGCAGCCGGACCAACGCCGATTCGGCCACGAACATGCCCCCGGGCGTCGTGGGCAGGAAGTGCGGTTTGTCCACGACCAGCAGGTTCTCGTCCTGGTGCAGGATGTCGAGCTCGACCGGTATGCGGCGCTCTTCGGGGAGCTCGCGGTAATACCAGATGAAGGTGTGCTCGTTCAGCGGCGTCTGCGGTGTGACCGGAACGCCCCCGACGCCGACCACCTCGCCGCGCTCGAACCGCTCCACGATTCCGTCCGGATCAACATGGTTGAACCGCTTGAGGACGTACTCCATCGCGGTCTCCCAGTGCCCCTCGTCCGGCAGGCGCAAACGGGTCGCGTTCACGCCGTTACGGACGGGCAGAGGGGATGTCATCACCGCACAAGTCTACCGGCCGCTCAATCCGCCGGGGTTAGCCAGGTAGACCTCCTCGATCAGGGCCGCCAGTCGCTCCACGTAGGGATGAAGGTTGTCCTCCGGCCACATCACCCACACCGGAATCCCGGGTGCATCCTTCACCGGAACGTACCGGACATCGCGGCGTGGAAAGTGCGCGGCCGTGGCTTCGGAGGTCACACCGACGGCCTTGCCCATCGCGATCGTCTCCAGCCAATGGTCGGTGTCGACGGTCTCGACAATCCGCAGTGGTTCCGACGCCGGAAACAGGACCTCCGTCGTCGTTCCGGTTTTCCTGTTCAGCGCCAACGGCCGGGATGCTATTTCCATAAGGGTGACGCTGCGCCGTCGGGACCACTCATCCTGGCGGGGTACTGCGCAGACGCGCCGTTCGGAGCCGACCCGGTGCAGGCGGTAACCGGCGCGGTCCGGGTCGCCGCGGACAATGGCGGCATCGCTGATGCCTTCAGCAATACCTCCCGTGGGGCTGTTGTGATGGCTCAGGATGAGTTCGACGCCGGGAAACTTCGCCTCCCAGAGAGTGTAGAGCCGGCGGGTCCTCAGCCCCAGCCCGGACCAGGCATAACCCACCCGCAAGGTCGTCGCCTGGGCCAGGAGCGGAAGTGAGTCAATATCGCGCAGTGCACGGCGGGCACGCAGCAGCACCTCGTTGCCGGGCTCGGTGAAGTCGAGACGGCGCGAGGACCTGTTGAGCAGGCGGGCACCGAGTATGGCTTCGAATTGGGCAATGCTGCGGGAAATGGCGGCCTGCGAGACCTTCAAAGAGATGGCCGCGTCGGTGAATGTTCCTTCATCGGCGACCGCCACCAGCGCCCGCAAATGCCGCAGTTCCACATGCATAACCCAAGTGTATAGATCCAGCGCGGAATGCATTTTTACGACGGCGGCTTCCGGAGTTCAACTGTCTGCATGACCGCTTTAGTTCACCGTCGGCGTTCCGGCCTGCATGGAACCTCAGGAAAGAGCAGTACGTCCGGGATCAACGTCCTGATTGCCGGTGCTTCCTCCCAGCAGCTCGGGGCTGCCGTCGGTGCCAGCCTGTTTCCGGTGCTCGGCCCGGTGGGAGTGATCGCGTTGCGGCAACTGGTCATGGCGGCGGTCCACCTGCCGCTGGGCAGGCCACCGCTGCGGAGCCTGACCCGAAGTCAGCTGGCTCTGGGCATTGCCCTCGGTTTGGTGATGGGAATGATGAATCTGACCCTGTACTTCTCGATAGAGCGGATCGGTCTTGGACTGGCGGTCACGCTGGAGTTCCTCGGACCACTAGCACTGGCGCTGATTTCCTCCCGCCGCGCGGTCAACGCAGTTTGCGCCGTCGCCGCCGGAGCCGGGGTTTTTGTCCTTGCCGGTCCGCAGGCCAGCAACGACCTGATCGGCATCGCCCTGGGTTTGGCAGCCGCAGCATGCTGGGCCGGTTACATCCTGGTCAACCGCGCGGCCGGGGCGAGTCTGCCAGGTCTCCAGGCCCCCGCCATCGCGGCCGCGACGTCTGCGGTCATCTTCGTTCCGATCGCAGTTTTCGTCGTTGATTTCGACGCCGTGACTCCGGCGGTGCTCGGCTTCGGCGTGCTGGCCGGAATTCTTTCCTCAGCCTTGCCGTACGCCGCTGATATCTTTGTGCTCCGCCGGATGCCGCCCGGACTGTACGCACTTATGGTCAGCGTCAATCCGGTCCTCGCCGCGCTGGCCGGCTTTATCCTTCTGGCCGAGTCACTGGCGCCGCTGGAGTTGGCGGCGATCGCCATGATCACGCTGGCGAACGTCGTCGCCGTCGTCGCCATGCAACGGGACGGAAGCCGGCAGCCCGCGCTGGTGCCGGCGGAACGGACCTAGGACGTGCTTTGGCCGGCGAGCAGTTCCTCGAAGGAGCGCTCGTCATCCGCTGCCCGCCGCTGGACGGGGACCGTCTGCCCGATGAGGGCCGCGAGTTCACTGCCCGCGCGGTCGGTGCGGTCCGCCAATCCGTCGACGGTGGCGTCGCCATTTCCCCAGTCGGAGGGAGCGGCGTAGACCGACGTCGGGGCAACATTCGCCCGCAGGTACTGGAACAGCGGACGCAACGCGTACTCCAAGGCCAGTGAGTGCCTCGCAGTTCCTCCGGTTGCGCCCAGAATCATCGGTTTGCCGGTCAGGGTCTTATTGTCGATCACGTCGAAGAACGACTTGAAGAGTCCGCTGTAGGAACCGGAGAAGATCGGGCTGACGGCAATCACCCCGTCGGCAGCGAGCACGGCATCAATTGCCGCAGCCAGCCTGGGGGAGGCGAAGCCAGCCACAAAGTTGTTGGCGATGTCGACGGCGAGATCCCGCAGCTCGAAGACCTCGACATTGACCTGCCCGCCGGCGGCCTCGAGGTGCTTCCTGGTATCCGACGCCAGCTGATCTGCCAGCATCCGGCTCGACGACGGTTCGCTGAGTCCGGCCGAAACCACTGCAATCCGCTTTTCACCCATGGGAATCTTCTCTTCCTGATCTCCGATATCTTCATGCTTTTGCATCTATGTAATCGAACAGGGCAACCGGGGAAATTATTCCGTATCTTTACTTCATCCGCGGTGAATTCGGCCAGCGGACATCCGGAGCGGCCTCCGGGTTGTGCTTGATGTATTTTGCGACGAACGGGCAGTACGGGACAAGTGTCTTGCCGCGGGTGGCCGCGTCGGAAAGAGCGCCGGCGACCAGTGTGCTGCCCAGGCCCTGCCCGGCGAATTCCTCAAAGGTTTCGGTATGGGTGAAGGCGATTTCGGTTGATGATTCCCGGTACTCGGCAAAACCGGCATAACGGCCGTCGACCTTGATTTCGTACCGGCTCTCGTTCTCGTTGAGTTCGACGAAGGTGTTATCAGTCGTTGCTTCTGGCTGCTGATTCATGTCGGAGTGCATCCTTCGCTGGCCGGGAAAGCGCTTCAGGGCGGACCGAAAGTCCCACCCGGTGCCGCTGGTCCCATATTTTCACCCGGTACCGGAAGTGTCCACCTGCCCGCTGGAAGACGGCGGCTGGCAGAACGGGCAGAAGTAAATGTCCCTGGCGGTGGTGGCTGCGTCGCCCAGGCGGCCGTGTTCAACCAACGTTCCGCAACGGCGGCAGGGCTTGCCTGCCCGGCCATAGACCCACAGCCCTTCCGCCCCCCGGGCCGCCGCGAATCCCGTCGTGATACGGATGCTCCGGTTCCGGTTTACCTGCAGCAGCCGCTGGGATGTATCGACCATACGTTCAAGCCGGGGCACTTCTGCTACCGCGGCGCCGGGGTGGACGCCAGTGAGAAAACAAATTTCACTGCGGTAGACATTGCCAATGCCGGCCAGATTCCGCTGGTCGAGCAGCGCCAGTCCAATAGCCCGGGCTGGATCGGTCCGGAGCCGCCGGACCGCCTCGTCGGCTTCCCAGTCCGGCCCCAGCAGGTCCGGGCCGAGATGCCCGACCGCTTTGTCCTCGTCGCTGCGTGCCAGCACCTCGAGGGTTCCAAGTGAGAATCCGACGGCGGTGACTGTGCCGGTCGCGAGCACGGCCCGGGCGGTGAAGGCGGGCCGGCGCCACTTTCCGCCGGAGCGGTAGACATGCCAGCTGCCTTCCATTTTCAGATGCGAGTGGATGGTGACGGGCCCGGTGGCTGCCCTCATGGAGCCGCCATTGGCAGCCGCATCGCCATCGTCCGTGGCATCTCCAAGCCGGATCAGCAGATGTTTTCCCCGCGCCAGCACCTCCGTCACGGTCCGGCCGGACAGATCCACGGTGGCATAGCGCGGCACCCGGAAGTCCGTACGGGTCAGCTTCTGTCCGGCGAGGGCGGCGTTCAAGCGTTGTGCCGCAGCCCAGACGGTGTCCCCTTCAGGCATCGGTCCACCTCATTTTCGGATCCGCAGGCCACGGGGAGTGGTGTAGAAGCCGGCCGTTTCGAGTGCATCGCCAACGGCCGTGCCGAGAATGTCGGTTCCGTTCACCTTCTCTATCGCCAGTTTGTCCACCGCTCCCCGCCGGACGGTGCCCGCCAGCGCAGCGGCAGCCGGGGTGACGGATTCGACGTCGTCGGTGAATGAGAGCAGGGTTTTGCCGCCGCGTTCCACATACAGGGTCAGTGCGCCGTCAACCAGCACGACCATGGCTCCGGCCTTGCGCCCGGGCCGGTGGCCGCTGTCGGTCGGCGGCCAAGGCAGCGCCGCGCCATAGGGATTCGCCGGGTCGGTTGCCGCCAGCGCAACGGCGGAAGGTTCCTGTTTGTGCAGCTGCGCGTCTTCGTTGAAGGACCGCAGCCGGTCGACGGTGGAGGGCAGCGCGAACTGCGCGGCGCCCAGGGATTCGATGAAGTAACCGCGCCGGCAGCGGCCCATTTCCTCCAGCCCGGAAAGCACCTTGTACTGCAGCGCGAAACCGCCGGGGATTCCTTCGGCGCCGACCGCCCCACGGGTGAGAATTCCGTACCGGTCCAGCAGCAGTTCCGCCGTGGCGTGCGCGTGAACGGTGGTGTCGCCCTCTGGCTCAGGCAGCAGCGACCAGCGGCCCCCGACGATGGGCGGCGAACGGCGTGCACCGGGACCGCCGGCGGCCGGTTCGGATTGGCCGGCAAGATTGCGGTTGGTCAGCCCACGTCCGGACAGCGAGCCACGCCTGCCGTGCCGAAGGGACCTGACCCGGGGTGCCGCGGCACGCTGCTTGTGGGCGGTGCGGCCTCCCGCCAGCATGGTCCGGACCGGTGTGAAGGTGTCATTGCTGATCCGCCCGGCCCAGGCGAGATCCCATAAGGCTTCGACGACGGCGTCGTCACCTGGAACTCGTGCGCTCGAGTCTCCGGTTGTTCCTCCGCGGGCTACTCCCATGGCACCCTTTGTCGCCGTCGCATCCGTTGCCGCAGCCGCGTCCCTTGCCGCCGTCGGGTCCGCAGCGTTCATTGCCGCCGCGGCCGTGGTCGCCCCGTCTGCCAATTGCCGGAAGAAGTAGGCGCCGCCGGAGGCGAGGAAGTCCAGGATCGCGAGCTGGAGGGCGGACGGTTCGTGGCCGGCGGCGGGATTGAGCGTCAGCGGCGCGGTTTCCGCCAGGTGGAGGCTGATCCAGCCGTCGTTGCCGGGAATGGACCCGGCGCCGGACCAAAGGACTTCGCCGGTCGCCATCAGTTCGTCAAGCATGGCCGGCGAATAGTCGCTGACCCGGGAGGCGAGCACCAGCGGTTCCCATGCCGAAGCAGGAACGGGAACACCGGAGAGCTGGTCGATCACTGTTGCGACGCCGTCGAGCCCGCGCAATTGATTGGATTTTCCGGAGGCATTGACGTTTTGCCAGGCGGGCAGGAACCGGCCATAGGTGGCAGGATCAACGGGTTCGACGTCGTGGCGCAGGGCGGCCAAGGAGCGGCGCCGGAGCTTGCGCAGGACTTCGACGTCGCACCACTCGGAACTTGCCGGTGTGTGTCCGGCGGCGGGTGATTCCGACGGACGGAACTCTCCCTCCACAACCCGGCCGTCGGTGGCGAGGCGCTGCAGAGTGGTTTCGACGACGGCGATTCCCAGTCCCAGCCGGGCGGCGGCTTCGCTGCTGGTGAACGGTCCATGGGTGCGGGCATACCGTCCGATCAGGTCTCCCAGCGGATCCGCGACCGGTTCGATGAATGCGAGTGGAACGCCCATCGGCAAGGGTGTGCCCAAGGCGTCGCGCAGCCGGGCGGCGTCTTCCACCGGCGCCCACTGTTCGGCCCCTCCGATGTTGACCCGGAGCGCGCGGTTGGTTTTCACCAGTTCAGCCAGGTGCTCGTGAGCTTGCGACTCCGCGTGTGCCTGAGCCCGTGCCTCTGCGTCGGCCTGAGCCCGTGACGCTGCGTCGGGGTAGGTACTTTCCGTCGAGGTAGCGTGTTGCAACCCGCTACCTCGCAGCGAACCCGCTACGTCGGCGGAATCTGAACGGTCGGAGTCGCCTCCGGTCGTCGCTTCAGTGGTGCCGGATAGCTCGGCCGGACCAGACGCTTCCCCAGCTGACAGGCGGGCGGCGACCTCCGCCGTCGTCAATGGTCCCAATAAACGCAGCAGATCGGCGACCCCCTCAAGACCCCGCACTTTCCGGTCCTCGGCCAGGCGCTGCAGCTCCAGCTCGGTCTGTTCAATGACCTGGACGTCGAGCAGTTCGCGCAGTTCCGCCCGGCCGAGCAGTTCGGCGAGCATCGCCGGATCCAGCGAGAGCGCTGCGGCACGGCGCTCGGCCAGCGGGCTGTCGCCCTCATAGAGGAACGAAGCGACGTAACCGAAAAGCAACGACCGCGCGAACGGTGACGGCTGCTGGGTCGTGGTTTCGACAACGCGGAGCTCGCGCCGTTCGATGCCCGCGGCGAGCTCCTTCAATGCTGGTAGGTCGTAGACATCCTGCAGGCACTCGCGGACGGTTTCGAGCACGATCGGAAACGTGGGGTATTTGCGTGCGACGTCGAGCAGCTGGGCCGAACGTTGGCGTTGCTGCCAGAGCGGGGATCGCTTGCCGGGATTATGTCGTGGGAGCAGCAGGGCCCGGGCCGCGCATTCGCGGAAACGCGAGGCGAACAGCGCCGAACCGCCGACCTCCGCGGTGACGATGGCGTCCAGCTCATCGGCCTCGAAGATGAACAGCTCCGCTCCGGGTGGCTCATCGTCCATCATCGGCACCCGCAGCACGATCCCGTCGTCGGACGCCATTGCAGAGCCGTCCATCCCATAACGCTGCTGCAGCCGCGCGCCGACCGCCAACGCCCACGGCGCATGTACGGGCATCCCGAACGGCGAATGCAGCACCACCCGCCAGTCGCCCAGCTCGTCGTGGAAACGTTCGACGACGAGGGTCCGGTCATTGGGCACCTGACCGGTCGCCTGGGCTTGCTCAGTGAGGTAGGCCAGCAGGTTGTCGGCGGCCCAGTCATCCAGGCCATTGCTCCGGCAACGTTGCATCGCCGTCTCGGTGCTGGCGCTGGACAGTTCCCGGACGAACGAGCCCAGCGCCCGGCCCAGCTCTACTGGGCGGCCGAGGCTGTCGCCTTTCCAGAACGGCAGTTTCCCGGGCTGGCCATACGCCGGCGATACCAGGACCCGGTCGTGGGTGATGTCTTCGATGCGCCAGCTGGTCGCGCCAAGGGCAAAGACGTCTCCTACCCTCGACTCGTAGACCATTTCCTCATCGAGCTCGCCGACTCGCCTGCCGCCCGGCGCCTTGCCCTTCGAGCCGTCGTCGCTGCCGACCAAATACACCCCAAAGAGACCACGGTCGGGAATGGTTCCACCGGACGTAACGGCAAGCCGCTGCGCTCCCGGGCGGCCGGTGATCGTGCCGTCCACCCTGTCCCACACGATGCGCGGACGCAGTTCGGCAAACTCGTCCGACGGGTAGCGACCTGCCAGCAGGTCGAGGGTGGCGTCGAAGGCGGAGCGGGGGAGGGAGGCAAACGGCGCGGACCGGCGGACCGTGTCGAACCATTCCTCGACGTCGATACTCTCCAGTGCGGTCGCGGCCACCGTTTGTTGGGCGAGGATATCGAGCGGATTCGCCGGGATGGAAAGCGGTTCGATCTTCCCGGAAAGCATGCGTTCGACCGTGATGGCGGCATGCACCAGGTCGCCGCGGTGTTTAGGAAACAGCACGCCCTGGGAAACTTCGTCGACCTGGTGGCCAGCCCGGCCCACACGCTGCAGGCCGCTGGCCACCGATGGCGGTGATTCCACCTGGACGACCAGGTCGACGGCGCCCATATCGATGCCAAGCTCCAGGCTGCTCGTCGCCACCACGCAGCGCAGCCGCCCGGATTTCAGGTCATCCTCGATCATGGCGCGCTGGTCCTTGCTGACGGATCCGTGGTGCGCCCGCGCCAGCACCGGCTCGGCTCCTTCGGTCGATCCGGCCTGCGCCATGATCTCCGCCGGGGGACCCGAAGTCTCATCCCAAACAGAGGTGTCCGCCAGGGCAGTGCGGTCCGCATGGATCTCATTCAGCCGCGCCGTGAGGCGCTCGGCCAGGCGCCTGGAGTTTGCGAAAACGATACTGGACCGCTTGGCCGTGATCAGGTCGACAATCCGCTCCTCCACATGCGGCCAGATCGAACCCTGCGGCGGCGCGCCGATCTCCGGTTCATCGCTGGACGGCGCCACCCCGAGTTCCGTCATGTCCGGCACCGGAACGGAGACGGTGATGTCCCACCGCTTGTTCGACTCCGGCGCGACGATGGCCACCGGCGCGTTCCCACCGAGGAACCGGGCTACAGTTTCGTGCGGTTCCACAGTGGCGGAGAGGCCGATCCGCTGTGCGGGTTTAGGCAGCAGGGCGTCCAGCCGCTCCAGGCTGAGGGCCAGGTGGGCGCCGCGTTTGCTCCCGGCGACGGCGTGCACCTCATCAACAATGACGGTGTCTACGCCGGCCAAAGTGGCCCGCGCCTGCGAGGTGAGCATCAGGAACAGCGATTCCGGCGTCGTAATTAGTATGTCCGGCGGCCTCGACAGCAGCGCGCGGCGTTCCGACTGGGTTGTGTCGCCGGAACGGACACCAACACTGACATGCGGAGGATCCACGCCGAGCCGCTTGGCGGTCTGCGCAATGCCGATCAGCGGGGAACGCAGGTTGCGTTCGACGTCGACGCCGAGTGCCTTGAGCGGGGAAATGTAGAGCACTTTCGTGCTGCGTTTTTGCTGCTGTTGCTTGCCCTGGCGTTCCTTGCCGGCGGTAGGTTCCTTACCCGCAGGAGGTTCATCACCCACCTCGGTGTTCGATGCATTGCCCGCCTCGGTATTCGCGGCATCCGCGGCCACCAGCCGGTCCAGCGCCCACAGGAACGCCGCCAGCGTCTTGCCCGATCCGGTCGGGGCGACCACCAGGGCGTTGGAACCGGCCGAGATCGCATCCCACGCGCCCTCTTGGGCCGTCGTCGGCGCGGCGAAAGCACCCAGGAACCACTCCCGGGTCGCCTGCGTAAATCCGGCCAGCGGCGAGTTCATAGCCTTATCATCTCCCACGCTGCCGACATTATCGGCGGCGGGGGCGGCTCGGCTACTCCGCGGGCTGGAAGGACCCGATCGTCATGAGTTCTATCAGGGGATCCGCGCATGCCATGATGTTCTGCTGGACGATCAGGGAATCGTAGGCGCTGGGCGGGTATACGCGCAGTCCGGATGCTTCGACCTGCTCACACTGATCGCCATAATTGGCTGCTTTGGTCTGCTTCAGCGTTGCCATGGCGGATTCACCGGGCTGCAGGTCGATGGACACCGCAGGTTCCGAGGTACTGCGTGCTGCCGGAGTGCCAATCTGGTTCCCACCGGCGTCGACGTAGGACACTCCGGGGAAGCCTGCGAGCACGCAAGGGTCGGCGCTGGTGTTGGTAACTTCCAGGCCGCGATAAACACTTCCGGCCGTCGCGCCGCCCCGGATTTCCTCAATGCTGCCGGTCAGGTCGGCGGCATCGCACAGGGCCGGGTCGTTGTCATCCCTGTCAGGTTTGGACTCCGCCGGCGCCTCGGCTTGTGCATCTTCTTGATTGTCGACGGCGGCATCGTCACCTTCCGCCGGCTGCTGGCTGTGGCCCCCGCCCCCGCCGTCGTCGTTATTCTCCGAAGCGGACCCGGTGGCGGGCGCATCGGATTCTGCGGCTTCTTCCTCCGGCATCGGCTCCGCGTCCTTGGGACTGGCCTCCGCCGAGGAACTGCTGCCGGATTCGGTGGTTTCGGGCGCGGCAGGTTCAGACGTTGGTCCACAGGCAGTCAAGCCCATCACGACGGCGACCGATGCGGCCGCTGCAAGGGTGCTGCGTTCCCAGCCTCGGATAGTCATAGCAATACCTTGGAGGCAGCGCGTGCCCGAGTCAACTACTTTTGACGCTGTTCAGACAATTGGTGCAGGTTTGTAACCTGTGTGACGGAATTGACTCATGTGACTCGGTGGACTGCTTACGGGTCAGACTGCCTGTTCTTCGCTGCTGCGGTCCGGTTCGCTTGATGGCGTCTCCTCCCGGTCCGGCACATTCCAGACTTTGATAACCGTCCAGGCGACAGCCGTCATCGGAACGGCCAGGATCGCGCCAACGATGCCGCCCAGAATCGTTCCCGCGGCCAGCGCGAGCAGAATGACCAGAGCATGCAGCTTAACCGTGTGGCTCATGATGAGCGGCTGCAGCAGGTTGCCTTCGATCTGTTGGATGCCGATGATGACGATCACCACGATCAGGGCCACCAACGGGCCGTTGGTCACGAGCGCCACCAGCGCGGCCAACGCCCCGGCAATGGTGGCACCGATAATAGGAATGAACGCGCCCAGGAACACAATGACAGCCAGCGGCAGGGCCAGCGGAACTCCCAGAAACAGCAGGGCCAAGCCAATCGCGCCCGCATCCACCAGTGCAATGAGCGCGGTCCCACGAACGTAGCCGCCCATCACCACCATGGAACTGTCCCCGATCCGCTGGGCCCGGGCCAGTTGTTGACCCCGCAGCGGCCTAAGGAAGAATTCCCAGATTTCCTTCCCATCTTCCAAAAAGAAGAAGAGGACGACGACGGTCAGCAGTAGACCGGTGACCATGGACGTGAAGACACTCAGGCCCGCGATCGCACTGTTGCCGAACTGGCTGCTGGTGATGAAGTCGATGGCGGCTTCGCGCGCCTGGGTCAGTTGCTGGGCGTCAATGGGCAACGGGCCGCTGACGATGAATTGCTGTAGCTGATCGAGTCCCTGGGAGGCGTTGGAAACGAGTTCGTCCCACTGGCTCCGGACGGCAAAGATTATCGCGGTGATGATCCCGCCCAGAAAGGCCACCGAAGTCAGCAACGCAATCCAGGTCGCCAGCACTTTGGGAACATTCCTCCGCCGCATGAAATTCACCAGCGGGCTGATCGCGGCGGCCAGCAGCAGTGCTATCAGTAGCGGAATGACCACCAGCTTCAACTGGATTAGTGCGTAGACGGCAGCGATCGCCAGTGTCAGAATGAGCAGGATCTGAAGGGTGCGCATGGCCACCCTACCCAGACTGTCCGACCATACGCTGGAGACAGCCGGCCGGTGCCGGACCTTTCCCGCCAGATGCACCGTACCGGGCTCCAGGTTGTCGGTGGAACTGCTGCGTTTGCGCTTCATCGGCGTGGTCCTTTCGGCGAGCCCCCGGCTCTGCACTGGTCGCTAGGTCCACTCTATCGATCAGCGCAGATATTGTGATGTAAACCGCGGATCGAAGGAGCCACCATGAGTCAACCACCAACCGTCATTGTCTTCGACGTCAATGAAACTCTCTCCGACACCTCTCCACTCAAAACAAAGTTCGACGACGTCGGGGCGCCTGAGTACCTGGCCGACCTGTGGTTCGCCGGCGTTCTCCGCGACGGCTTTGCCCTTGCGGCTGCCGGGACCAGGGAGAAGTTCTCCGCCATCGCCGATGGTGTTCTTCGTAATGTGCTCAACACGGTGCCTCTGAACCGGAGGATGGATGACGCCGTCGAACATGTTCTGCAGGGCTTCGGCTCGCTGCCTGTGCATCCCGACGTGGTCGACGGGGTGACCGGACTGAAGGAGGCCGGCGCGCGGTTGATCACCTTGACCAACGGGGCGGTGGCAATATCGGAGCAGTTGCTCACTTCTGCCGGTGTCCGGAACCATTTTGAAACGTTGCTGTCGGTGGAGGATGCCGCTACGTGGAAACCGGCGCGGGCGTCCTACGAATATGCCGCCAATTCACTCGGCGAAAACCCCGCCAATATGCTGCTCGTCGCCGTTCATCCCTGGGATATCGACGGCGCATCACGGGCCGGATTCCAAACCGCATGGGTCAACCGGACGGGTGCGGAATACCCCGCTCATTTCAGCGCCCCCGACTTCTCCGTAACGGCGATCACGGAACTCGCGGCAGCGGTGGGATTAACCCCCTGAATCGGTTTTTTGTCAAGAGCCGCAGCTGTGAGCCAACTCACGTAATTAGCCAACCTGTGTGGATCCTTGGAATAGTAGGCGGCTGCACACAGCACTTTCCCAGAAATGCTGCCATCAAAGCACTCCCGTCAGATACGGAAGGACATTTATGACTGACCAGACGTTTAAGATTCTGGCTATGGTGATCTACATGCTCGCCATGCTGGGTATCGGCTGGTACGCATACAAGAAGACCAGTGACCTCGACGACTACATGCTTGCAGGCCGTGGACTCCGGCCAGGCACCGCCGCACTGAGCGCCGGCGCCTCGGATATGTCCGGCTGGCTGCTCATGGGTCTGCCGGGCGCCATCTACCTCTCCGGTCTGGGCAGCGCCTGGATCGCCATTGGCCTGACCATCGGCGCATGGCTGAACTGGAAGTTCGTCGCGCCGCGACTGCGCAGCTACACCGAGGTTTCAAACAACTCCATCACGGTGCCGAGCTTCCTCGAGAACAGGCTCAAAGACAAGTCGCGCCTGCTCCGGATCGTTTCCGGGGTCATCATCCTGGCGTTCTTCACCTTCTACGTCTCCTCGGGCATGGTGGCTGGCGGAACCTTCTTTGAGAGTTCCTTCAACTCCAACTACACGGTCGGCATGATCGTGGTTGCCGGTGTGACCATCGCCTACACCCTCTTCGGCGGGTTCATGGGTGCAACCTTCACCGACGTCGCGCAGGGCTGCCTGATGCTGATTGCTCTGATCGTCGTTCCGATTATTGGCCTGACCCAGGTCGGCGGCTTCACCGGCATGGTTGACTCGGTCAGCCAGGTTGACGACTCCATGATGAACCTTGTCGCCGGTACTTCGGTGCTAGCCATCATTTCCGCCGCGGCATGGGGGCTCGGTTACTTTGGCCAGCCGCACATCATCGTCCGGTTCATGGCACTTCGCAGCACCAAAGATGCCAAGGCCGGCCGCCGGATCGGTATCGGCTGGATGCTCATCACCGTCATCGGCGCCACCCTGACCGCACTGGTCGGTGTCGCGTACTACCAGCAGAACCCGCAGTTGAGCCTGGAGGATCCGGAAGCAGTGTTCCTGGCCTTGGCTCAGGTGTTCTTCCACCCGTTCGTCGCTGGTATCGTCCTGGCCGCTGTTCTGGCCGCGATCATGAGCACCATCTCTTCGCAGCTGGTCGTCAGCTCCTCCGCTCTGGTGGAGGACCTGTACAACATGATCGCCAAGAAGACGCTGACGCCGCGACAGGGTGTTGTCCTCGGGCGCTTGGGTGTGCTCACTGTGGCGATCATTGCGATCATCCTGGCCTCCGGCCGCAACGAGTCCATCCTGGCTCTCGTGGCGTTCGCCTGGGCAGGCTTCGGTGCCTCCTTCGGTCCGACAATCCTGTTGGCGCTCTACTGGAGGAAGTTCAGCACCGCGGGTGCACTGTCCGGCATGATCGCCGGTGCTGTCGTCGTCTTCACCTGGGGCAACTCCCCGCTGGCCGACGTGATGTACGAGATCGTTCCCGGCTTCCTGCTCAACGTGATCGTTGCGGTTGTCGTGAGTAAGTTCACCTTCAAGGAAAACGCAGAGATCGAAGCAGAGTTCGACGAAGCGGTCCGCCGCGTCGAGTTCCCGGATTCCGCTCCGGTCGAGAAGGAAAGCGTCACCACCCGGTAACCACTCTTTCCTGGAGTATTCTCCGCATAATTACGGCGGCCGCACCAACTGGGTGTGGCCGCCGTACTACTTTAAAGATTGCGGCGCCGTCGTCACCAGCCACTACGGGTCGGCGTGTGTCCCTTTCTGGCGTCGCCGGGCATTGCCATTTCGGCCCGCAGGCCCAGGAGCCGGATAGGACGGCCCGCTTCGATTCCGGCTGCGAGGTCCAAGGCCCGGGCCAGGATCTCTTTCCGGTCGGAGGTCTCGGGAATCCTCCGCGCGTGGGTCTTGGTGAAGAACGGTGCGTACCGAACCTTGAGGGTCAGCCCAACCACCGGCCGTCCTTCGGCCGCAACATCCTCAAGGACCCGCGCTGTCAGCTCCCTCACGGCGTCGTCCACCTGGCCCGGTTCGGTCAGATCGCGTTGGAAGGTAGTCTCCCGGCTATGACCGTGGGCAACCCACGGGGTGTCGTCCACAACACTGGTGCCGTCCCCGCGTCCAAGGTCTGCGTACCAGGGCCCCATCTTCGGTCCGAACTCCGGCACAAGGTCTTGGGGGTCGGAGGCGGCGAGCTCGGCGACTGTGTTGATCCCGAGTTTGGCCAGCCGGGCTGACACTTTGGTCCCGACGCCCCACAGGTCCTTGGTGGGCCGGCCACCCATGACGTCGAGCCAGTTCCCGGAAGTGAGACGGAAGACGCCCGCCGGTTTACCAAAACCCGTGGCGATCTTGGCTCGAACCAGGGTGTCGCCGATGCCCACGCTGCAATGAAGCTGCGTTCGCGCCAAGACGGCGGACTGCACCTGCCGGGCGTAGGCTTCCGGGTTCTCTGTCTCTGTCCCTACAAAGGCTTCATCCCAACCCAGCACCTGCACGGTGGCGCCGGACTGCGCGCGCAGGGTAGCCATCACCATGTCGGAAGCTGCAAGGTAAGCCTCGTGATCGACGGGCAGAATCACAGCATCGGGGACTTTCCGGGCTGCAATGCGTAAGGGCATTCCAGAACCCACTCCGAACACCCTGGCCTCGTAGGATGCCGTCGACACCACAGCCCGTTCGGTGGGGTCGCCTCTGCCGCCGACAATGATCGGCTTACCTCTAAGCTCCGGCCGCCGGAGCACTTCGACAGCCGCTATGAACTGGTCGAGATCGACGTGCAGCACCCATCGGATTCCGCTCACACCACCAGTTTGCCCTAAACATCCGTGGCAAGCATTTGTGGCAAAGCAAAAGGTCCCGCTTCCCTCTCTTTACAAGGGAAACGGGACCTTTTCTTGGCGGTGACGGTGGGATTTGAACCCACGTTGGCTTTCACCAAACAACATTTCGAGTGTTGCACCTTCGGCCGCTCGGACACGTCACCAACTCCGCTACTTTACCCGGTCAGGGCCCCGGAGCCCAAAATGCCGCCGCCCTTCGTGCGAGTGCATTGCGCGCCTGTGAAGAAAATGGACTACCACTACCTATGACCAGCGAAGAATTCCTTCAGCAGGGCGGCACATTCCTCCTCACGGACTCCGGCATAGACCTCAACCCAGTGGTTCAGGCGTCGTTCGCGCAGCACGTCGAAGACCGAACCGGCGGCCCCGGCCTTCTCGTCCCAGGCGCCAAAGACCACGCGCGGAATTCTGGAGAGCACGATCGCGCCTGCGCACATGGTGCAGGGCTCGAGCGTCACGACCAGGGTGCAATCCTCCAGCCGCCAGCTGGCGAGGTTCTGGGCGGCCTCACGGATTGCGAGCATCTCGGCATGCGCGGTTGGGTCTGCTTCCGCTTCCCGCTCGTTACGCCCTGTGCCCAGGATCTGGCCGTCTGGGCCGAAGACGACTGCTCCGATGGGTACATCGCCGGTCTCCAGCGCCCGGCGGGCCTCGTCCAGGGCGAGGCCCATCCAGTCGGCGTAGCGTTCCATATAGTCCAGTCTGCCGGATGTCCTGGGCCGTTCCCTATTGGTCCGCCCGTTGGACCACTGCTGGACGGGCGGGGAGCGCCTGCAGGTTTTGGGCAGTAGGGGCCGCGAAACCCAACGTTAACGACGAAAGCGGCACAAATTTGTGCCGCTTTCGTAATAAGTCTTCTGTTTGTGTGGCCCGGCCCCTGACCGGACTACTGCCGGCGGAACCGCGAGATCATCGGGCAGTCAAACGGATCACGCGCTGACAGGCCGACCTCATTCAGGTAACGGACCACAATCCCATAGGACTTGGGCAGCGAGGTCTCCGTATAGGCGATCTTGTGATCGGCGCAGTATTCACGCACAATCTCGCTGGCCTTGGCCAGGTTCGGCCGCGGCATGTTCGGGAACAGGTGATGCTCCACCTGGTAGTTCAAGCCGCCCATCAGCGAATCAATGAACTTGCCGCCGGTGATGTTCCGGCTGGTCAGCACCTGACGGCTGAGGAAGTCGGCCTTGCTGTCATGCGGCAGTACCGGCATTCCCTTATGGTTCGGGGCGAACGATGCGCCCATGTAGACACCGAAAACGGCCAGCTGGACGCCGATGAAGGCGAACGCCATACCCACGGGCAGGAAGGCGAAGATCGCGCCTACGTACAGACCCAACCGGGCGAACACCACTGATATCTCGCGCTTGCGGCCCTTGACGTTGCCCTTGGCGAACAGCGATCGGATGGACGTGACGTGCAGGTTGATGCCTTCGAGCATCAGCAGGGGGAAGAACAGGTAGCCCTGGCGGCGGGTGAACCAGCCCATGAAGCCCGACTGCTTGGCTGCATCTTCGGGCAGGAAGGAGATGGTGTCCGGTGCGATGTCCGGGTCCTTGCCGATCTGGTTCGGTTTGGAGTGGTGCCTCGTGTGCTTGTTCATCCACCACTGGTAACTGATACCGACGGCGGCATTGGCAAGAATGCGTCCGGCGCGGTCATTTGCCGGCCCGGACTCGAAAACCTGGCGGTGCGAGGCCTCGTGCGCGAGGAATGCCATCTGAGTGAAAAGGACGCCCAACGCGCCCGCGATTAGGAGCTGGAACCAGCTGTCACCAAGCAGGACGAAGCCAGTAATGGCGCCGCCAAGTGAGATGGCAAGGCCAACGAAGATCGAAATGTAAAAGGAGCGTCGACGGCGCAACAGGCCTGCGTCGCGGACGGTGCGCATTAGATTGGCGTAGCTGCTGGCAGCAGCGGAACCGGGCCTGGTGGCCGAACTGCGGCTCGTACGGAGTTTGGATTGTGCAGAAATACTCATACGGATCCTGGGGTAGTTTGACTTCCGACTTCCCAGCCGTGAAAACGGGCGAATGCCCTGTAGATACCTGCTACTCTATCTTGTTTGGCTGAACGACGGGCTGGCAGGCACTATCTACCGTTACAAAACCGTCACCCGGCGGAGGAGTGGTAAGCGCTTCCAGTTTTGGCGTGTAGGCTTGAAGGGTAGTTGTTGTGTTACGCATTTTATTTTTAGCTGCAGGCTCCTCCATCTGGAGGCTTGTGCTTCTCTGAACGGCGGATAAAGAACACCGCTGCAGTTGGTCCCGGAAAATCAGGGATCTCCAATCACCACTCTGGAGGAGTACAAAATTATGGCTACTGGCACCGTTAAATGGTTTAACAGCGAAAAAGGCTTCGGATTCATCGCCCCGGAAGACGGCAGCGCCGATGTCTTCGCCCACTACTCGGCTATCGATTCGTCGGGTTACAAGGAGCTGCGCGAGGATCAGAAGGTTGAATTCGAAACGCAGCAGGGCCCCAAGGGTCTGCAGGCAGCGAACATCCGCTTCCTCTAAAGACCCCTCTTAGCAACCAGGGCGGGCCGCCCGCATCCTGGACACTGAGTTTGCACTAGTTGCACCCGGCGGAGCCGGTCTCTTCGAGAGAAGGGCCGGCTCCGTTCGTGTTTAACGGCTGGTAGGTTTTTACCCATGCGCGTACTCGTAGTTGATCATCCCCTTGTTGCCCATAAGTTGACCGTTCTGAGGCAGAAGGAAACCTCATCGCCGGTGTTCCGGCTGCTGACTGAGGAGCTGGTGACGCTGCTGGCGTACGAGGCCACCCGCGACGTCCGTGTTGAACCGACGGAGATCGAAACCCCGGTGACCAGGACCGTCGGAACCGGGTTGACGAAACCGACGCCCCTGGTGGTGCCGATTCTGCGTGCCGGGCTCGGCATGCTTGAGGGTATGACGCGGTTGGTTCCGACCGCAGAAGTCGGTTTTCTGGGAATGGCCCGCAACGAAGAGACGCTGGAAGCGATCACTTATGCCGAGCGCCTGCCCGAGGATTTGACCGGACGCCAGATCTTTGTCCTCGATCCGATGCTGGCCACCGGCGGCACACTCCGGGAAGCAATCAAGTTCCTCTTTGCCCGCGGCGCCGCGGATGTTACGTGCATCTGCCTGCTGGCCGCGCCGGAGGGGCTTGAGGCACTGAAGGCGGAACTCGAGGGCAAGAACGTGACCATTGTGCTGGCTTCCATCGACGAGCGCCTCAACGAGAATGCCTATATCGTCCCCGGGCTTGGCGACGCCGGCGACAGGTTGTATGGTGTCGCCAACTGACGGCGAAACGGTACGACGGCGTGACCACCGTCTAGTGTGATAACGGTCACCTGGGCGCCCAATATCTCAGTATGTGGACATTTGGACCGTATGTTACTTGCGCGTTGGTTTTGTTACGGTGCAGAATCTAGGGGTGAACACCAACCCAACAGCACCTGCTGACGCAGTTATCCGGACCGGCTCATCCGCTGGCATGGACATGTGTTGTTGTCGAATGCACGCCTAACTTTCCACCCCAAAAGGTTCCAGGCAATTTCCTTTTCGCCCAATGGCGGGCTTCCACCCCGTTTTTCGTGGGCAAAAATTATGCATTCTTTGCCGCGTCGACGGCCATTCACAATGAGGTAGCACCATGTCAGTGTCATCCGGATACGTCCACATCTCCCTCCGCAATCGCAATAACACCGGGGCCAATGCAAGGCAGCAGCCAGGCAACAGCTCCGGGTATGGGGCAGGATACGGAATCCAGTCCTACTCTCAGCAACCCGGCTACCGCCCGCTCCGCGCCGTGCCGCCGCAGGCTGCGGAAGCAACGCGCAATTCCGACAGCTCACCCATGACGGCGCCGACACAGGTTGTCGCTCCGGCGGGGGAGGACCAATCCGCGCCCGTCCGCTCAGTGGCCAATGACAACGTAGCCCGTGGGTTCGTTCTCTATGTCGGCCTTGACGAAGAAGCGGCAGCGGCCAATGGCACCTCGCTGACAAAACTGGTGCAGGACATCCGGGCCTATGCCCAGTCACTCGTGCCGAATGCGCAAAGCTACGCCGCCGTCGCCCTCGCTCCGGCAGATGCCACAGGCAGCGATATCGACGTCGTCCGCAACGCTCTTGGCGATCCCACCGCGGCCAATGTCCGGGTCGAGCCGGCACGCTCTCCGCAGCTCCCGCAGGCGCCGCGCCCCACAGGTGTGCTGATCGATTTGTCCCGCCGCGAGGTTCATCTCGACGGCGACACGCTCAACCTGACGTTCAAGGAATTCGAGCTGCTGAACTACTTGGTGGAGAACGGTCAGCGCACCGTTGCCCGCGAGGAACTGCTCAGTGGCCTGTGGCGGAATGCTGACGAGATCCCGAATGAGCGGACGATCGACGTGCACATCCGCCGCCTGCGCTCCAAGCTGGGACGGCTCGCGAACACTGTCCGCACTGTCCGCGGGCAGGGATACCGTTTCTACGAGCACCCCGAGGTCGTCGTCTGGGCGGCCCCGGAGTACTCGATCTAGCAGCTTTCAGGATTTTGCGGTGCGTCGGTGCTGAACCGGCGCACCGCTCTTGCCTTTAATGCGACAGTGACAGACTGGTAGGCATGAGCCAACACCACCTGAAGAAGCTGATCCTGCTGCGCCACTCGAAGGCTTCCATGCCCGGCCATGTGACCGATCATGAGCGTCCGCTATCGGATCAGGGCCACGCCGACGCGCCGGAAGCGGGCAAGTGGCTGGTGGAACACAACGCAGTGCCGGACTTCATCCTCTGTTCGTCAGCGCTGCGGGCACGCCAAACCTGTACCTGGATCTGCCAGGAACTGAGGGAGAAGGCCCCGACGGCGAAACTTGAGGATGGTCTCTACGACGCCTCGGAAACGCGGATCCTGACCTTAATCAACCATGTGCCCGAAACGGTGCAGTCACTGCTGGTGATCACGCATCTGCCGGCCGTGCAGGCCCTGGCCCTGAGACTCGCCGCCGACGATTCGGAGGAGGAAGCCTACACCGACGTAGCGCTCAGCTACCCGACCGGAGGAATCAGCGTTCTGGAGCACGACCTGAAATGGGCGGAACTGGACGACCGGGACTGCAGGCTCACGGCCTTCGCCGCGCCAAGGGCCTGATTTGGTCAGAGACCGCTCATGGCCGGCAGGTGCCAAAGGCAGGACAATCGGCGATATGGTGATGGAACGACAAGCCGCTTGCCGATGAGCGGTCGACCGGTCTCGATGCAGGGGGAAGCAGTGGAGTTTACGGAGCGCTTGACGGCATTGGCGGCAAAAGTCCGCCAGCAGCGGGGACAGATCGAAACTGAAGAGGCGACAAAGAACGCTTTTGTCATGCCGTTCATCTCCACGATCCTAGGTTATGACGTTTTCAATCCTCTGGAAGTCGTGCCGGAGTTCACGGCCGACGTTGGCGTGAAAAAAGGCGAGAAAATCGATTACGCTGTCATCCACGATGGCGTCGTACAGATCCTCATCGAGTGCAAGAAGTCCAAAGAGCCGCTGCGCATCGAGCACGCTTCTCAGCTTTTCCGATACTTCGCCGTTACAAAGGCTCGGATAGCGGTACTCACGAATGGTGAGGTGTATGAATTCTTCACGGATTTGGACGCTCCTAATCGCATGGACGCTAAACCATTCTTAGTGCTTGACCTGAACGACATCGACGAGTCTCTCATCCCGGAGCTGATGAAGCTCTCAAGGGACGTTTTCGATCTGGATTCGATCATTAGCGCGGCGGGGGAGCTTAAATATATTGGCCAGATAAAGCGCACAATTGGAACCCAGTTCAAAGAGCCCGAGGATGACTGGATAAAATTCTTTACCACTCGGGTTTACGACGGACCCTACACCCAGAAAGTCCGTGAGCAGTTTACCGTCCTCGTGACCAAGGCGACCAAGCAGTTTCTCAGCGACCAAGTAAATGAGCGTCTAAAAACGGCGCTCGGAGCCCCCAACTCCGCGATTTCCGACAACACCGAAACGCCGACTGCTGTGACGAGTGAAGAGACTGTCGAGAAGGACTTGTTCGAAACCGGTCTAGAAACGACCCTGGAGGAACTCGAGGGCTTTCAAATTGTCCGTGCCATAGTGTGCAGCGATGTGAGTCCCACACGCGTCGTTCAGCGGGATGCGAAGACCTATTTCGCGGTGCTGCTCGATGACAATAACCGCAAGCCCATCGCACGGCTTCATTTTAACCGCGGACAAAAGTACTTAGGCGTCTTCGATGAAAGTAAGACCGAAACGCGTATTCCGGTTACGGCAGTACATGAGATCTATGATCATGCGGAAAAGCTCCGGGCCAGCGTCAGACGGTATTTAGAAGCACCTTAAAGGTTGTCCGGACAAGCACCATTCACAGTCCGTACTTTACAGCCCGTACTTCTCCAGCAGCCGCAACCAGATTTCGCTGATCGTCGGGTAGGCAGGCACGGCATGCCAGAGCCGCTTCAACGGAACCTGGCCGACGACGGCGATGGTCGCCGCGTGCAGCAGTTCAGCCACGTCCTGCCCGGCAAACGTCATGCCAGCGATCACCTTACGATCCTCATCAACGACCATTTGCGCCCAGCCCTTATAGCCATCCGCCTGCAGCGCGGAACCGGCAACAGCGATATCCATCTCAGTCGAGGAAACATTCATGCCCCTCTGTCTGGCCTGCTCGAGCGTCAGCCCCACCATGGCCACTTCGGGATCGGTAAAGACCACCTGCGGAACGGCGCAGTCGTCGGCAGTGTGGGCATAACGGCTCCACGGTTGCACGTCCTCAGTCAGCTCCAACTCCGCCCTGGCGACAATGGCGTCACCGGTGGCACGTGCCTCGTACTTCCCCTGATGCGTTAGCAGGACCTTGCCCGCCGCGTCCCCGACGGCATACAGCCAACCGGCGCCTCCTACCCGGCCGGACACGTCCACGGAGAGGTCCTGCGGCTCAATACCGACGACGTCGAGCCCGAGTTCCTGGGTCGCCGGATGGCGGCCTGTTGATACCAGCAGCTGGTCGGCGTCCAGAGTGGAACCGTCCTTCAGCGTCAGATGCACGACGCCGTCATCACCCTGGCTGACGGAAGCCGCCTCAGCGCCGGTGCGGATATCGATGCCCTCTTCGGCCAGCGCCGTCGAAACCAACTTGCCGGCCTGCTCGGGAAAGGTGTTCAGCAGGGAGCCACGGACAATCATGGTCACTTTGGAGCCCAGCCGCGAGAAGGCCTGGGCGAGTTCGGTTCCGGCCACTCCGCCGCCGATCACGGCGAGCCGCGGCGGAATTTCCTGCGCCGATGTCGCCTCGCGGGTGCCCCAGTACGTCACCGAGTCCAGCCCTTCAATCGGTGGCACGCTAGGAGCGGAGCCGGTGGCGATGACGACGGCGTGACGCGCGGTAATGCTGGTGACGTTGCCGTCGTCGTCGGTAACCTCCACCTGCCGCTCGGCGCTGAGGCGGCCCCGGCCGCGGACCAGCTCGATACCCGCTCCGGCGACCCACTCCGCCTGTCCCGAGTCGTCCCAATTCGAGGTAAAGGAGTCCCGGCGCTTCAGGACGGCCTGCGCATCAAGCCGGCCGTCCGCGGCTTCGCGTGAACCGGCCACCGCCTGTGCGCCGTGCAGCGCGATGCCCGGTCGCAGCAGCGCCTTCGAAGGCATGCAGGCCCAATAGGAACACTCACCGCCCACGAGCTCGGACTCGACCAGAACCGCTTTCAGCCCACCCTTGACCACGCGGTCGGCGGCATTTTCGCCGACTGCTCCGGCGCCCAGGATAACGACGTCGGTGGAAAGCTGCGATGAAGTCTCTGTGCCCATAGAACGAGACTGTCACCGCCACGCAGGAGTGGCAAGGGCCGATAGCGGGGGCGTTACCCATTGATGCCATTGATGAGCCCCGGGCAACCGATATATGTTTAGAGACCATGGGGGAATCAGAGTCCAGGAGAGAGGGACGTGATCTCACCGGCCACACCACCGCGCTTCAGTGCCCAGAGCCGGTTGCGCGCCCTGCAGGCGGACATCATGGAGCTGATCCTGGCCCGGGAGCTGGACGTGGGCGATTCCTTGCCCACCGAGAGCGAGCTTTGCCTGGCACTCGGCGTCGGCCGCAATACCCTCCGCGAATCGTTGAAGGTCCTGCAGGCAGTAGGCGTGATCGAAATCCGCCACGGGTTCGGCATGTTCGTGGCACCGTCGAATTTTGCGGCCCTGACTGATGGGCTGACCTTCCGCGGGCGGTTGTCGCTGCGGCATCAAGGCGCGGAAGCCCTGGAGTTGGTCAATGCCCGGCAAACTGTTGAATCCGCCCTGATCGGCGCTGCCATGGACTCAATGGATTCAGCGGATCTGGAAGCTCTTGAGGCGGCTTTGGACCAGATGGAGCATTCCGCCTCACAGGGCGAAGATACTGCGGAAGCTGAGGAGGAATTCCACCGCAGACTGTTCCGGCCGCTGGGAAATGAGCTTCTGACCCATCTGGTGAGCGTCTTTCGGGGTATTGACTTGAGAATCCAGCAGGACGACGGCGGTGCAACCGGTGATCCGGCGGCCGCGGCAGAGCTGCATCGCCAGCTTTTTCAAGCCGTGGCCGGAGGCGACAAGGCCGCCGCGGTGGACCGGCTCGGCCAGCACTTCGATGGATTCCGGGAAAGGATCAACGGGATCCTGGCTGTTGCCGGTGAAGCTTAAAACAGAACACCCCGGCGGGGCTTTCGCTTCCGGGGGTGTTCTTCAAATGTGCGCCCGACAGGATTCGAACCTACAACCTTCTGATCCGTAGTCAGATGCTCTATCCGTTGAGCTACGGGCGCATGGCCCTCGCGGGCCGTAGACCACTTTAGCGTGTTTCGATATTCGTTGCGAATCGCCCGCCCGATGTCAGTTTGAGCGACGCTATTGCTATACCGGTCTAGGTGACCTTTATCACATCCAGCGCGGCCGGCGGACAGTCAAAACCCCGGCAATCCGCGGATCAGCGGCACCCAGTATACCGCCGCTACATGAAGATCCCCATTCTGCCCGCATTACGGACCCATAGCATTTAGTCACACCACAGACCCAAGGAAGGGAAGAGTCATGGGCGATGCTGCGCGTCAACTTCTGATGGAAGATTCCGCTGAGCCAACTGCGACACCGCAGACTGTGCAAGATGCTCTCAATAATGCGCCTACGACTCATGCAGGGCTGCTTGAGTGGGTGCGTGAGACTGCGCAATTGACCAAGCCGGAGGCTATCTACTGGGTCAACGGTACTGAAGAAGAGTATGCGCGGCTCACGGGCCACCTTGTTGATGCCGGAACACTGACCCGGTTGAACCCGGAGACTTTCCCCAACTCGTTTGCGGCCTTCTCCGACCCAAAGGACGTTGCCAGGGTCGAAGAGCAGACCTTTATCTGCTCGGAAAACAAGCACGACGCCGGTTTTACCAATAACTGGATGGACCCGGCCGAGATGAAGACCAAGCTCAAGGGCTTGTTCGATGGCTCTATGCGCGGACGGACCATGTACGTGATCCCGTTTGTGATGGGCCACCTTGATGCCAAGGATCCGAAATTCGGCGTCGAAATCACCGACAGTGCCTACGTGGTCGCCTCCATGCGGATCATGGCCCGCATCGGCACCGATGTCCTGAACAAAATGACAGAGTTGGACGCCTTCTACGTTCCCGCCCTGCACTCGGTCGGAGCTCCGCTCGAACCGGGCGAGGAGGACGTCCAGTGGCCGTGCAATGAGGACAAATGGATCGTGCACTTCCCCGAGGAGCGCTCCATCTGGTCTTACGGCTCCGGCTATGGCGGCAATGCCCTGCTCGGCAAGAAATGCTATGCCCTGCGCATCGCCTCGGTGATGGCCCGCGACGAAGGTTGGCTCGCCGAGCACATGCTGATCCTCAAGCTGACAAGCCCGGAGAACAAGACGTACTACATCTCCGCGGCATTTCCCTCCGCTTGCGGCAAGACCAACCTGGCCCTGCTCGACCCGACCCTCGAGGGATGGCACGTCGAAACACTCGGCGACGACATCACCTGGATGCGGTTCGGCGATAATGGCGAAATCCGGGCCGTCAACCCGGAGGCAGGTCTCTTTGGCGTCGCCCCCGGCACCGGCTGGGGCACCAACCCCAATGCGATGCGCGCCATCGTCAAGGGCAACTCCATCTTCACCAACGTGGCATTGACCGACGACGGCGGTGTCTGGTGGGAGGGCATGTCCAAGGAAACCCCGGAACACCTGATCGACTGGCAGGGCAACGAGTGGACGCCGGAGATGGACCACCCGGCAGCACACCCGAATTCCCGGTTCTGCACACCGATCGACCAGATCGACATGCTCGCCGAGGAATATAACGAACCTGACGGTGTTCCCATCTCCGCCATCCTGTTCGGCGGCCGGCGCAAGACCACCGTCCCACTCGTGACCGAGGCGCGTGACTGGACCAACGGGATTTTCATGGGCTCAACCCTGTCATCGGAAACGACCGCCGCCGCTTCCGGCCAGGTCGGCGTCGTCCGCCGCGATCCGATGGCGATGCTGCCCTTCATCGGCTACGACGCAGGCGATTACCTCCAGCACTGGATCAAACTCAGCGGAGCCGCCAACCAGGAGCTGCTGCCGAAGATCTTCCTGGTCAACTGGTTCCGCAGGGATGCCGACGGCGGATTCCTGTGGCCGGGCTTCAGCGAGAACACCCGCGTGCTGAAGTGGGTCATCGACCGGATCGAAGGAACCGCAGAGGCAGCCGAGACGCCGATCGGCTACGTGCCGGCGCCCGGTTCGCTGGACATCGAAGGACTGGGGATCAGCCAGGAGCAGATCGACGAGGCGCTTGCGGTCAAGCCGGAGGAGTGGGAGGCCGAACTTGAGGGTATCGAGCAGTGGTACGAGCGCTTTGGCGACTCGTTGCCGGATGGTCTGCGCGACCAGCTGGAGCAGTTGAAGGAACGGTTCGCCGGCTAGGACCACCCCGGCCGGAACCGACTGAAGTGTGCAATGCCCTTCCCGTGATGGGAGGGGCATTGCCTGCTTAAGGGAAGATTGAAGACCGAGGTACCCGCAGACAGCACTGGGAGAGGACCCAATGGAGCACCTCAGCCAATTCGCTCGCGAATTCCTTAAGGCGCTCAAGAACCTCCTGCCCATCGTGGCCGTCGTCGTGATTTTCCAACTGCTGGTGTTCCGTTCCATGCCGGATAATCCGGTGAGCCTTGTGATCGGGTTGCTGATCGTCGGCCTGGGCATTGCCCTGTTCCTGCAGGGCCTGGACCTGAGCGTCTTTCCGGTTGGCAAGAACCTGGCCAACCAGTTCGTCCGGCGCGGCGCTCTCGGACTGCTGCTGCCCTTCGGGTTCGCCATCGGTTTCGCCGCCTCCATAGCGGAACCTGCGGTAATCGCCGTCGCGCAACAGGCGCAATCAGTCAGCGATGGCCGGATTAACGGGATGACCCTGCGTCTTGTCATTGCCGTCTCGGTGGGTCTTGTCCTGGTCCTGGGCATAATGCGGGTGCTGCGCGGGTGGCCGATCCACAAGCTGCTGATTGTTGGATACGGGGTGGTGCTGGCGCTCAGTTTTGCCGCCCCGGAGGAGATCATCGGCCTTGCCTACGATTCGGGCGGAGTCACGACCAACATCGTGAGTGTTCCGCTGATCGCGGCCATCGGCCTCGGACTGGCCAATTCCATCCGGGGCCGCAGCCAGTTGGCGGACGGTTTTGGTCTGGTGGCACTCTGCGTGATGGTTCCCATGATCGGCGTTCAGCTGTACGGCATCTGGGTCTACACCTTTGGTGGCGGTGGCACCGTACCGGGACTGGAAGCCGGGGAAGATCCGCCGCTCTCGGTGATCAGCGCCATTGTTGGCCTGGCCGAGACGCTCCGGGAAGTTCTGCCCATGGTGGCCGTTGTTGTCTTCTTCCAGTACGTTGCACTCCGGCGCAGACTGTCCCACCCGACGCGGGTCGTCGTCGGCTTCCTGATGGTCGTCGTCGGTCTGTATGCCTTCGTCGTCGGGCTCAAGCTCGGGCTGTTTCCGCTGGGAACAGTCATGGCGGAGCAGTTGATCGAGCAGGGTGTGCCGGCCCTTATCCTGCTCTTCGCCCTGCTCATTGGTTTTGCCACGACCATGGCCGAACCTGCTCTGCTGGCGATCGGCGAACAGGCTCAGGAGGCGTCTCCCGGGAGGATCAGCGCCTTCGGGATCCGGCTCGTTGTCGCTGTTGGAGTGGCACTCGGCATCAGCTTTGGCGTGTACCGCATTCTCGTTGGCGGCCCCTTCCAGTACTTCATCATGGCCGCCTACGTGACAGCGCTGGTGCTGATGCTCTTTACGCCCAGGTATATCGTCGCCCTGGCCTTCGACCTTGGCGGGGTCACGACGTCGGAAATCACGGTGCCGCTGGTCACCGCCCTTGGTCTTGGCCTGGCCACCACGATTGATGGACGTGATGCGTTGATCGACGGTTTCGGATTGATCGCGTTCGCCTCCATCTTTCCCGTGATCTCCGTCATGATCTATGCCATCATGATGGAGAGATTTCCTCGGCTTCGGAAGGAAGCATCGTGAAATTCACCGCCATAGTCGTCATCGCCCCCGATGATTATGAAGATAAGGCGATTGAGTACGCCCAACGGGCGGGCGCCACAGGCGTAACCATTCTGGCCGGCAAGGGCATCGGCGGCGAAGCGAAGAAGTCATTCCTCGGGCTGACCTTTGAGGGAACACAATCCGTGCTCCTGATGGTGGTCGGACGGCACCTTACCGCTCCGATCCTCAAGGCGCTGCACCCGCTTCTGGTGAAGGGGACCGAATCGCGGGGCCTTGCCTTCGCAATTCCGATTGAACATTTGACCGGAATCGACTTGCGCCAGGTAGGCAAATTCGAAGACTATCTGCGCCATGAGGACGACTGAAGCCGGCGTGGGGGATTCATCAGGAGGAAAGAGATGCTCACCGTAAAAGATGTCATGGTTCCAAAAGTCGTCACCATTTCCCCTTACAGCACCCTGCGCGAGGCGATGTCCGCGATGAAGGAGCGTCAGGTTAAGAGTCTCGTGGTGGAGGGGCAGCACGCCCATGATGCCTATGGATTGCTGACCTACAGCGAACTTTTGCACAGCGTAGTCGCGGAAGAAGGGGACATGGATCTCCTCAATGTCTACGACGCCGCCACGATCCCTGCGATCACCGTGGGCGCAGAGTTGTCCTTGCGCCAGGCCGCGACGCTGATGAGCCGATACCACCTCAACCGGCTCGTCGTCGTCGAGGGCAACCAGCTTGTCGGACTGCTGGCCATGAATGACATCCTTGCCCGGATGATGGAGGACATGGTGTGAGCCCCAGGCAAACCATTGGTAGGTGGAGAATATAAATAGGGTCGTAAATAGTATTTCCCTTTCATAATGTAACTCCCTAAGATGCTTAGATGGACATCCGGCATCTGCGCTATTTCATAGCCGTGGCTGAACACCGTCATTTCGGACGGGCAGCGGCGATGCTGAACATTGCCCAGCCGCCGTTATCGCAGCAGATCCGTCAGCTGGAACAGGAGCTGGGAACGAAGCTGTTCAACCGCACCACCCGCAAGGTTGCGTTGACCGAGGCGGGGGAGCTGCTGCTGGAACGCGGCAGACGCATTGTGGAAGAGCTGCAGACCTTGGAGAACGACGTTCGGCAGGTCGGTGGGGGTGTCCAGGGCATCCTGCGGGTCGGCTTCACCGGCTCAGCCACTTACGGGTTGATGCCCCAGGTCGTGCGCCATGCCAAAGAAGAACTGCCGGGACTCGTGCTGAAGATCCGCGGTGAGCAATTGACGCCGCAACTCGTTTCCAGCCTGCTGGAGTATCGGCTCGACGTGGCGGTCCTGCGCCCGCCGGTCCGCACGGCGGAGCTTGATGTCAGCGTGATCGGCAAGGATCCGTTGGTCGTGGTGCTGCCGGCCGATTCGCGCCTCGCCGAATACGAGGTGCTCAGCCTGGAGCAGCTGGAGGAAGAGTCCTTCGTGAGCTATCCGAGCGATTCGGCCGTGGCGGAAACGGCCATCGACGCCTGCCGGCAAGCGGGCTTCTATCCGCGGATCGTGCAGGAAGCCAGCGAGACGTCGGCGCTGCTCTCGTTCGTTGCCGCCGGCGCCGGAGTCGCGCTGGTGCCTGCGACGGCGACCACTTTTGCCATCAACAATGTTGTCATCCGGGAACTGGCAGATGCACCGGAGGTGGAATTGGCCGTGGCCTGGCGCCGCGGGTCGGACTCGGCCCTGCTGCGGAATTTCGTCTCCCTGGTCGAAAACATCAATAAGAAGGACACCGATTCGTGAAGATCGCCAAACTGGAAGCCATTCCCTACTCGATTCCGTACCGTAAGCCGCTGAAGTTCGCCAGCGGCGAGGTGGAGGCGGCAGAGCATGTGCTCATCCGGGTGACCACCGACGACGGCGTGACCGGCATTGCCGATACGCCTCCGCGTCCGTATACCTATGGCGAGACTCAGGCGTCGATTGTCGCCGTCGTCGATCAGATTTTTGCCCCGTCGCTTCTGGGCCTGGACCCGCTGGACCGGGAGAAGATCCACGCCAGGCTGAACCGCACGGTGCACAACAATACGGCCAAGGGTGGAATCGACATTGCGGTATGGGACATCATCGGCCAGCTTGCCGGTCTGCCCGTGTCCTCAATGCTGGGCGGATTCACCGACGGCATGCGGGTCTCGCACATGCTCGGTTTCGCGGAGTCGCAGATGCTGCTGGACGAGGCCCTGAAAATGCGGGACCAGTACGGTATTGACACCTTCAAGCTCAAGGTTGGACGGCGACCGATCGGGCTCGACATCGAAGCGTGCCACGTGCTGCGGGATGGGTTGGGGCAGGAGACCGACATCTACCTGGATGCGAACCGCGGCTGGACGGCCAACGAAGCGATGGAGGTTTTGCGGCGGACCGACGGGCTGGGCCTGTCATTGCTGGAGGAGCCCTGTGACGCGAAGGAGACGATGAGCCGGAAGCGGCTGGTCGACAAGTCTCCGATTCCGATCGTCGGCGACGAGAGTGTTCCGACCGCGGGCGATGTCTCGCGTGAACTTCTGGCCGGTGGCTGCAATGCCATCAGCATCAAGACGGCGCGCAGCGGCTTTACCGAAGCCCAGCGGATCCTGTCACTGTGCGAAGGGCTTGGGATCGACGTCGTTATTGGGAACCAGATCGACACGCAAATTGGTACGCTCGCGTCGGTAACCTTCGGTTCCGCCTTCGAAGCCACGACCCGCCGGGCCGGAGAGCTGTCCAACTTCCTGGATATGAGTGACGATCTGCTGGCCGATCCGCTGCTGATCCAGGACGGCCGGATCAACGCCCGCGAGGTTCCCGGCGTCGGGGCCGCCATCGATGACGAGAAGCTGGCCAGGTACCGGCAGGACCAATAGCGTAGCCCGGGGGAGAGCCGCGCATCTTGTGGAGCCGCGGGCCGGGCCGAGTGCCCGGTCAGGGCTTCCCGGCGTCGGCGTCCGCATCCGGGCGGTAGCGGGCGGCCAGTTCACCGCGTGACCTGATGCCGAACTTCCCGTAGATCCGGGTCAGGTGGTACTGAATCGTCTTGACCGTGACGTAAAGATCCCGGGCCACCTCCTTGTTGCTTTTGCCCTGTGCGACCAGATTCGCCACTGCCTGTTCCTGGGCGGTCAGTGACACCGGATCGGAATCATCCCTGCGGGCAATATCGACGCCGCTGGCTTTGAGCTCCCGGTTGCAACGGTCCACATAGGCCTGTGCGCCCAGGAAGCCGAAAGCGTCCCCCGCGGCGTGCAACAGTCCGGCTGCTTCGGCCCGTTTGCCTGCCCGACGCAAGGTCATGCCGTAGGCGAACTGCACCCGCGCCCGCAGGTAGGGCAGGGACACGGGCTCCAGTTGAGCCAAGGCATGGTCGAAACTTTCCCTGGCTTCCCCGAGAAGACCCTGTGCCCCGAGAATCCGGCCCCTGACGTAGGCCATCCGGGCGGCAGCGGAACGATGGCCGCGCTCTGCCGCATGCTGCTCATAAGGGGTGATGAAATCGCTGGCTTCAGCAACCCGGTCTGTCATCACGAGCGCATTGGCGTAGGTATCGTGCCACGGCCAGAAGCCCGATTCATCCGCTCCCGGGGACAGCTTTACCAGTGGTTCCAAAGCGCGTACGACGGCGGGATAGTCGCCTTGCGCCTCCGCGAACTGGGCCTGCGCCAGGCGGGCCGGAATCAGCATGGTGACGTAGCTCTGGTCGCTCGCGCGGGCCTTCTCCATATGCGACCGGGCCAGCTCCCAATTTCCCCGCAGAGCATGGACCTGGGTCGCGGTCCAGTGAACCAGCGGGCGGATCAGATCCATGTCGGCCGTTTCCAGCTGCCGCTCGGCCTCTTCGACAGTCCGGATGGCCGCGTCCCAGTCGCCGAGCACAAACTGCGTTCGGGCGAGCCACGCCTGTGACCAGAGCGAGATGCGCATGGAACCGGCGGCGTATTCAGTCGGAATCGCGGCCTCGAGCTCGTTGCGCGCGGCCTGTGGATCATCGAAGGCAAGGTGCGCCCAGCCGTAACCTAATTGGACGCGTTGGGTTTGCGCACCTTCGGGGACCCGGGCGGCTACCTTCGCGTAGTGCTCGAACGCCTCGGCCTTCCTGCCCATTGCCACCAGCCCCAGCCCGGCAATCGCCTCTGCCTCCACTCCGGGAGGGCTGCCGGGTTCCGCCAAAGCGACAGTGGCGTGCGACCATTCGACGAGTTCCGGTCCGTTCCATTGGGCCAGGGCGTGCAGCACGTAGCGTTGGGCGACGACGGCGGCGGTGGCTGGATCGGCCGAACGGTCGCAGCTGGCCCAGGCGTTGGATAGGAATGTTTCCGCCGCCGCCCGGCGGCCGCGCATGATTGCTGCATAGCCGAGAACCGTATCGCGGGCCGCGCTGGGGGCAAGGCTTTCGACTTCCGGCAGGAAGGTCATCGCCTCCGGCAGTTGGCCAGCGCCGATCAGGGCGTCCACCGCGTGCAGCAGCCGGTTCTGCTGGAGGGTCTTTTCGGGACTGAGCCGTGCGGAGGTAATCAGCGCGCGCGCAGTCTGGGACCATTGACCGGTGGCGGCCTTGGCGTTGGCCAGTACTTCGAACTCCGACGCCAACTGGGCGTTCTGCAAAGGCGAAGCCGCGGCACGGTGGTTGAGTCTTTGTTCGGCGGAAAGAGCCAGCTGTGCAGCGTGCCGGTGCAGGTCGGCTCTGCGGGTGTGGCTCAGCTGAGTGTAGACAGCGGCCCTGACCAGCGGCTGGTTGAAGGTCAACATTTGCCGTTCACCGCCACCAAAACTGGCCAGTATTCCTGCCTGCTGCGCCTCGTCCAAGGCCGCGAGGGAATCCTCCGTTCCGGCGAGGGCGGCCGCATCGGCGAAGGGAACGGTTTTGCCCAGCACCGAGGCAGCTTCCGCCAGCGTTCGTCCGGCGGGCCCGCATTGAGCCAGCCGCGCGCGCACATCCGCGGCAAACACCCGTGGCGCGGGCAGGTCCGGCTGCCACTGTTGCCAGATTTCCGGTGGCAGTTCGGTCAGCAGTTGCCGCGTGTACAAGGGATTTCCCAATGTATGGGCGGCCAAATGGTGTGCACCGGGAATGGTCAGCTCAATCCCGGCGGCAGCCATGGCGAGATCACGGATCTGCGCCCCGGTCAGCGGATTGACCCGGATGACCGTGTTTTGGTGTCCGGCCAGGAACCGTTGAGCAGCCGCACTGATATTGACCCGGTGTTCATCGCTCACGGTGACGACCGTCATCACCCGCTCCTGATGCAGCCGGCGGACCATGTAGGACAAGGCGCGGATGGAAGCTGGGTCTGCCCACTGCAAATCATCGACGACGACGGCGACCGGAGCGCTCTGCTGCAGTTGCTGCACCAACTCCAGCAAGCACCGGCCCACCTGCATGGCGTCGTGTGCGGAATCTGCTTCGGACAACGGCGTATCCGCCCTGCCGCGGATTAACTGTTCGACAACCGCGAATGGTTCAACGGATTCCCACTCGACCCCAAAGCCGCTCAGGATCTGCAATGATTCGTGTTGCGCGAAGAAGTTCTCGAGCAGGGCGGACTTTCCAATTCCTGATGGTCCTTCGACGATGACCATCGCCGGCTGCCCTTGAGCGGCCAGGGCCAACCGGAGGTCCAACTCCGCGAGCTCGCGCCCGCGGCCGTTGAACCCCTGGAAACTGGAATCGCCGCTCATCGCCTTACTGTAACCGCCGTCGTTATCCCAGGTCACCTCCGGCTACGGGCAGCACGGTACCGGTGATATAGGACGCCTCGTCGGAAGCGAGAAACAGGATGGCTCCGGCCTGTTCCTCAAGCGTTCCATAGCGTTTCAGCAGTGATGAATCGACTGTCTGGTCGACAACCTGCTGGTACCACTCCTTCTCCTGCGCGTCTTCCGCCGACGGGCCGCGGGCGACCTTCCGTTGCGGTGCTTCGGTTCCGCCCGGTGCCGTGGCAACCACCCGGATGCCGTGTTCGGCGTATTCCAAGGCCAACGAGGCGGTCAGGGCATTGACCCCGCCCTTCGCTGCAGAGTACGGCACACGGTTAATTCCGCGCGTCGCGACGGAGGAAACATTGACGATGACGGCGCTGTCCGCTTCCAGCAGATGCGGCAGGGCAGCACGGCAGCACCACAAGGTCGGAAAGAGCGACCGCTGGATTTCGGCCTGGATCTGCTCCGGCTCGTATTCGGCGTACGGACGGGCCCAAATGGTCCCTCCGACGTTATTGATAACGCCGTCGATCCGTCCGAACCGCTCCCGTGCAGCCGTCATCGCAGCAGCGGCACCCTCGTACTGTTCCAGGTCGGCGATGACGGAATCGGCTTCACCGCCGGCATCGCGCAGGTCCGTGGCGACCTGGTGGACCAGCTCGGACCGGTCCACCAGCATCACCGTTGCTTGCTCCGCAGCCAAACGGCGGGCAACGGTCAGCCCGATTCCCTGGACGGCTCCGGTAACGACGAATACTTTGCCAGCGAATCGTTCCGCGATGAGGACGCTCATGCGGCTGCAGGCTCTTCCGCGACGGCGAGGGCGAACTTCTCGGAGTAGAAGTTGGCCGGTTCGATGCCCTCGGACTTGAGGTAGCCCTTTACCGCCTCGACCATGGGCGGCGGGCCGCACAGGTAAACGTCGTAGTCGCCGTCGTTCACGTGTTCCGGCTTGATCAGCGAGGTGACATAGCCCTTGTTCGGGGCGCTGCTCTCCGGATCGGCCACGCAGTAATCGAAGGTGAGATTGTCGATCTCGCCGGCATAGTGCTCCAGCTTGTCCATGCCGACCAGGTCCACATCGGTGGTCACCCCGTAGATGAGGTGGATCGGGTGGGCGGGTGCCGTCGTCGTCATTTTCTCCAGCATCGACAGCAGCGGCGCCAAACCGGTGCCGCCGGCCAGCAGCAGGGCTGGACGCTTGATGTCCCGCAGGAAGAAGCTTCCCATCGGGCCGGCGAGTTCGAGCTGATCGCCCACCTGCGCGCGGTCCCGGAGGTAGCCGGACATTGCGCCGCCGTCGGTGATGCGGACCAGGAACGAGATGTGCTTTTCATCCGGTCCGGTGCTGAAGGAATAACTGCGTTCGACGTCGGCACCCGGCACGCCGATGTTGACGTACTGGCCGGAGAGGAACGACAGCGTCTCGCGGTCCTCGACCTCGAGCGTAAAGCCGATGGTGGTGTCGGAGTAATGCTGGACGTCGCTGACCGTGGCGGCGAACTTGCCGGCCGCCGTCTTGGCTGCCTCTGACGTCGTCGGGATCTGCAGGACCAGATCGCTTTCGGGCACCACCTGGCATGGCAGGCAGTAACCTTCCTCCGCTTCTTCTTCGGTCAGCGCGTCGTCGATGTACTCGCCGCCGTCGTACGTACCGGACTCGCAGAAGGCCTTGCAGGTCCCGCAGGCGCCGTCGGCGCAGTCAAAGGGAATGTTGATGCGGGCCTTGTACGCGGCCTCGACCACGCTTTGCATGGGTTCGACTTTGATGAACCTGGTGATTCCATCTTCGAAGCCCAGGGCTACGTTGTGACTCATAAGACTTCTCCTATCTCTGTCGGGGGGGATCAGATGTGGTAAATGTCCACGACGTGGTGGATGTAGTCGTTCTTGAGCACAACCTTCTTCTTGGTGATCAACGGCTGCGTGCCTGAGCAGTCGACGGTGTAGAAGGAGGTGCCGAAATAGGTGTCGACATTCTTGTAGCGGAAGTAGAGCGTGAACCAGTTGAACCGGATATCCACCACGTCGCCGCGCTGCTCGAGGATTTCGACATTGGTGATGTTGTGGCCGGTGCGCGGTTCCGGAATGCTGGTCGCGGCCGAGCGGTCGGTCTTGATCCGGAAGACGCGGTCTTCGAGCCCGCCCCGGTTGGCGTAGTAGATCAGGGAGATCTCGCGCTGCGGGTCTTCGGTCAACTCATCGTTGTCGTCCCAGGCCGGCATCCAGAATTCGGCTTCGGGATGGTAGCAGTCGACCCACTGGTCGAACTGCCGGTCATCGAGGAAGCGGGCCTCACGGTAGAGGAACTCACGGATGCACTCGAGGGTCACGGTGCGGGGCTCAGTCAGGGTTTCTGCAGTCATGGGTTTGCCTTCTTTCTGCTATTCGTACCGATCGTTCAGCTGCAGGGGGTGGCGGGAGCTTTTTCCTCGCCCGCCCCGTTCCGGACAGCTGCTTCCTCGGCTTCCTCCTGCGCAATGGCTGCCTGCATGGTCTGCTGCCAGTAGCTGTGCTGGATGGGGTACAGACCCTCGTCTTCGGTCTTGACGCCGGAGGCGATCGGGTTCATGCCCAGTTCCTCGGCCTGCTCGTCGGGCCCGGTGATCTGATGGGTGGCGCCGCGGGACATGTCGTTCCAGGAGGCGGACTCGGCCAGGAAGGTCTTCTGGCAGGAGCGGAACTCCTCGAGGTCGTCCGGGGTTGCCATGCCGGTGGCGTTGAAGAAGTCTTCGTACTGGCGGATCCGGTTGGCCCGGGATTCGTCGCTTTCACCCTTGGGCGCGATGCAGTAGATCGTGACTTCGGTCTGGTCGACGGAGATCGGATTCAGGTGGCGGATCTGCGAGCTGAACTGGTCCATCAGGTACACGTTCGGGTACAGGCAGAGGTTGCGGGACACATTAATCATGAAGTTGGCCATGACTTCGCCATACTTCCCGACCAGCTCTTCGCGGCGGTCGAACAACGGGCGGTTCGCCGGGTTGGACCATTCCTGCCAGAGCAGCAGGTGACCGTGTTCAAAGGAGTAGAACCCACCCTTTTGTTGGCCCCATTTGCCCGCGTCCATGGTCTTGGTGTCGTTGGTTGACTCACCGGAATCACGGCGGCCCTGGGTGGCGGCATAGTTCCAGTGCACGGAGGAGACGTGGTAGCCGTCGGCACCGTTTTCGGCCTGCACCTTCCAGTTGCCGTCATAGGTGTAGGTGGAGGCGCCCCGCAGCACCTCGAGTCCCTCGGGGGATTGGTTGACCATGGAGTCGATGATCTTGGTGGTATCGCCCAAGTGCTCTTCAAGTGGCTTGACGTCCGGGTTCAACGATCCAAAGAGGAAGCCGCGGTAGCTCTCGAAGCGGGCGACCTTGGTCAGGTCATGCGAGCCGTCCTTATTGAACTGCTCCGGATAGCCGCCGCCGCGCGCGTTCTTGGCCTTGAGGAGCTTTCCGCTGTTGTTGAAGGTCCAGCCATGGAAGGGGCAGGTGAAGTTGGTTCGGTTGTCCGTTTTGCGCCGGCACAGCATCGCGCCACGGTGGCTGCAGGCGTTGATGATGGCGTTGAGCTCGTTGTCCTTATTGCGGGTGATGACAATCGGCGAACGGCCAATATTGGTGGTGAAGTAATCTCCGACGTTGGGTATTTGGCTTTCATGCGCCAAGTAGATCCAGTTGCCTTCGAAGATGTGCTTCATCTCCAGCTCGAAGATTTCCTCGTCAGTGAAGATCTTGCGATTGACGCGGTAGATGCCGTTGTCGGGCTCTTCGACTACGGCCTCGTCAACAGTGCTTCGGACGTCATCCAATGTCTCAGTCATCCGTCTCTCCTTCATGTGTTTGCAGTCACAGCGTCGCTGAGGTCTGGAGGACACCTTTCCAGCAAGTGCCACGCGTCACACTAGGCATGACCCTAGGACTGTCCTAGGCATTTTTTAGAATGTTTTCCATATCAATCAGGTGTTAAAAACTATTTGTTGATACTTAATGTGCGGGGTTAGGCTGATTCCATTAGCGATGCACGTCACAAGCATCCAGCCAAGCGCGACGCCGCTAACGAACGGCCCAGTGCGCCCCGTTCGGGGAGAGGCCGCAAACAGACAACACCCCTTAGGTGAATGACCTGTGGGGAAGGAACGGAGTAAGAGTCATGACTACATCGACTGAAGAGGCCAAGGCCAGCGATTCCGGCCAGAACGCCACTGAGCGCTACTTTGAAAACCACAAAGTCAGTCTTGATACGCCGAAGGAACGGGTCAGCATGCTGGCCGGGGAAGTCCTGTCGGCCGTCTATGACACCATCCGCAAGCACGACGTGACCTATGACGAGTTCCAGGCCGTCAAGGGGTGGCTGATCCAGGTCGGTCTCGACGGCGAATGGCCGCTGTTCATGGACGTCTGGATCGAACATGTCGTCGAAGAGGTGGCCACCTCGGACCGTGAAGGTTCCAAGGGCACCATTGAGGGTCCGTACTACGTGTCTGACGCTCCGGAGCTTCCTGCCGAAACCCGCTTGCCGATGCGCGGTGACGAGCCGGGTACACCGCTCCTGTTCCAGGGCCAGGTCACCAATGTGGCAGGCGAGCCGCTATCCGGCGCGAAGGTCGAAATCTGGCACGCCGACGACGATGGCTACTATTCGCAGTTCGCACCGGGCCTGCCCGAGTGGAACCTGCGCGGCACCGTCCTTGCCGACGAGCAGGGGAACTTCAGGATCAACACCATGCAGCCGGCCCCGTACCAGATTCCCACTGATGGCTCCTGCGGCGCATTGATTGAAGCAGCCGGCTGGCACGCCTGGCGGCCGGCACATTTGCACCTTAAGATTTCCGCGCCGGAGCACCAGCTCGTCACAGCGCAGCTTTACTTCCAGGGTGATGAACACCTGGAAGACGATATTGCCACCGCGGTGAAGCCCGAGTTGATCCTGGATCCCCGGCCGAACGCCGGAAGCAAGGGCAACGAGGTCACTTACAACTTCGCACTTGACCGGGCATAACCAAACCTGAAGACAACCGCACCGGCGTGATTATTTATCAACCGCTCATCGATAACAGGAAGAGATACGAGTCTTGCTTTTTGCCGTGAACATGGACGTTAGAATCCCGCACGATCTCGATCCAGAGACCAAAGCCGACACCATTTCGCGGGAGAAGGCTTACTCCCACCAGTTGCAGCAGGCGGGGGAGTGGGTGCACATTTGGCGCAATGCCGGCCAGTACTCAAATCTGAGTATCTTCGATGTGAAGGACAATGAAAGGCTGCACGAGATCCTGTGGAACCTTCCGCTGTTTCCCTACATGGCGATCGATGTAACGCCCCTGGCCGTGCATCCTTCGGATGTTGCCCTGCTGGACAACTAAAGCCAGTTTGCAAAAGGCCCCGCCTCTGTTCACAAGATGGACAGGGGCGGGGCCTTTTCGGCTCTGCAGGTCAATCCTCCCAGACCGAGCGATCGGCGCCTTCCCAGGCAGGATCGGCGAAGTTCCATGAACCGTCGTCCTGCTGGGAGTAGGACTGCACCGCAGCGATGGCCACGCCTTCGGAGTGTTCGGAGGCAACGAAAATGGCGTCGGTATCCTCATCCGGCAGGTGCACGTCCGAGATGACGGCGACGGCACGGTGATTGGCCTTCTGCTCTGCCAGGACCGTGTAGAGGTCGGTGATCATCGCCTCGGCATCTATGTCCTCATCATCATTCGCCGGCGAGACGGCGACCATGCGGACTTCGCCGTCGTTGTTGACGATCAGGGCTGCCGGAAGGAAAGCGCCCTGGTCCTCGAGTTGCTCCTGCGCCATGCTGAGGCCGGTTCCGATCAGCTTATTCAGGTCGTCCTGCACCTGCTGGGACGGCTCCGAAGCCGCACCGTTTTTGGTCGAGGGCTGTTCTTCAGTCATTTACTGGCGCACCAATCCGAGGACGTTGTCGCGTACGTCCTCCATCGTCTTCTGGTCCACGGCCTCGACATTCAGCCGCAGATACGGTTCGGTATTGGACGCGCGGAGATTGAACCACCACTGACCGTCCTTGCGGGTGAACGTTAGCCCGTCGACCTCGTCCACCACAACATCGTCGTTCTCATACGCTTTCCGCACCCGGGCGACGGCGGCCGGAACGTCGTCGAGCCGTGAGTTGACCTCCCCGCTGGCAAAGTACGGGTCGTATTCGCGGGCCAGCTCGGACAGGGGCGTTTCGGTCTCGCCCAGCGCTGCCAGCACATGCATGGCGGCGAGCATTCCAGTGTCGGCATTGTAGAAGTCGCGGAAGTAGTAGTGCGCCGAGTGTTCTCCGCCGAAGACCGCGCCTTCTTTCGCCATAAGGGCCTTGATGAAGGAGTGCCCCACCCGCGTCCGAACTGCTCGGCCGCCGGCGGCTTCCACCATTTCCGGGACTGCACGCGAGGTGATCAGATTGTGGATAATCACGGGCGTCACTTCGCCGGCGGCTTTGGCCCGGGCGATTTCCCGCAGTGCAACGAGGGCGGTCACCGCGCTGGGCGTGACCGGATCGCCGTTTTCGTCGATCACGAAACATCTGTCGGCGTCGCCGTCGAGCGCCAGGCCAATATCAGCGCCATGCTTGACGACGGCGGCCTGCAGGTCCCGCAGGTTCTCCGGCTCCAGGGGGTTGGCGGGATGATTCGGAAAAGTGCCGTCCAGCTCAAAGTAGAGGGGCACAATGTCCAGCGGCAGCGCCGGCAGGATATCGTCACCCAGCACCGCGGGCGTGGTCAACCCTGCCATCCCGTTGCCGGCGTCGACCACGATTTTCAGCGGACGGCAGCCGCTCAAGTCCACCAGCGAGCGGAGGTAGGCGGCATAGTCGCCGAGCACATCGTGGACGCCGATACCACCCAGCTCGGGAGCGGCGGGGATGGAAGTTGCGAGGTACTTTTCGGCCTGTTCCTTGATCTCGGCAAGACCGGTTTCGGAGGAGACTGGAACGGCTCCGGACTTGGCCATTTTGATTCCGTTGTACTGGGACGGGTTGTGGCTCGCGGTGAACACCGCTCCGGCGGCCTTGAGCGAACCGCAGGCGTAGTACAGCTCGTCGGTGGAAATCTGGCCCAGCAGCTGCACTTCCGCGCCGCGGGTTGCAGCGCCATTGGCGAAGGCCTGGCTGAACTCGGGGGAAGACGGCCGCATGTCGCCACCGACCAGTACGGTTTGCCCCGCCAGGTCCAGCACATCGACAAAGGCTGCGCCAATCGCTTCCACCATTTCGGCGGTGATGGTTTCGCCCACGACGCCGCGCACATCGTAAGCCTTGAAGGATGGGGAAAGGTCAATGTTCTCGGTCACCTGACTAACCCTAACCGGCTACCATGACTGTTTTCAGCGTGCGGTGGATCCCATTCTCATCCAGCACCCGTATAACCGCCGGGGCCGAGTCTCCTCGACTGCGATGCTAACCATGGTTCTCATGGTGGTGGAGGAGGGCCCGCAGCAGTCCTTCAAGGTGTTCACGTTGATCAGGGGTCATCGTTGAGAGCAGGCGTTCTTCGTTGGCGACATGGTCTTGCAGCGCCGCGTCGACGACCTCTTGTCCGCGCTGCGTGAGAGCGATGCGAATGGTGCGGCGGCTGTGCGGGTCCGCCTCCCGGGTGATCAACGCCTTGGCGAGGAGCCGGTCAAGCCGGTTTGTAATCGCACCCGAGGTGACCATGGCGCTGTCCGCAAGTTCGCCCGCCGTCAGGCCCTGCCCGTCGGTGTCTGCGCGTCGGAGGGTCGCGAGGAGGTCGAATTCTCCCGGTTGCAGCCCGTGTTGAGAGAAAACGACCTGCAACTCGCGCTCGAACACGCGCGTAAGGCGGGAGAGCCTGCCGAGCACCGCCATCGGGCTGACATCGACGTCGGGGCGTGCCATTGCCCACTGGGCGATGATTCTGTCCACGCTGTCCTGCACAATAACCTCTCAACCTTGAACTGTTTGACACTGAGGAGTCTAACACCGTAACGTTTTCAACGTTCAATAGTTTAACACTAAGGAATCTCCGATGAACCGGTTGCAGATCACGTTGCTCACGGCGATCGCCCCAGCAGTGTGGGGAACTACCTACATTGTCACGACCGAACTACTGCCCGCCGGGCATCCGCTGTTCGCTTCACTGGTGCGGGCGTTACCGGTAGGGCTGCTCGCAATTGCGCTGACCCGCGTGTTGCCCACGGGTGCTTGGTGGTGGAAGTCCGCTGTGCTGGGAGTGCTGAACATCGGTGCGTTCTTCCCGCTGCTCTTCATTGCCGCCTACCACCTGCCCGGCGGTGTTGCCGCCACATTGGGCGCGGCGCAACCACTTGTTGTTGCCATCCTCGTCGTCGCCATCCTCCACGAAAGATTTTCCGCGTGGCGCCTGTCATGGGGCATTGCCGGGGTCATCGGTGTAGCACTGGTTGTCCTCCGTTCAACCGAACTCGATACGGTCGGCGTCATCGCCGGACTGCTGAGCGCCGTCTCCATAGGATTTGGCGTCACCCTCACCAAGAAATGGGGCAGGGCGGCAGGAGTGCCCGCGATGGGCCTGGCTGGATGGCAATTGACCGCCGGTGGGCTGTTCCTGTTGCCCATCACACTGATTTTTGAGGGTGTCCCCGCGAACATCGACACGACAGCCCTGGCCGGGTACGCGTGGCTCGGACTCATCGGCGGACTCCTCACCTACACGCTGTGGTTCAGTGGCATCGGACGTCTTCCGGCCGCCTCTGTCGCCGTCCTCGGACTGCTCTCACCACTGGTTGCCGCGACACTCGGAGCGTTCCTGCTCGGCGAAGATCTCAGCGCCGTGCAAATGGCCGGATTCGCCCTTGCATTGACAGCGATCGTCGCAAGCCAACTCAGCCCACAAACGAAACAGCCTAATACCATCGATCCCGTCAAGACCGTCGACTCTGAGGTCGATGAGCCGGCGATGGCCGCCTCACAGGCAAGGAGGACTTCATGAGAATCGCCGTTAGCGGGACAACAGTTTGGCACATCCGTGAACACGAGTCCGCCATCGGCCTGTACACCTGGCCACGAGTGGCAAAGCGCCGCCCGCTCGGTACAATCGCGGATATCCGCTAACCGATCCTCTATCGAGGCATTCTGGAGCTGAGGCCAAGCTGTCGGCTGGTGCAGCACGCACCCTGTGGATTTTCTCAATAGGAAGCGACTGCCTCATGAATATCATTGTCAGAACTCCAGATATCGAGGAGCTCGACCACGTACGACGCGTGCTTGAGCGGTGGCAGTGCGACGGCGGACCGCTGCACCTGCATCCCGGCGACTTGGGCTGGTACACGCTCCGTGGGTCTGCCGCAACGGCCGCTGCGACGCGGGTCTGGTTGCAGGGTGACAAGATTCTGGCAATCGCGCTCCGCGACGGTCCCCAGCTGCTGCGGTTCGCTCTGGACCCCGAACATTGCCAGGACGAGTCTCTGGCTCTCCGTATCGCCGCGGACGTCGATGACCCCGAAGCTGAGGTGCTTGAACCGGGAGAGGCGACGATCGAGGCGCGAGGCGCAGGTGCCCTCTCCAAACGTCTCGCGAAGAACGGGTGGCTGCCTGATGAGCCATGGACGCCGCTTCACTTTGGCCTTTCCGCGCCCGTTGACGTTCCGGGCGCCAGGATTGAGACCATCGAACCGGATCGGACCAGTGAATGGGTCTCAGTGCATTGGTCAGCCTTTCGCGGAACGCCGCTGCCAGAGGACCGGCTTCGCAACCTCGTCGACGGATGGCGCGCGGTCGCAGAGAGTTCCTTCGGCGCCTCCGCGCGCATCCTGTCCGCGCACGACGACGAAGGCCGTGCAGTCGCCGTAGCCTCTGCCTGGTCCGCCGGTGCCGGCCGTCCTGGCCTCATCGAGCCAATGGGGGTACATCAGGAGCACCGGGGACTTGGGTACGGCACGGTCATCACACGTGCCGCCGTGGCTGCACTTCGCGATATGGGCTCATCGAGCGCCATGGTCTGCGCTGAGAGCTCCAACCTCGGCGCCGTCTCCACTTATGTAGCGGCTGGGTTCCGGGCCCAAGCTGAAGTCAGCGACTGGCATCGAGCTGCGTGATTCAGACCGATGGTTATCCACAACCGCTGCTTCCGGTTCCGGTCTTGACGGTGGCGGCTGGCAAACTGGGGTCATGACTGAAACAGGAACGACGGCGGGACCGGCGACGACGGATCCAGAGGCCGATGGCAATTTGCGTGGCCGGGCCACGGAACTCCTGCGCAAACTGGTCGGCTCCGACAACGCTGACTTCCATCCTGGGCAGTATGAGGCGGTTGAAGCTCTGGTCGAGGGTGGGCGGCGCGCGTTGGTGGTTCAACGCACCGGTTGGGGAAAATCCGCCGTCTATTTCGTCTCAAGTCTATTGATGCGTGCCCGCGGCGCCGGCCCAACGCTGATCGTTTCTCCGCTGCTGGCCTTGATGCGGGACCAGGTGGCGGCCGCTGAACGGGCAGGTGTCCGCGCGGTGGCCATCAACTCGGCGAACCAGCACGAGTGGGAAGAGGCAAGACAGCAGCTGGCCGCGGATCAGGTGGACGTGTTGCTGGTGTCTCCGGAACGGCTGAACAATCCTCGTTTCCGGGAAGAACAACTGCCCGAGCTCATCTCCCGGATGGGCCTGCTGGTTATTGATGAGGCGCATTGCATTTCGGACTGGGGGCACGATTTCCGCCCGGACTACCGGCGTATACGCGACTTGATCAATCTGCTGCCTCCCTCCGTGCCGGTTCTCGCCACGACGGCGACGGCAAACTCCCGTGTCGTGCGGGATATTGAAGACCAGCTGGGAGAGGAGGCGCTAAGCATCAGAGGACAGCTGGCGCGAGCCTCACTTCGACTGGGCGTGTTACGGCTGCCGAATGCCAAGGCCCGGCTCGGCTGGCTGCTGTCCCATCTGAACGACCTGACCGGTTCCGGCATCATTTATGCCCTGACCGTTTCGGGGGCCGAGGACACCGCCCGATTGTTGAAGGAGGCCGGCCACAATGTCCTGGCCTATACCGGCAGGACCGACCCGGCCGACCGGGAAGAGGCGGAGCGGCTGCTGAAGACGAACCAGGTCAAGGCCCTGGTAGCGACCAGCGCCCTCGGTATGGGGTTCGACAAGCCAGACCTCGGCTTCGTCGTACACCTTGGTGCACCCTCTTCGCCGGTGGCCTATTACCAACAGGTAGGACGTGCGGGCCGCGCAACCGACAAGGCGGATGTGCTGTTACTGCCCGGCCCGGAGGACAAGGACATCTGGCGCTACTTCGCGACAGCCTCGATGCCCTCAGAGGAAAAAGCCCAACATGTGCTGCGGGCGCTGGAAGGTTCCGGCAAAGCTTTGTCGACTGGCGCGCTGGAGGCCCAGGTAAATCTGCGCCGTACGCCCCTGGAGTTGCTGTTGAAGGTCCTGGCCGTGGATGGCGCAGTGGAAAGAGTCGCAGGCGGCTGGCAATCCACAGGGACCGGCTGGCATTACGACCGGGTCCGGTACGAGCGGATCGCGGAGGCCAGAACCAAAGAACAACAGTCCATGCTCGACTACGAGGCAATCGACAGCTGTCGTATGCAGTTCCTGACCACGGCTCTCGATGATGAAAGCGCGAAGCCGTGCGGGCGGTGTGACAATTGCGCCGGACTCTGGTTCCCCACCGACATTGCCGACGCCGCTGCCAGCACCGCCGATGAGTCGCTGATGCGTGCCGGTGTCGCCCTGGAGCCCAGAGCCGTGTGGCCGCAAGGCATGCCCCGGTTGAGCATCGAGGTCAAGGGGAAGATTCCCGAGCAGGACCGCATCGAGCGTGGACGGGCGCTGGCCCGGCTGACGGATCTGGGCTGGGGTGGACCGCTCAGGGAGCTCTTCGCCACAGGCGCACCCGACGCTGAGCTCGATCCGGCCATGTTGAAGGCGTGCGTACGGGTGTTGGCCGAGTGGGATTGGGCCAAGCGCCCCGCAGCCATTGTCAGCATGCCTTCCCGCAGCAAACCGCAAGTGGTGGACTCGCTGGCACGCGGCCTCGCGAATGTTGGGCAACTGCCATACCTCGGCGCGCTGACCATGGAGGCTGATGGTCCACTCGGCGTACCGGGCGGAAACAGCGCCTTCCGGCTCGGATCCGTATGGGAAATGTTCACCGTCGGCCCGGAACTGGCAGAGGTCTTACGTCCGTACGAGGGACAGCCTGTTCTGCTCGTCGATGACCAGGTGGACAGCCGCTGGACCATGACTGTTGCCGGACGGGCGCTGAGACACGCCGGTGCTGGAGCAGTTCTGCCGTTCGCGCTCGCCGTAAGGGGATAACTCCGCAGCCGCGGCAGCCAGCGCTGCACTGGCGGAAGGCCCTGCAGCGCCGGCGCCGGTACTGGTGGAAGCCGCTGCAGGGACTAGCGGCCGCCGTCGAGGTTGCGGCTGCGCTGTTCCCGTCCCGGAACACCGTACGGATAGTCCCCGACCTCTGGTGCGCTGACATCTGAAAGCCGTTGAACCTCTTCCGGCGCGAGCTCCAGCTTCGCCGCTCCGAGATTATCGGTGAGCTGCTCCGTGGTGCGGGCTCCGAGGATAACGGACGTAACCGCAGGTTGCTGGGCGGTCCACGCCAGGGCCACCTGCGAGGGTGTTACCCCGCGGTCGCCGGCCACTTCCAGCACCGCGTCGACGATGCGCCAAGTGCGCTCCAGCGAATTGCGCTTCTCCCAGGCTTCCATGCCCCGCTCTGGGTCTTCGCCCAGCCGGGTGGCGCCGGTCGGTTCCGCGTCCCGCTTGTATTTTCCGGTCAGCCAGCCGCCGCCCAGCGGGGACCAAGGCAACAATCCCATGCCCGCATCGAGCGCCGCGGGTACAATTTCCGATTCAATTTCGCGCACCAGAAGACTGTATTGCGGTTGCAGAGTAACCGGCGCGGTCCAGCCGTGGGCTTTGGCCATCCATGCAGCCTTCGTGAGTTGCCAGCCGGTGTAGTTCGAGAATCCGTAGTAGCTGATCTTGCCGCTGCGGACGGCGTCGTCGAGGAAGCCGAGTGTCTCTTCGAGCGGCGTCACCGGATCCCACGAGTGGACCTGGTAGAGATCCAGGTGATCCACTCCCAGCCGCGACAGCGATGCGTCGAGTGCCTTGCGCAGATGCCGGCGTGACAGGCCCAGATCGTTGACGCCGTCGCCCATCGGGAAGCGGCCTTTCGAGGCGATGACCATCCGGTCGCGCTCCAGGGGGTTCTTCGCCAGCCAGCGTCCGACGATTTCCTCGGAGGCACCCTTGGTATACACATCGGCGGTGTCGATGAAGTTTCCACCGGCAGCGGCGTAGTCGGCCATGATGTCATGCGACGTGGATTCATTCGCCTCTGCGCCGAAGGTCATCGTTCCAAGGGCGAAGGAGGACACGGCGGTGCCACTGTTCCCCAGATTCCGGTATTCCATCTCTTGCTCCTTCGGATCGGTTGTGCCAGTTTCGACTACAACACTAGTGGCAGAAACCTTGCCAGGTTCCTGGACAGTTTGGAGAGTCACCTCATGGCCACCGACCGGTTGACCGTCGTGACGGGAGACATTACCCGTCAGGACGTGGACATTATTGTCAATGCCGCCAACACGAGCCTGCTCGGCGGCGGGGGAGTCGACGGCGCCATCCACGCCGCCGCCGGGCCGGAATTACTGGCCGAATGCAAGGCTTTGAACGGCTGCGGCTATGGAGAAGCGAAAGCCACCGGCGGTCATAACCTCAAGGCAAAACACATCATCCACACAGTCGGGCCGATCTACGGCCGGCATCATGGCCGCGAAGCCGGGCTGCTGGCCAATTGCTACCGGAACTCGCTCAGCCTGGCAGAGGAACTGCGGGCTGAACGTGTCGGCTTCCCGGGTATTTCAACAGGGGTATACGGATATCCCAAAGAGGAGGCGGCGTCGATCGCGGTGAGGACCATCCGGGAGTATTTCAGCTCGCACCCGGAGAGCCGGATCAAGGAGGTCCGGCTGGTCGCGTTCTCCAACGGAGATGCCCGTATCCTGTCCGCCGCCAGCGCGCAGTGACGAGGTCGTCGTCGTGATTTACCAGGACTGACACTCAGGCGCCGACCGCCATCCTGATGCCCAGGATCAGCATGATGGCGGCGATCAATCCGTCGAGAATCCGCCAGGAGGAAGGCTTGGAAAAGAAGGGGCGGAGCAGCCGTGCCCCGAAACCGAGCGCAGAGAACCAGGCGAAGCTGCCTAGAATGGCGCCTCCGGCAAACCACCAACGCGCATCGGGGACCTGCTGGTTCGCGACCGAACCCAGCAGTAGGACTGTATCGAGATAGACATGTGGATTGAGCCAGGTCAGCGCCAGGACCGCCCAAACGACTGAGGATGCGCTCAACTCGCGGGAGCCATCAGCGGCGGTGAGGCGGCCGGGTCGTATCGCTCGTTTGGCCGCCAAAGCGGCGTAGGCCAACAGGAACACGGCGCCGGCGATCCGGATGACGTCGACGATGACCGGGGCCGTTTGGAAAAGGATTCCGATGCCGAGCACCCCTGCGCTGATCAGCAAGGCGTCCGAGACCGCACAGATGAGAACCACGACGGTCACGTGCTCACGCCGGATGCCCTGTCGAAGTACAAACGCGTTCTGTGTGCCAATGGCAACGATCAAAGCCAGTCCGGTCCCGAAACCCAGGCCCATTGCCTGAAGTATGTCTACTGCGCTCATAACTGTTCAAGTTACATCGCAGGCATGGAAGCCGGGCGAATCGCCCATTCCGCGGAAATGTTTGAAATCTTTTTGCCTAACTGCTATGGCGCAGTCACATCAGTCACAGTACGATTAACGGGACTACGTGGAAAGGGGCCGCATAAGTGTCAGCAAGCAGGGGGCATCACTCGACGATCCGTACAGGCGGATCAGGGCATAAGGGCAGTCACCGGTCCCCCGGTCCCGCATTCTTCAGAACTTCACCCCGCACCTCCGCCGTGGCTCTCGCCTGCGGCCTGATCCTGGGCGCAGGACTCGTGGTGCAACCTGCATTTCCGCAGCAGACCGCCGCTCCGCAACCCCAGGCACGAGAGCAGGCATCTTCGGTTACGGCCGCTTCAAACGCCACCTTGTCCTTCAACCTGGCACCCGCGGTCTTTTCATATCCACAGAGCAAGATGTATCCGGCTTCTTACCCGGACAACTTCGGCCCGGGACAGCCAGGACAGCCAGGACAGCCAGGCCAAGGACAACCGGGACAACCACGACTGTCCGGCACGGCTCTCAGAGGTGACCTTGCAGGCGTCGTGGAATATGCCTATGCCGGGCTCGGACGGCCTTATGTTTGGGGAGGAACCAGCTTCATCAGCGGATGGGACTGCTCGGGATTCGTGCAGTGGGCATACCGGCATGCCGGAATTGAGCTGCCGCGGGTGAGCCAATGGGCAGTATTGGAGCCGACGACGACGCCGTCTCCCGGGGATCTTGTGGCGCAGCGTCCCGATGGGCCGAACCACTGGGCGCATGTCGGAATCTATGTTGGAAACGGCATGATGATCAGTGCACTCAATCCAGATGAGGGCACCGTGTTGCATTCCGTCGGTCCGGAAGGATCGTCATGGTTCTTTACGACGTCGGTGAGCGGAGGCGCGGATGCGCCATCCGGCCTTGTCGCTGGCGGGCCACTAACCGACTACCAGGCCCCTGCCATGGCTCCTTCGCCTGCGGAGGTTCCCTCCGGCGCGTCATCCGGTGATGCCCGGCAGGATTCGACGACGAAAGACAAGGGGAAACGCAGGATTGAAACCGCCACTCTGTCCCGGGTGAAGGTTCCGGCGACAGGGGAGGCCAAGAACACATCCAAGATGTCGAAAACACCGGAAACGAATAAGGCCGACGAGCGGGCTAAAGCCGAGCGGGATAAGGCCGACGAGCGGGATAAATCCGAGCGGCGGGCTAAAACCGAGCGGGATATTCCGGCACGGGGAGAAAAGACCCGGGAACAGGATGAGCCCGCCGAGGGGGAGGAAGAGACCCGGCCGGAGAAGCCTCGGCAGGAAACGCCTTCCGATGAAGAATCGCCGAAGGCCGACAACTCGACCGGTAAGGACACCGCAGGCAACGACGCCACAGGTAAGGACAAGACAGGTAAGGACAAGACCGGTAAGGACACCACAGGCAACAACGCCACAGGTAAGGACAAGACCGGTCCAAAAGAGATACCGGAACCCGAAACTGAAGACACTACCGGCGCAGACAAAACCGCTGAGCCGGGCGAGGCCGCAGAGTCGACCGGGACGCCAGAAAATCCTGAAGCGGAGAATTCCGCCGACCCGTCGAGTACCCAGGAAGAAGATGAGTCGCCTGAGCCGGTAAACGGAACGGGAACGTCCGAAGAAACCGGCGAAGCCTCGCCGGAGCAGTCAGTTGTGCCGGAAGAAGCGGAAGGAACGGAAGGAACGGAAGGAACGGAGGATCCAGCAGTCCCTCAAGGTCCGGCGTCCGATAGTGGCGACCTTCAGGTGGCTGTCGTCGCGCTGGCCATGGCCCAGGTCGGACAGGAACACGATGCCGTTTCATTCATCGAAACGGTGCTCACTGGCGCAGGATATGCGCCCGCTACGAGCGGACGGGACTACCTGCAGCTGGGAGAAACCGTCACTATTGAGACAGCAGCAGCCGGTGACCTCCTTTACTGCACGGACGCCAGCGGTCAGACTTTCGCCGCCATCTACCTGGGCGAAGGGCTCGCGGTGCGCGGTGGAGGCGAAGGCGGGCAGGCGGTTGAATTCTCCCTGTCTGAAATGACGACCTCTCCGGTCGTGATCCGGCTGGCAAGTCAGCTCTGATGTGGACACGCCTGAACTCGTAGTCGCCGGTGCGGAGGAGTGGCGCCACTGGCTGGAGGTAAACCACTCCACCGCTGATGCAGTATGGCTGGTGCTCCATAAGAGCGGGGGAACGGTCACTAATTTGACCTACGCTGCGGCGCTGGACGAAGCCCTGTGTTTCGGTTGGATCGATGGTCAGGCCAATAAGCGCGACGAAGGCAGCTACCGCCAGCGCTTTACGCCCCGCAGGCCGCGCAGTCCCTGGTCGGCCAGAAACGTATCCCATGTGGCAAGACTGGAAGCGGCTGGGAAGATGCACGCTGCCGGGCGTGCCGCCGTCGAAAGCGCAAAGGCGGACGGCCGTTGGGAGACGGCATATGCCGGTCAATCCGCAGCGGAAGTGCCCGCGGATCTCGCCGAGGCCGTGGCAGCCGTACCCGCCGCGCAGGCGATGTTCGATGTGCTGACTTCCACCAACCGTTATGCGCTTATCTTCCGTGTGAATGCCGCGAAAAGAGCACAAACCCGTTCCCGGCGCATTGAGGACTTTGTACAGATGCTCTCCCGCCATGAGACGCCGTACCCGCAGAAGCGGAAGCCCCCTGGCCCAACGGTGTGATGCGCGTTCGTGAGCATTTCAGACGTCCTAAGCGGCACTAGTAAAGCAGGAAGGCGATCGGCGTCACCAGGATCAGCGTGAGTACGACCCGCTGGAACCAGATGACAACCAGCTTCCAGATCGGAATCGGAATGTCCGTGGCCATGATGCAAGGGACCAACGCCGAGAAGAAGATGATGCCGGAAACGGAGACGACTCCGATTACGAACTTCACCACGGCGCCGGCCTCGGCGACGAGCAGGGCAGGCAGGAACATCTCGGCGATACCGACGGCGCTTGCCTTCGCCACCAGCATCGGCTCCGGCAGCTGCAATGCCCAGGTGAAGGGGTAGAAGACGTAACCCAGCCAATCGAAGACGGGCGTGTACGTGGCGAGAACCAACCCGAGCAACCCGATCGAGAGGATCGAGGGCAGGATCGCCATCGTCATCACCACGCCATCGCGGACATTGACCCAGATATTCACCCGCAGCGACGGCGCCTCTTGCACCGTTTCCTGGGCCGCACTCCAGGCCCTCGACAACCGGCTGCCGGTGATTTCCTCTTCCGGTTGCGGCTCCGCCTCAGGGTGGTATTCGTCCGGGATCCCCTTCAAGGGCCAGATCCTGACTGTAATGGCGGTGACCAGGAAGGTCACGAGGAAGGTGATCCAGAAGTACGTCGTCCACTGGCCCATCAGCCCCAACGTTTTGGCGACAATGACCATGAACGTGGCGGACACCGTGGAGAACCCGGTGGCGATGATAGCCGCTTCCCGGGCCGTGTATTTTCCTTCTTTGTAGACCCGGTTGGTAATCAGCAGGCCGAGCGAATAGCTGCCAACGAAGGAGGCAACCGCGTCAATGGCCGAACGCCCCGGGGTCTTCCAAATGGGGCGCATGATCCGCTGCACGAGGACGCCGATGAACTCAAGCAGACCATAGCTGACCAGCAGGGCCAGGAAGACGGCTCCGATGGGAACCAACAGCCCGACCGGGATCACCAGCTTGTCGAACAGGAACGGGCCCATGTCCGGTTCGAAGAGCCAAGCCGGTCCGATATTGAATACCAGCATGAAGCCAACGCCCATGCCCACGACCTTGAACAAGGAGAAAACGACGTCGACGGTCGTCCTCCTCCATGTTCCGGTGATGAACGGGTACAAGGCTCCTGCCACGATGACGGCCAGGGCGTAGTACGGCAACGCAGGCCCGATAGCGGCCTGGAGGAACGTGACGATATGGTCGAGCATGATGGTGTTCCGGCCGCTGATGGTCAGCGGCACGAAGAACATGAATGCTCCGATGCCGCTGTAAACAAACAACTTCCACATCTGGCGCGGTTTCGTTTCCTGGGCCCTCGAAATTGTGGCCATTTTTGTCTCCCGGATTCTGCGCCGTCGTTCGTCCTGGAACGCGGCTCGTTCAATTGCCTAGGTCTATCCGACACTTGATCCTCCGTAAAGACAATGGAAAATCGAAGTATGCGGTCTCACATATGAGATTCTTATCTCAAGGCCAGAGGAGCGCCATGGAAAATGAGTCAAACAGCTCCCTGCGCGCGCTTCGGATCCTCAGCTATTTGGCAACACAGGCCAGTCCCGTCTCTGCTCTGCGGATCTCCGCGGCGATCGGCTCTCCCAGGTCGTCTACATTCCGCCTGCTCAGCGGCATGCAGTCGCTGGGATATGTCGCGCACCTCCCGGAGCAAAGATCCTATGTACTGGGCGTCGCAGCACTGGAAATCGGCCAAGCCTTCGCCATCCAGGTCCCCCTGGCGAGATTCGGGAGACCCGTTTTGGAGCGACTGGTCCTCAAACTCGGCGAAACGGCACACCTGGCCGTAGTACAGGGCCACGAAACGCTCTACATTCATGAGGAGACGGCACCATCGCGCCCTCCGCTGGTCACCGCAAAGGACGTCCGCCTGCCGGCGCATCTGACGGCATCCGGCCGGGCCATTCTGGCGGGTTTGGGTGATCAGCAACTCAAGGCCCTTTTCCCGCCCAATTATTCGTTCATTCAACGGACCGGCAGGGGCCCCGCTACGTACGCCGAACTCCAGCAGCAATTGGATGTGGTGCGAAGACAGGGCTACGCCCGCGAATTTGGTGAAGTTGCCGAGGGTCTGACGTCCATCGCCAAATCCGTCAGGGACCGGACCGGTCGGATCGTTGCCTCCATAGCCGTGACATATTCGTACAGCACACTTGCCGCGGAGTCATGGCCCGAATCCGGAAGTTCCCCCGCTCAAGAGTCGATCCTGGCCGCTCTGGAACCCGCCGCCCGGGAATTGAGCCGCAGGCTTGGTTGGGAACCGTAACCAACAGACAACGACGTCGAGGGGCCGGCCCTTCGGCAGAAGTTCTGACTCCCGCCGAACGTCCAAGGTGAACAACAGGTAAAGGACAGATGAGGACAGACTCATCGGGGTCAAATGATCGTCTCACGTTGGCTGTGTTGAGTGGTTAGTACCAGCAACGCCAACGAAGGAGACACCATGACGACCACCGCTACGCACCCTTCCGGAACCGTCCAACCGTCCGGAGCTGCCCAGAACGCACCTCGTGCACTCGATGCAGCCCGGCTCCTCAGCGCCAAGAAGGCATACACCACGAGGTTCGTGGCTGAAGCCATTGAGCTGGATCCGTATGGATATGGAATCCTGCCGAAAGCTATGCCACAGGCCGGCGATGTGGTGCTTGCGCGGGTTACGGAAATCGGCAAGCACACGAAACTGGAGTCGCCCGCCTCCCGTCGCCAAACCATGTTCCTCGGTGATGAGATCCTCGTCGCCTACGGGAACCGGTATGCCCCGGACCAATTCCTCGCCGTCGTTCCCGAGGATCTGCAGCCTTGCCACCTGGTGGCCGGCGGAGGACTTGCGGCGACCGTCCTGGAACAGCATGCGGCAATCGACAAGCCGACCGCGATCGAGCCTATCGGTCTGCTGTCCCGTGGCGGCAGGGTCGTGAACCTGCGGGACACGGCTCCGCACCAGATTCATTCCTCCAGTCAGCTCCCGGGCCGCCCGCCGGTTATCGCCGTCCTGGGAACTTCCATGAACTCCGGAAAATCGACCACTCTCGGTTGCCTCGTCAAGGGTCTTACAACAGCGGGATTGAACGTCTCCGCCGGCAAGGCCACAGGAACCGGCGCCGGGAACGATCCACGGTTGTTTACCGACGGCGGCGCAACCAAGGTGCTCGACTTCACCGACTTCGGATACCCGACCACCTACAAACTCGACTATGAGACCGTCCGCGGCTTGCTGACGAGCATGATCGACGCGCTGACATTCTCCGCAACCGACGTGGTGGTGATTGAAATAGCGGATGGCGTGTATCAGGGCGAGACCTCGCGCCTGCTCGGCGATCCGGTATTCCACGACGCCGTCGACCACGTGATCTTTTCCGCCGCCGATGCGCTCGGAGCCGCCGGTGGACTGCAGGTCCTGCGCGAATCCGGAGTGAACGTCGCCGCAGTCTCCGGCCTGTTGACAGCCTCGCCACTGGCGGCCAAAGAGGCGGCCTCAGTCCTGGACGCTCCCGTTATCGACACCTTCGAACTCTGCAATCCGGCAACCGCTCTCGGCATGCTGCCGATCCGCGAAACCGGTATTGCCGCCCCCGGACCCGTCGAAGACATCGAAGACGGGGCTGCCGGAACCGGTGTACCCGCCATCGGGGCCACCGTTGTCAACACACCGGCTGCTCCAGCGGCCGCAGCAACGCTGTAATCATGCTGCCGAAACTCCTGACCGGCAAGCGCCGGTCGTACATGGCGCTGCTCATCGCCTGCGGGCTGGCCCTCGCCGCGGCAGCCGGCGCCAGCGCACTGCTGATGACCCGGGCATTGAGCGCGGGCGGCAGCACTACTGCCTTCGTCCTGATCCTGGCAGGGCTGCTCATCGCCGCCCTCGGCACCGGAGCACTGCGGGCGGTCGAGCGCATCCTCGCGGAAAAGCTGGGCCAGCATTACATTCACCAGATCCGCACCGGCTTGATCAGGTCCGCGCTGTCAACGGACCGAGGACCGGCGGCAGGCATCACGATCGCGAGGACAACTAATGACCTGACCAGCGTACGGAACTGGGTTGCCCAAGGCATCGCGCCTCTGGCAGTGGGCATCCCGCTGGTACTGGGAACTCTCTTCGCGCTGTGGCTCCTCGCCCCGCCGCTGGCGCTCGCCGTCGTCGTACCTCTGTGTCTGCTCGCGGGCGCCTTGGCGCTGTTGGCCATACCGGCATTCCGGCGGGCGCGGATCCTGCGGCGCAAGCGTGGCCAATTGGCAGCGCACATCGCCGACACCGTCGCGGCGGCTCCCGTGATCAGGATGGACGGTGGTCTCGTCCGCGAGGTCAAGAGAGTGGACACGCTCGGTGGAAGCGTGGCCGGCGCCGCCATCGACCGCGCCGCCGTCGCCGGTTACATCCGTGGCTCCGCTGCGGCGGTTGCGGCCTTGGCGCTTGCCGCGGTCGCAACGGTTGGCGCTTGGCAGTCCGTGCCCACCGCCACGGTCGCCGGCGCATTGACCATAGTGGGCATGATCGCCACACCGGTGGCCGATATGGGCAAGGTGGTGGAATACCGGCAGAACTTCAAGGCCGCCCGGAGGATACTCGGGCCGGCGCTGGCGGTGGCCACACCAGTGCAGGAGGCGACCAGGGCGCAGGGAGGTTCCGCAGAGGCCAACCGAGCCCGTCCCGAAGGCCTGCATGTCACCGGGATAACCGTCGACGGCGGACCGGAACTGCCGCCATTGGAAGCCCGGCAGGGGGACAGGATTGTGCTGCATGCCGCCGATCCTGCCCGGGCAACCGCTGTTCTCGAACGGATGCTGGGGGCGCGGCAGGATGCTTCGGTGCGCACACTGATTGACGGCGTCGACCTGTTGTCGGCGGATGACCGGGACCGTCGAGTCCTTGCGGGCTACGCCGCCGCAGGGTCGCTGCTGGAGCGGGGAACCATCGGCAGGTCCGTCCGGTACCGCCGGCCCGAACTGCCGGTTGATGAAGGTTCCGCCGCGCTGGACAAGGCCGGACTCGGCAACGCGCTGGCCAACCTTCCGGAGGGAGAACGTACACGTCTCAAGCGTGGAGGAGAGCCGCTGACCGTGTCCGAACGGGCCCGGCTGAAGGTGGCCCGGGCCGCCTTGGGAGTGCCGCCACTGCTGGTGCTGAACCGGGTGGACGGCGACTTGGACGACGATGGCCGGGCGATGCTCGCCCGACTGCTGCGGACATATCCCGGCATCGTGGTGCTGGCCCCGGCAACCATGGAATTGGCCGGAATCGACGGCGGTCGCCCCTGGCGGATCGACACCCCGGAGCGGAACGCAGAAACGCCACGGTCCGAAGACCGGGGCGTTCCAACCAGCCCGGCATGATCTGCATCAAGGGCGGGCCTGGCATTTCGCGGAGACGGGGGTGTGTGGACTCAAGACATCGTTCACCTATGTCCTGGGACATCGTTCCGACCGTGAACGACGTCAGAATCCGGTCCCGACCGGGCGGACTGATCCTTCATCTGAAGACTCGG
>NZ_JBTNCY010000011.1:0-102096 GCF_054511255.1 Arthrobacter monumenti | reverse complement strand
GACTGTAGTGGCAGCCCAAGCCGTCGGCGGTGCCGGCGGCAACCCGATTGCCATCCACAACATCGTCGCCGCATCAGCCACAGTAGGTCTCCTAGGACGCGAGGGAGATCTTCTCCGGAAAACCATCATCATCACCACGTACTACTGCCTTGCAGCCGGCCCACTGGCCTACGTATTTATCCACGGGCTGGGTCTCAACCTCGGTACTTTCATGCTCATACTGCTCCTCGCAACGTTGGCCCTGCTCGTCGGCTGGATGAGGCGGCAAAGTCCGGCGAAATCACACATAACTGTGGGATGAGCCGCATTCACATCGTCCGTACCGGGACGCGGCCCTGACGAATCGATACGCCCCATTTCCCATACACCCGAGGAGAACCAACATGACCACGAGACAAATACCCAAAGTCTCCGAGATATTTGATCTGCTGCAGTTCAAGAAAATAGAACTCGACCCTCTCAAACGCCGGCTTGAGGCCGCCTTGACGATCGAAGATCTGCGCAACATTGCCAAACGCCGTACGCCCGCCGCCGCCTTCGACTACACAGACGGCGGCGCAGAAGCAGAGCTGTCCTTGACCCGTGCACGCCAAGCCTTTCAGGATGTCGAATTTCATCCGGCCATCCTCAATGACGTCTCCAACGTGGATACCTCGACAACGATCCTCGGCGGCCACTCGGCGCTGCCATTCGGAATCGCGCCTACCGGATTCACCCGCCTGATGCAGACCGAAGGAGAAATCGCCGGCGCGGGTGCGGCCGGTGCAGCGGGCATCCCGTTCTCGCTCTCCACCCTCGGCACGACATCCATCGAGGCCGTCCGGGATGCCAACCCCGCCGGGAGGAACTGGTTCCAGCTCTATGTCATGCGGCAGCGCGAGATCTCCTACGGTCTGGTCGAACGCGCTGCGGCAGCTGGATACGATACGCTCTTCTTCACCGTGGACACGCCGATCGCGGGGGCCCGCCTGCGGGACAAGCGCAACGGCTTCTCGATCCCGCCCCAGATCTCGATGGGCACCGTACTCAATGCCCTTCCGCGGCCCTGGTGGTGGTGGGACTTCATCACCACACCCAAGCTGGAATTCGCATCGCTGTCCTCCACAGGAGGGACCGTCGGAGAACTGCTCGACTCGGCGATGGATCCATCGATCAGCTACGACGATCTAGGCATCATCCGGCAGATGTGGCCGGGCAAGCTGGTCGTCAAGGGCGTCCAGACTCTTGAGGATGCCAGGAAACTCACGGACTTGGGCGTCGACGGCATCGTCCTGTCGAATCACGGCGGCCGCCAGCTTGATCGCGCACCTATCCCATTCCATCTGCTCCCAACGGTGGCCCGCGAGGTAGGAGACGACATCGAGATCATGGTGGATACCGGAATCATGAGTGGAGCGGACATTGTCGCCTCCATGGCTCTCGGTGCCAAGTTCACACTCATCGGCCGCGCGTACCTCTACGGGTTGATGGCTGGCGGACGCGCGGGCGTGGACCGCACCATCTCAATCCTCTCGGAGGAGATCACACGCACAATGAAGCTCCTTCAAGTCAACTCCATCGAGGAATTGTCCCCGAGGCACGTCACTCAGCTCACCAGGCTTGCACCGCGCATCCTGGATCCCGGGGTACACGTCTAGCCTCAATCGCCAGGCACCAAATGAGAGCCCGCCCCGTGATGGGACGGGCTCTCATTTGTGGCGGAGAGCCGGACTACATCCAGTCCGTGGTGATCCGCCCCCCCTAGTAGGTCAGTCCGAAACCAAACGGGAATAGCGCTCCGTCAGTGGTTTCCTTGTAGCCTGGCAGATCACTGTACTGTTCCTTGACGGCCTTCCTCGTTCCGGCCAGCGCAAACGGCATTTTGCCCTGCGGGCTGACCTTTCCGGACAGAATGTCCATCAGTGCCTTGTCGCTCATTCCGAAGCCAGCCACGATGGCTCCGGCGTCGCGCAGACCGCTGGCCTTGTCAAGGACGAACGGCTGCCGGAAGTAGACCTGCAGCACCACCTTGCTGGGATCGTCGACCTCTTTCATGACCTGCTGGATGGTTTCCAGCGACGGCGTTACCTTCCAGGATTCGGCGTTGGACATGCCGGTGAAGTCCAGAATGCTGGATTCCCATGGTAGTGATCCACCGAATCTAAGACCGTTGTCCGTACACTCTTCGGCACCATAGGCAACACACGCATCGGCTGCGCCGTACGGGCTCTCGCCATCCAATCCCTTTACACCTGGAAATTCGATGGGGTTGATGTGTTCCTCGTTGAGGCCCGTCTTGGGGGCATCACTCTTGTAGTCTCCGGTATTGACGTTGTTGGCCGTCATCGAAATCAGCACCCGGTCGCTGCCTTCTGCACCCGGCCGGTCGGCAGGATCTTGGGTGTTGCCGTTGGTGACCTTGTAGCCGTAGCTCTCCACCGTCTCCTCGTCGATGCTGCCGAGGATGTAGACATCCGAGTCCTCCTTAAGCGGCAGAGCCTTGCCGCCGTCGGGCGTCTCCTCGTTCTGCAAAAGCACGGCTGACTTGCGCTGCAGCTCCAGCGCTGTTTCCTGGTGCTCAGAGTTACCGACGACATCGTTGGCCTTCGAAGCATCAACGTACGGATCCTCGAACAGACCCATCAGGAACATCGGCTTGAGCAGGCGCTCCGCAGCCGTCGTGACTCGTTCCTTGGTCACCAGACCCTGATCAACCAGATCGATGATGGTTTGCACGTCGTGGAAACCCGAGAGCGTATCGGTGCCACCGTTGATGGCTGCGGCAACCCGCTCAGGAACCGACTTGTCCTCCAGCCCCCAGGCGCGGTCCTGGATGATGCCCGTGTCTGAGTTGACGTACCCCTGGAAACCAAGCTTGCCGCGCAGCAGGTCATTGACAATCTGCTCCGAGAAGGCCATGCCTGTCTGGTCATAAGTGACGCCGTCATAGGTCACCTCCATCGGTGCTCCGTAGTACGGCATGATGGATGATACTCCGGCGTCGATGGCAGCTTCGAACGGCTTCAGATGGTACCCAAAGCCGCCGCCCGGGTACACCTGTGTCTTGCCGAACGAATAGTGCGGATCAAGGCCCAGTTCCTGCGGGCCGCCACCTGGGAAATGCTTCATGGTCAGTGCCACGGAGGTGTCGGGGCTCAACGATATGCCATCCTCATTGACCGGGCCCTGCAGTGTTTCCACCAGGGACGTCATAATGTTGGCATTGAGATCCGCGTCCTCGGTGAATGTTTCGTGGGCACGGTACCAGCGGGGCTCGGTCGACAGATCGGCCATGTAGCCGTACATCCCGCGCAGGCCGATCGCCTTCCATTCCTCGCCCATGACGCCGGCGAAGTCCTCCACCACCGACATGTCTCCGGTAGTCGGTGCCCCGCCGGTATTGGCGGACTCCTCGCCCAAGGCGGCTGCGGCGATGCCGGCTTCCTTCGGGAAGGCTGTGAATGCTCCTGAAGCTTCATTGATGCCTTCACGGGCGTCAGGATCGATGTGGTTACGCGCGTTCGACTTGTACAGCATCGGAATGCCGAGACGCGTGGCCTCCCCCATTTCCTGAATGGTGTTCATGTACTTGGCCGCTTCCTGCGGCGTCACGCTGGTGCTCGCGCGGAAACCGCCACCGGATTCGCCGCAGACTGCCTTGTCCTCAGTCGTGACGGTGTTGCGGAAAATTAACCGGTGCATCTTCTGCGTGTTGATGTAATCCGTTGCCGCTGGGTCAAGCGTGCCGCGGGTTTGAGTCTCCGTATCGCAGGTTGCGTTGAGGGTGTCGATCAGCATCAGGCCGGCTTTTTCCTTCAGCGTCATCTGCGAGACCAGGTCTTCGACCCGCTCGTCGGCCGAAAGACGCCAGTCCTCGTATGGGTCCAGCTTGCCGTTGTCGTTGAGGTCCTTGAAGGTCCGGCCTTTGACCTTGATGGTCGCTTTGGCGCGCGCTTCGATTTCCGGTGGCTTTCCGTGATTGCCCTCGTTATGGGTCGAGGCAGTCGCCACCTTTTCGCTGTTACTTGCATTGGTTGGAATGGCGGCCAACGCGCTCGCTCCCAAAGCGAGGGACAGAGGCACGACGGCGGCTGTGACAGCCAGCGTCCGTCTGCGTGTTTGTTTAGACGATGGATTCATAGGTAGGTGTCGCTCCTGAATGAATGCTTAAAAGTGGACCTGCCACTCGAACCCGCCAGGACGACAAGACCGAATGGCACACTTCACTATGGCTTGAGTCACTCCAGTCCCTTGACTGGTTGCCGTCAGTTGCTTTGGAATCGCCGTCAATGCTGCCACGAGGCTGTTTCCGGACGAGCGCGTGGGCTACTTCAGGAAGAGTTTGCGCAGTCGGCCGGTGGTCAGCAGCAGGCCGAGGACGATCATCACGAGGTAGTAGAGCACATGGATGGCCGTCGCTGAAGTGAAGACGCCGACGCTGATCTGGCGCAGCAGCTCCACCCCGTGCCAAAGGGGCAACGCCTGGATGATCCATTGCACCGCCGTCGGGTAGACGCTGAGCGGATAGAACGTGGCCGAGAAAAGGAACATCGGGAGCATGACGAAGTTGATCCAGTCCATTTGCTGAAATGTCTTCATGAAGCTCGTGATCCCCATCCCGAAGCTGGCGAAGCCGAAGGCGATCAGGACCGACGCCGGGATCAACAGCAAGGCCCACGGCGTCGTAATCAGTCCCATCATGCTCATCACGGCGGTGAAGCCGGTCGCATACATGGCCCCCCGCAGCAGTGCCAGGAAGATCTCGCCCAGGGCCACGTCAAGCGGGCCGAGCGAGGTGTAGAGCATCCCCTCGTACAGCTTGGCGAAGTTCATCTTGAAGAAAACGTTCCAGGTGGAGTCGTAGACCGCGCCGTTCATCGCGGAAACGGCCAGCAGCGCCGGCGCGATGTAGGCGGCGTACTGGATCGGCTGGCCACCCGGTCCTTCCACTTCGCCCACCAGCGCCCCGAGCCCGATTCCCATCGCCACCAGGTACAGCACCGGTTCGAAGAAGCCGCTGGCCATCACCAGCCAGTTGCTGCTCTTGGTTGCCAGTAGCCCGCGTCCGATGACGGCACGTGCGTTACGTGAGTAGAGCGAACCGAAGGGACGGTTCCGCCCCTCAAGCATCAGGTCCTCCTGCTTGATCACGGTACTCATTTACCCAGCCTCCTCGCGTAGCGCTTCCGCGCCACGGCCCAGCCCGCGAGCGCCAACACCACCATGTACAGCACGTGCAGCGCGGAGAGCCAGACCGGCTCGGCGTAGTCATAACTGAACACGCGGCCCAGTTCGGTCCCGTGCCAGAGCGGCGAGATCCAGCCGATCCAACGGACCACCATCGGCAGCGAGTCCAGAGGGAAGAACGTGCCGGAGAACAGGAACAATGGAGTGACGACGAAACGCATCACCATCGCGAACTGCCCCCTTTCCTCCTCGATCCCCGCCGCGTAGGCCATCAAGGGCAGCCCGAACGACAACCCACACAGCACCGCGATGACAGCGGACAGCCAGCCGGTGGCGTCCGGAACGGCGCCGAAGACGAGCATGAACACGAAATAGATTCCGCAGGTGAGCGCCAGCCGGACCGTCACTGCCATCACCGACCCGTTCACGATCTGGCTGCTGCTCAGCGGAGAGGCGTTGGGGCCGTAGTAGGTCCGGCGCCATTTGAATCCGGCCATCACCGGATAACTGAACTCCTCGTTCGCCACCATGATCGCCGCCGTCGCCAACAGGGCCGGGGCAACAAAGGTCAGGTAGGAGACGTCGCCCAGCCCTTGGTCCCCGGTCCTGGCATCCACCAGCGTGGCCAGCCCGATCCCCATTGCGAACAGATACACGATCGGCGTGCCGACACTGGAGGCAACGATGGTCCAGCCATAGCCGCGCATCGCCCGCAGGACGTGTTCGGCGTAGTACAGGGAGCCATACTTCCGTGCCCGCTGCGCCGCTACCTCCGGTGAATGCGCTTGAAGGCCCGACGGCGACATCACCTGGCTGCGGTCCTGCGCCTGCTGGTCTGCTTGCTTAGTCAACGAGGCTCCTTCCGGTCAGGCGCAGGAAAACATCCTCGAGACTGGAACGGCGCACCAGCGATGTAATGGGATGCAAGCCCCGCTCCGTGACCTGCTCAAGAGCAGCTTCGCCGTCGCGGGTGTAGATCAGGACGCGGTCCGGCAGGGTTTCCAGCCGCTCGCCAATACCCTGCAACTGTTCGCCGATGGTGGCATTGCGCTGCGAACCGAACCGCAGCTCCAGCACCTCGCGGGTGGAGTGTTCCTTAATCAGCGCCGACGGCGATCCCTCCGCCATGATGGCGCCCTTGTCGACGACGATCAGCCGGTCGCAGAGCTGCTCCGCTTCGTCCATGTAGTGCGTAGTGAGGATCAGTGTCACCCCGGATTCCTTGAGCCGGAAGAGCCGGTCCCAGAGGATGTGCCGGGCCTGTGGGTCGAGGCCGGTGGTGGGCTCATCCAACAGCAGGATTTTCGGGTCGTTCACCAGCGACCTGGCAATCGTCAGCCGGCGCTTCATCCCGCCCGAGAGGGAGTCGACCTTGGCTTTGGCCCGGTCGGTCAGCTGCGCGAACTCGAGCAGTTCATCGGCCTTCGGACGCAGATAGCTCAATGGCAGGCCAAAGTAGCGGCCGTAGACGATCAGGTTGTCGCGGACCTTGAGGTCCTCGTCCAGATTGTCCTGCTGCGGAACGACACCCAGATGCGCCCGCACCTCGGGGCCGTGCTGTTCCGGATCGAGACCCATGATGCTCAGCTCCCCGGACGTGCGGCCGGAGACACCGCCGATCATCTTCATGGTGGTGGATTTTCCGGCGCCGTTAGGTCCGAGCAGTCCAAACGACTCCCCCGCCGGGACTTCGAAGGAGATATCGTCAACGGCTTTGAAACCGCCGTACATCTTTGTCAGGTTCCGGGCAGTGATGACGTAGTTTGTTGAGACTTTAGTGTGCACCAGATCACTTTAGTGCAGTGGCGCCGCAGGAGGAATTGACGCCTCCAAAACGGACCATTGACAGCCTCCGAGCCACGCCGCTACGGTTCGAAGACAAGGTGCGCCGCACGCTCGAAAAGCGGCGCAGCTGCCGCCCCGCGCAACGAAGCGATCGGAAAACTATGGCACCCAATAATCCCCGCGTCGTCATCATAGGAGCAGGAATCGTCGGGGCTAATCTCGCCGATGAATTGACCGGGCGAGGCTGGACCAACATCACCGTCCTGGACCAGGGTCCGCTGCCCCGCACCGGCGGATCCACGTCGCACGCCCCCGGGTTGGTGTTCCAGACGAACCCCTCGAAGGCGATGACCGAATTCGCCGCCTACACGGTGCAGAAATTCCTTTCGTTGAAAAAGAATGGAACGCCCGCCTTCAACCAGCTCGGCGGCCTGGAAGTCGCCACCACCGAGGCCCGGCTCGCGGAGCTGAAACGCAGGCACGGCCTCGCCACTTCCTGGGGACTCGAGCCCCGCCTCCTCGATCCCGAGGAAACCGTCAAACTGCATCCACTGGTGGACCGCGACTACATCCTGGGTGCCCTGCACGTTCCTTCGGATGGACTGGCCTCTGCGCTGCTCGCCGTCGAACTCCTGCAGGCGCGGGCCGAATCGCGCGGGGCACGGTTTATAGGTGGCGCCACCGTAACCGGTATTGATTCCGACGGCGGCCGCGTCACCGGGGTGCGGGCCGGAGACCAAACCTTCAGTGCCGACGTCGTTGTTTCCGCCGCAGGTTTCTGGGGTCCCGCCGTCGGCGATTTGATCGGCGTGACCGTTCCGCTGCTGCCGCTGGCGCATCAGTATGTGAAAACGACACCCCTGGCGGAAATTACCGACCCGGCTCCGGAGGGAACCGGCACCGGCAGTAACGCCCGCCTTCCCATCTTGCGGCACCAGGATGAGGACCTGTATTTCCGCGAATTCGGCGACCGGCTTGGAATCGGCTCCTACGCCCACCGGCCGATGCCGGTCGACCTGGCGGAGCTGGCGGCGCCGGATCCAGAACGCATTACCGCCGAGTCGATGCCCTCCCGGCTGGCTTTCACCCCCGATGATTTCGAACCTTCGTGGCAGGAATCCCAGCGGCTGTTGCCCTCGCTGCAGACGGCTCGGATCGCGGACGGGTTCAACGGCATTTTTTCCTTCACGCCCGACGGCGGATCGCTGGTGGGCGAATCGAGGCAGCTGCGCGGGTTCTTTCTGGCCGAGGCGGTCTGGATCACGCATTCGGCGGGTGTGGCCAAGGCCGTGGCGGAGCTGCTGGTCACCGGCCGTTCCGAAACCGACCTGCGGGAACTCGACATCGCACGCTTCGAAGAAGTCCAGTTGCAGCCTGACTACATCAGTGAGACGTCGCAGCAGAACTTTATCGAGATCTACGATGTCCGGCATCCGCTCGAGCCGCGGCTATCGCCCCGGAACCTGAGGGTATCGCCGTTCTTCCCGCGGCAGCAGGAGCTCGGCGCATACTTCCTCGAATCATCAGGCTGGGAGCGGCCGCACTGGTACGAGACCAACGCCGCGCTGCTGGCAGAGCTGCCGCCGGAATGGCAGCCGCCGGCACGCGATCCCTGGTCGGCGCGGTTCGACTCCCCCATCGCCGCCGCTGAGGTGTATGCCACCCGCACGAACGTGGCGATGTTCGATATGACCCCGCTCAAACGGCTCGAGGTGTCCGGCCCGGGAGCCCTGCCATTGCTGCAGCGGCTGACCTCCAATCAGCTGGACAAGAGCATCGGTTCGGTGACCTATACGTTGGCGCTGGACGCTGCCGGTGGCGTCAAGAGCGACATCACCGTCGCGAGGATCGAGGAGAACCTGTTCCAGGCAGGGGTCAACGGTGGCCTCGACTTTGACTATCTGCACAAGGCCGCCCGCGACCAGGGCCAGGAGAACCCGGCCGACTGGGTCGAGGTCCGCGACATCACCGGTGGAACCTGCTGCATTGGTGTTTGGGGTCCCCGCGCCCGCGACCTGATTCAGCCGCTGAGTCCGGCGGACTTTTCGAATCAGGCGTTGAAATACTTCCGCGGGCAACAGACAGCCATCGCTGGAATACCGGTCCGGGCGCTGCGGCTGTCCTACGTGGGCGAGCTGGGATACGAAATCTACGCCAGTGCCGAGAACGGGCTGAAGCTCTGGGATGCGCTTTGGCAGGCGGGGCAACCGCTGGGTGTGATCGCCGCCGGCAGAAGCGCATTCAACAGCATGCGGATCGAAAAAGGATACCGGGCATGGGGTTCCGACGTCGACACTGAGCACGATCCTTACGCGGCGGGTCTGGGCTTTGCCGTCCGGCCGGCCAAGGGCGACTTTGTCGGCAGGGAAGCGCTGACGGGGCGGAGCGAGGACACGGCAACGCGCCGGCTCCGCTGCCTGATGATCGACGACGGCGAATCAATGGTGATGGGCAAGGAACCTGTGTTCCTCAAGGGAGAACGCGCCGGTTACATCACCAGCGCTGCGTATGGACACACGGTTCACTCCCCGATCGCCTACGCGTGGCTTCCTTCGTCAGCTGTGGAGGGGTGCCAGGTGGAGATCGATTACTTCGGGAACCGAATACCGGCCACCGTCGTCGCCGAACCGTTGGTGGATCCCGGGATGAAGAAGATCCGCGGATAGGCAGGCCACGACATAGAATGGCAGTCCGGGCAGGCAAACGGCCTGCCCCGTCGATAAATCACGCCGGCTACAGGAATTTTCTATGGATACCGAGACGTCGAACGGCTCTGAGGAACGGACTTCCGGCCCCGGCGGAGTACAGTCCGTGGACCGCGCCATCACTGTGCTCGAAATACTCGCCCGCACCGGTGGTTCGGGTGTCACAGAGATCGCCGAAACGATGGGGGTACATAAGTCCACCGCGTCCAGGTTGCTGAGTGCCCTCGATCAGCGCGGCATGATCCAACCGCATGTGGACCGCGGAAAATACCAACTCGGTTTCGGCATCCTCCGGCTGGCGGCAGCCATCCCGGGCAAGCTGAGCCTGGTGCAGGAGGCCCGGCCCGTGCTTCAGGTCCTTGCCGACGCATTCGGCGAGACCACCAACCTGGCGGTCTTACGCTCGAACTTCGCGGTCAATGTGGATCAGGCGATGGGCCCCTCGTCAGTGGCAACGCATGACTGGATCGGGAACCTAACACCGGTGCACGCGACGGCCAGCGGCAAAGTCTTCCTCGCTCACCTTGAACCCGCCGAAAGGGACCAGCTGCTGGCCGCAACTGGCCTGCCTGCCGAAACGCCGAACACGATCACGGACCGGGATGACCTGGAAAAACACCTTGCCGACATCGTCGCCACCGGCTATTCGACCGTTTACGAGGAGTTGGAAATCGGGTTGAATGCCGCCGCCGTACCGGTCAGGGACTACCGTGGGGACGTCATTGGCTCTGTTAGTATTTCCGGGCCGGCATTCCGGTTCGATCCGGAAGAAGTGCCGGGACTTCCGGGTGAACTCATCCGCGCGGGCGAACAAATCAGCCACCACCTCGGCTACAACGCCTAGCCTGTAGAAGTGGTTCGTGGAACCTCTGCGGGGTGTCGCGTATCAGTGCGGCCGGACGACCCCGGCAGCAATGTCGGTGGCCCTGCGGGCGGCCGCGAGCGCCGCAGCGGCAGCGGCTGCGCTGGCGGCAACCGAGTTGGCGCTCACCAGTGATGCGGCCACCGCCGCGCCCTGGTCGGCCAGATCCACCGCCGCGAGCGCGTCGTAGCGCAGGTTCGGGTTGCCGTTCTCGGCCAGGACGGCGGCCAGTTCAGCGATTTCGGCGGCGGCTTCGGCAATCTCCGCAGGTATCCGCACCGCTTCAGCCATCGCCTCCGCCTTTCCCCTTCCCCGCCGTTGCGCTGCGAGCACCTCGGCGTAGCCGGCGGCGTCAGCGGTAATCAGAGCCGACACCCGATCGCGAAGTGCAGTGGCACGGTCCGCCAGCGCGCCGGCGTCGGGCCGCTGCGTTGTGGAGCGATGCGCCACTTTTGCCGTCAGCGCGGCCGCGAGCGACACGGTGGCGGCCGTGACGGATCCAGCCGCCGGCGCCGGATCCGTACCGCCGACGTCGTCCAATAATTCCTGCAGCGGCCGCTCCAGGTAGTCACCGGCTTCCCAACCTGGAGTCATCTCTTAGGCCAGTCCGATGATTTCACCGTTCTCACCGATATCAATCCGTTCTGCTGCGGGGCTGGAGGACAGGCCGGGCATGGTGCTCATATCCCCGCAGATTGGATAGATGAAACCTGCCCCGACCGAAGCCCGGACCTCGCGGACCGGCAGCCGCCATCCCGTGGGTGCACCCTTGAGGCTGGGATCGGACGACAGTGACAGGTGGGACTTGGCAATGCAGACCGGCAATTGACCGAATCCGCACCGTTCGTAATCCGCCAGCTGCCGCGCCGCCAGCGGGGACAGGTCAATACCGTCCGCTCCATACACGTTGCGGGCCACCGTCTCGATCTTTTCGACCAACGGCATCGAATCGGGATACAGCTGCCGGAAGTCATTCGGCTCGTCGCATACCTCCATCACCGCCCGGGCCAACTCCACGGCACCCTTGCCGCCGTCGACCACATGGGTGCATACGGCCGCCCGTGCCGATTCCTCCGCAGCAATGTCCAAAATGGCCTGGTGCTCGCTTTCGAAGTCTGTGGGGAAGGCGTTGACCGCCACCACCGGTTCGATCCCATGCAGGCGGATATTCGCAATCTGTTTGCGGAGGTTGGGGGCCCCGGCGAAGACGTCTTCCGGGTTCTCCTCGAGCATTGCCTCGGGAAGCGGCCGTCCGGCAACTACCCGGTACTTGCCGGAGTGCGTTTTCAGGTCGCGGACAGTGGCAACGATGACGGCCGCGTCGGGAGTCAGACCGGAATTGCGGCACTTAATGTTGAAGAACCGTTCGGCTCCCATGTCGGCGCCGAAGCCGGCCTCGGTGACGAGGTAGTCGCCGCTGCGGATACCGATCTGGTCCGCGATAATGGACGAGTTGCCGGTGGCAATATTTCCGAACGGTCCGCAGTGCACCAGCACAGGAGTCTGCTCGACCGTCTGCATCAGGTTCGGCTTGATAGCCTCCGTCAGGATGACGCATATGGCACCTGCGGCCTTTAGCATTTCGGCGGTGACCGGTCCGCCTTCGCGGTCGTAGCCAACCACGATCCGGCCGAGCCGTTCGCGCAGATCCCGCAACGATGTCGACAGTGCAAGCAGCGCCATCACCTCGCTCGCAGCGGTAATGTCGAACCCTGCCTGGCGGGGTGCGCCATCGGCCTTTCCCCCGAGACCCGTAACGATGTGGCGAAGTTCGCGGTCGTTGACATCCAGGACCCGGCGCCAGGTGATCGACTGAGGATCGAGCCCCAGGGTGTTTCCCTTGTGCAGGTGGTTGTCCACCATCGCCGAGAGCAGGTTGTGGGCCGCGGTGACGGCGTGCATATCACCGGTCAGATGCAGATTGAGTGCTTCCATCGGAACGACCTGCGAATAGCCGCCGCCCGCCGCGCCGCCCTTGATACCAAAGGTCGGCCCCATGGATGGCTGCCGGATTGCGACGATACCGCGCTTGCCCAGGTGGCTGAAGGCCTGCCCGAGTCCGACGGATGTGGTGGTCTTGCCCGCTCCGAGCGGCGTCGGCGTGATGGAGGAGACGACGATGTACTTCCCCCTCGGCCGGTCCTTCAGTTCCTCAACGGCCTCAAGGGAAATTTTTGCCGCCGATCTGCCATATGGTTCCAACAGATGTTCGCCAATGCCCATATCGGCAGCGATGCTCTGCAGCGGCAGGAGGCTTGCGCCCCGGGAGATTTCAAGATTGGTAAGCATTATCGGTTTGGGCCTTTCTGATCAGACCGCTGCGGGACGCAGACCTGCGCACGGCCGTCGTTGCTCCGTGCACCTCCAGTCTGGCCCCGGCGGACGGGGTTTTCAAGAGACACAGATTCTGTTGTGGAAAGAGTGCCGATTGTCGGCATTTGACCGGGTCAGGGGCGGTATGGTGAGGCATATGCCCAATCAGGCGCACAGCGGAACCATCCGCACACTGCTGTCCAGAGCCCGCTACGAGATTCTTCCCACGGCTTCGATCGCCGACACGGTTCTGGAGCATGTTCCGAGGGAACGGACCCTGACCGTCACGGCGTCGACAGCGAAGGGGCTGGCGGCGACCCTTGATCTGGCCGAACTGCTGGCCCGCAACGGATACCACGCGGTGCCGCACCTCGCGGCACGGATGATCAGCGGCCGCTCCGAACTGACGGAAATCGTCGACCGGCTGACTGGCTTGGGCGTGGAAGGGGTCTTCGTCCCGGCCGGGGACGCCACCCCGCCCGCCGGAGAGTACGATGCAGCCCTCGGCCTGCTGGAGGACCTTGCCGGACTCGGCAGTCCATTCGCCCGGGTGGGAATTGCCGGCTACCCGGAGCAGCACCCCAGCATTTCCGACGACGTCCTCATCAAGGCGATGGCCGACAAGCTCCCGCATGCCACAGAGTTGGTCAGCAACATGTGCTTCGACCCCAAGGTACTGTCCGGCTGGGTACATCAGGTGCGTGGCCGCGGCGTCGATCTGCCGTTGCTGGTCGGCATGCCAGGGCCGGTGCAGCGGGCGAAGCTCCTCAGCATGGCGACCAAGATCGGCGTCGGCGAATCGACCAGGTTCCTGAGCAAGCACAGGTCCTTGTTCGCCCGCATCGCCAGCCCCGGCGGCTACAGCCCCCGGCGGTTCCTCGAAAAGAGCGCGCCGCTGGCTGCCGACCCCCAGGCGAAGATCGCGGGACTGCATATCTACACCTTTAACCAGGTCGCAGGGACCGAGCGCTGGCTCAGCGAATGGCTGGAGCAGCTGGGCGGACGGGAGGAACAGGAAGGGCCCGGGTAACAAGAAGGGCGCCTTCCTGCGGTCGGCTGTGATGTTCAACCCGCGTTGTCCCTCGTCCGCCCAGCCCTGCTCAAACCGCCGCGTCCAGGCCCTGGCCCCTGAGCCGCTCGCGCTGGTTTGGATTCACCGAGGGACGGAACGGCATTTCCACGACCAGGGCACGAACCGGCTTGCCGACGAAGTCGGAGTACTGGTCAGGCAAGTGCACCCATAGTTCCGTGCCGAGGTCCGCCAGACCGATGGGTACGAATCCCATGGCGATGTTGGTGCCCAGCTCCGGGGAGTACCACGGCGACGTAACGTATCCGGTGGGTTCAGTCTCTGGTTCGGAACTGATCAGCCAGAAGTCCGGGGCATAGTCGTCAATGGCACGGCCACCCAACTGCATTCCGACCAGCGTGTGTGTGTAGGGAGGAAACCCTGCATTCACCGCATCGCGGGCCGCCTCGAGAGCCTGCTTGCCGATATAATCCGCTGTCTTCTGGCGCGGAACCTGATAACCGAGATTGACCTGGAACGGCAAGGTTTCGACGTCCATGTCCTGGCCCCAGGAGAGGATGCCTGCAGCGATCCTGCGGTGGTGCGCCGGAGCGACGACCATCAGGTTGTGCTTCTTGCCTGCTTCCAGCACCGCATTCCACATCTGCTCGGCGTAGAGCGTTGCATCCCGCAGGTAGATTTCGTATCCCTTCTCGCCGGTGAAGCCGGTTTGCGAAATGACGACTTCGCAGCCGCCGACCGCCGAGGCGAGGAGCCCGTAAGAAGGAATTTCCGCCGCTGCCGGACCGACAAGGTCGACGAGCAGATCAACCGATTTCGGACCCTGGATCTGCACTGGTGCGACGTCGATCTCGTTGATTTCGACGTCGAACTTCTTACCGACGTTGACGCCCTGGAGCCACAACATCAGATCGGAGTCCGAAAGGCTGAACCAGAACTCATCTTCGGCAATGCGCAGCAGGACCGGGTCGTTGAGGATGCCGCCAGCTTCGTTGCACAAAATGACGTACCGCGCCCGCATCGGCGGAATCTTGGTTGCATCGCGCGTGATGACATAGTCCACCAGAGCCTCGGCGTCGGGCCCCTTAACCTGAATCTGCCGCTCGACGGCGACATTCCACATCGTGACGTGATTGACGAGTGCGTCGTACTCGACCATCATTCCGCCATCTTCGGGACGGACGTAGCCGCGCGGGTGATACATGCGGTTATAGGTGGAAGCCCGCCAGCAACCGGCCTGGTGGGAGAGCTCCCAATAGGGCGATTTGCGGATGCGGGTGTCGATCAACATTTCAACGGGGGTCGGGCCGGACTGGCGGAGATTAATCGGAACTTTTCGCGTCGACTGATCGACTGAGGGGACGTTGTTGTTCATGGGGACTCCCTGAGCTCGCGCTTGGCTATGCAGCCCCGCTGACCGCCTATGCCGGTGAGTGGCGTTGACCCTGAGCACCGATGCCCATGATGCGCCCCACTTGAAACAGAAGCCGTAAACCAACCTGCAGCGGTGTTGCATTTTATTCGAGGACAATTTCGCTATGTGAGTGTTGTTGCACAATGCGGAACCAGCCCGTGCTCAAAGTGTAGGATGCCTCAAGGGCCGGGGACAAGGGGTGCGCGGTATGAATATTCCGTGAGTCCCACTGGTCACAGCCTGCCGCCTTAAACAGCAAGCCGGGCCAAGCATGTGCGCCTGGCCCGGCTGGCGGGATATTCGATTTGTGTTGATCAGCGGAGCGGCTAATCCGCGATGATGCCCGCCTGCCATTCAGCGGCCTCGACCACATTGGCCAACAGCATGGCACGCGTCATCGGACCGACACCGCCGGGGTTGGGAGAGATCCACGAAGCCACATCGACGGCGGCAGGATCGACGTCGCCGGTCAGGGTTGCTTTGCCCGTCTCCGGGTCGGTAATCCTGGTGACGCCGACGTCGAGCACGATGGCGCCCTGCTTCAGTTCCTCGGCTTTGATCATCCCCGGGAGACCGGCCGCAGCGATGACGACGTCGGCCCGTTGCAGGTGTTCGGGCAGGTCAACAGTTCCGGTGTGGGCCAGGGTGACTGTCGCATTAATCGCCCGGCGGGTCAGCAGCAGTCCCAGCGGCCTGCCCACCGTGACGCCGCGGCCGATCACCAGCACATTCTTGCCATTGAGCGAGATTCCGTGCCGGACCAGCAACTCCACGATCCCGTGCGGAGTGCACGGCAGCGGCGCGTTGACGGGCGTGCTGACGTTCAGTGCCAGCCGGCCCAGGTTGATCGGATGCAGCCCATCGGCGTCCTTCGCCGGATCCATCCGCTCCAGGATCGTGTTGGCATTCACCTGTCCCGGCAGCGGGAGCTGGACGATGTAGGCAGTCGTCGCAGGATCCGCGTTCATCTCATCGATGACTGCTTCGAGCTCCTCCTGGGTAATGTCCTCAGGCAGTTCCTTGCGGATCGAGTTAATCCCGATCTCGGCGCAGTCCTTGTGCTTGCCTCCCACATACGAGTGGCTGGCCGGGTCGCTGCCCACCAATACGGTACCCAGCCCCGGAGTGACGCCCTTCTCCTTTAAAACCGCCACGCGCTCGGCCAGTTCAGCTTTGATGGCGCGCGCGGTGGCCTTGCCGTCCAGTTTCCGGGCAGCCACGGGCGTGCCTACCCGCGTACTGTCCCGCTCCGCAGCATCGGTGTGCACCGTCGTCGCCCCTTGTGCCGCCGTCGTCGCCGTTTCTTGTTCCGTGGTCGCGTCCTGTTGGCTCATTGGATTACCACTCCTCATGTCCGGGGTACAGCGGGAAATTGCCGGCCAGCGTGTCCACCCGCTGACGCAGACTGTCGACGTCGGCACCCGGCTTCAGCGCCGTCGCAATGATTTCGGCAACTTCAGTGAATTCGGCATCGCCAAAGCCGCGGGTGGCCAACGCCGGGGTACCGATCCGCAGTCCGGAAGTCACCATCGGCGGTCGCGGGTCGAACGGGACGGCATTGCGGTTGACGGTGATTCCGGCGCTGTGCAGCAGATCCTCTGCCTGCTTGCCGTCCATCGCCGAGTTGCGCAGGTCCACCAGCACGAGGTGGACGTCGGTGCCGCCGGTCAGTACGGTCACGCCATGTTCGGCAACGTCGGAGCCCATCAACCGGTCGGCCAGGATGTTGGCGCCATTCAGCGTCCGCTGCTGGCGCTCCTTGAACTCCTGTGAGCCGGCGATCTTGAAGGCCACGGCCTTGGCCGCGATGGCGTGCATCAGCGGTCCGCCCTGCTGGCCCGGGAAGACACCGGAGTCAATTTTCTTCGCCAGCTCCTGCTTGGTGAGGATGACGCCCGAGCGCGGACCGGCCAGGGTCTTGTGCACCGTGGAGGTGACGACGTCGGAATGCGGAACCGGATTTGGGTGCAGGCCAGCGGCGACCAGGCCGGCGAAGTGCGCCATATCGGTCCAGAGGTAGGCGCCCACCTCATCGGCAATCTCGCGGAAGGCGGCGAAGTCGAGCTGGCGCGAATAGGCTGACCAGCCGGCGATAATCACATTGGGCCGCTCGGCCAGAGCCTGCTCGCGCACCTTGTCCATATCTATACGGAGCGTATCCGGGTCCACGCCGTAAGCAGCGACCTCGTACAGCTTGCCGGAAAAGTTCAGCTTCATGCCGTGGGTGAGGTGTCCGCCATGGGCCAGCTCGAGCCCCATGATCTTGTCGCCTGGCTTGATCATCGCGGCCAGTGCGGCCGAGTTCGCCTGCGCGCCGGCATGCGGCTGGACGTTGACGTGCTCGGCGCCGAACAGTGCCTTGGCGCGGTCGCGGGCCAGGTTCTCGGCCACGTCGACATACTCGCAGCCGCCGTAGTATCGCCGGCCGGGATAGCCTTCGGCGTACTTGTTGGTCAGCACCGATCCCTGCGCCTCCAGGACGGAGCGCGGCGCGAAGTTCTCGGATGCGATCATCTCGAGGGTGCCGCGCTGGCGGGACAGCTCGTCGTCGAGGACGGCGGCAATCTCAGGATCGACTTCGGACAGCGGGAGGTTGGTCACGGACGAGGTCAGGGACGGGGATTGTGTACTCACGGAGTCTCCTGGTGAGAGTTACGAAGGTCTACAGGTCAGGCTACCGGTTTACCGGTATTCACGTGACTCCCGGCCCAGGCGTACGACCGTAATCTGCTGCTCCGCCACTCCCCGGTGGTACTCCACCTCACGCCAGTCGCGACGCTACCCACTTTAGCGCAGCAGGACGAAGCCCCGCGCGGTAGCGTTGGAGTGTGAATTCGCCGGACATTTCTTCTTCTCCGCAGTACACGTTGACCCTGTCATGCCCCGACCGCCCGGGCATCGTGCACGCGGTCAGTGGTGCCCTCGTTGCCGCCGGGTGCAACATCACTGAATCGCAGCAATACGGCAGTCCGGATACGGACAGATTCTTTATGCGGGTGGCAATGACGACGACGGCAGCCCTGCCGGATCTCGAATCCGGACTGGCGCCGGTGGCGCGGCAGTTCGGCATGGACTGGGGCCTCTACCCCGATGGCCAACCGGTCCGCACGCTGATCATGGCGTCCAAGGATGGTCACTGCCTGAACGATCTGCTCTTCCAGCAGCGCTCCGGCCTCCTGCCCATCGAGATTCCCGCCATCGTCTCTAACCACCCGGACCTGCGCGAACTGGCCGGGTTCTACGGCGTGGAATTCCACCATGTCCCCCGGAATCCGGACAACCAGGCGGAGGCTGAGGCGGCATTGCGGCAACTGGTCGCGGCCCACGACGTCGAACTGGTGGTGCTGGCCCGCTACATGCAGATCCTCAGCGATGAACTGTGCCGTGACCTTTCCGGCCGCGCGATCAACATCCACCACTCCTTCCTGCCATCGTTCAAGGGGGCACGGCCCTACGCGCAGGCCCATGCCCGCGGCGTGAAACTCATTGGCGCGACCGCCCACTACGTCACAGACGACCTTGATGAAGGGCCGATCATCGAGCAGGAGGTTGCCCGCGTGGAGCACTCCAAGACGGCGGACCAGCTCGCCCGGCTCGGCCGCGATATCGAGGGACGCACCCTCGCCCAGGCCGTGCAGTGGCATGCGGAGCACCGGGTGCTGTTGGATGGACACCGCACCATACTGTTCAAGTAACCGCGCGTCCCGGCCGACACGCACACTTATCCCTGCATCGGCCGGCGGATGTGAACCTATGTGGCATTCGCTACGCTTGGGCCATGGCTAACATCATCCCGTTTCAAGGCAAGACTCCCGCGATCGACGCCGATGCGTTCGTGGCTCCGAGCGCAACCATCATTGGTGACGCTTCGCTGGGCAAGGACGCCAGCGCGTTCTACGGCGTCGTCGTCCGCGGCGACACGGCGGCCATTAAGGTCGGAGATGGCAGCAACCTGCAGGACAACGTCGTCTTACACGCAGACCCGGGATTTCCGACGACGGTGGGCGCGCGGGTCAGCGTCGGTCACAGTGCGGTAGTCCACGGCTGCACGATCGGGGACGACTGCCTGATTGGCATGAGTGCCACGGTGCTCAACGGCGCCAACATCGGCGCCGGGACCCTGGTGGCGGCTGGCGCCGTCGTGCTGGAAGGAACAGAGATTCCGCCGCGCTCGCTCGTTGCTGGAGTACCTGCGAAGGTCCGCCGTGAGCTTAGCGACGAAGAGCTCGACGGCGTGAAAGAGAACGCCAAGCATTACGTGGAACTGGCGCGGGCGCACAAGGCGGCAACCACCTAACAAAACGAGTCGCGTCAGTCCGGATCTTCGAGGCTGGACCGGTACTCCTCGGTACGGCGGACCGGCCCCCTCGGACCTGATTGTTCAGCACCGGTTCCGGAGGCGGACCCGTCGTCCTCGCTGGGGTCATCGGTCTCAAAGCTTTTGCGCCAGCCGGGTTTGGTGCCGTCTCCACGGTCATCACCGCGACGGTCCAGCGAACTGCCATCCTCGGGAATCTCGTCAGGAGCGTCGCCGTCGTGCTCCCGGTTGCCCGTTCCAGCTGAGTCTGCTCCGGCCGAATCCGCTTCATCCGTCTTTGAGCTGCCGCGCTTGTGGTCCCATAAAACGATGATCGCCTGGATGGCGATGGCGGAAATCAGCCCAATAACGACCGCGAAGACGGCTGCTCCAATGATGTTCCAACCCCAGCTCAGCACTCCCTGGAAGACAAGATAGGTGATGACCAGAGAGACAAGCAGGACCGGACCGTCCTCGCGCAGAAGCTTTTTCATAGTCCAACTCTAACGCCGCTCCGGTGTTTCGTCGGTTCTTCTTCGCGTATTCTAAAGAACTATTGCTAAAGAACTCTTTAGAGTGTTAGTTTGAGGCCATGAAGAACGACGACGTCTCTCCGCCTTCCGCCCCAGGCGTCACCTATCGAGCCCATGAAGGTGAGCAGGTTGTCACCGACCCGGTCCGCATCCGTGCCTTGGCCCATCCATTCCGCCTGCAGCTTTTGGATTATCTCGGGGAAGTTCCGCAAGCCACCGCCACCGAGTGCGCCGAGGCGTTGAACGAATCGGTGGCCAGCTGTTCATTCCATCTGCGCACTCTTGCCAAGCACGGTTATATCGAGCCGGCGGAACGGAATGGCCGGGAAAAACCTTGGAAGGTCGTTGCGACCACCCGCTCGCAGTCGATCGATCGCGATCAGCCCGGCTCAGTTCATGCCGTCTCCACCCTGGCGTCTCTGCAAGTGAGCCGGGAGACTGCACGCATCCAGAATTGGCTGGGCCAGGCCCCTGCACAGCCTGTGGAAGACATCGACTGCACCACGGTTCACAGCAACAGCTTCTACCTGACCCACGAGGAAATCGCGGAGCTCCGTGAAGAACTACTCACGCTGGCCAAACGATTCGACGGGCGTTGGACTGACCCCGGACTGCGCCCGGAAGGATCCAGACCGGCCCGCTTGTTCGCCGTGCTGAACTTCGATCCCATCGAGGAACCGTGAACCGCGGGGGTGATCAGCTTCCAGAAAGCATCCGTGCCGGCGAGGTATCCGTCGTCGATAAGGAAAACGACGTCGGCACAAACCGGCAAGCCCTCGCCGAGCCGCAGTTCCGCCGTCTGACGATCGCCTGGCTGGTCAGCAATTTCGGTGATTCCGCCCTGTACATCACCGCCGCCATTTGGGTAAAACAACTGACCGGGAGCGATGCGGCGGCCGGTATGGTCTTTGCCGCTCTCGGCCTGCCCGCCCTGTTCGCTCCGCTGACCGGCCAACTGGCGGACCACTTCCGGCGCAAGCCCCTGCTGGTGATTAATAACGCCGCTGCTGCCGCCGTCGTCCTGCTGTTGCTGCTGGTCCGCGACGCCGACCTGCTTTGGCTGATCTACGTTGTCATTTTTCTGTACGCCAATACCGCCTACGTCACGGCGGCCGCCCAATCCGGCCTGCTGCGCTCGATGCTGCCAACACGGTTGCTGGCACCCGCAAACGGCATGCTCAGCAGTATCGATCAGGGTCTGCGCATCATTTCTCCGCTCGTCGGAGCGGCACTATTCGCTCTCTGGGGCATGGACCCGGTTGCGCTCCTCGCGACGGCGTCTTTCGCGGCGGCGGCTCTGATCCTCCTGACCCTGCGCGTGTACGAACCGGAACCGGAACCGGATCCTGAGGGTAGTTTCTGGAGGCGGACAACGGCTGGCTTCCGCTTCATCGGGCAGCACCGCGCGCTTCGCAACGCCACGCTGACGATCTTCATCACGATCGCGGCCACCGGCGTCTTGAATGTCACGAACTTTGCATCCCTGGAGGAGGGGCTGGGGATGCCGGTTGAATACCTCAGCGTCCTGGTCAGCGTCCAGGGCGTGATGTCCATTGCCGGCGGCCTGGCAGCGAGCAGCGTAATCCGGAGGGTCGGGCTGCAGAAGACTATGGCTGCAGGGGTGTTGCTGGCGGGGCTCGGCGTTGCCACACTCGCCAGCTCCTCGCTCGTCCTATTCCTGCTCGGAATCTCCTTCATTGGCATCGGCGTGCCATGGATGGTGGTCGCCTACGTGACCCTGCGCCAATCCGAAACCCCGCTCCGATTGCAGGGTAGGACGGCGGCTGCGGCCAATCTGGTTTTCAACGTCCCGCAGGTACTCATGTCTGTCCTTGCCGCCGCCGTCATCGGGCTGGTGGACTACCGGTTGCTGATCCTCGTTGCGGCTATCGCCTGCGTCCTCAGCATGATTCCCGTGCTGCGCTCCCCGGCCGCCGGGCAGGAGGCATGACCGTTCCGGAGTTTACGCAACGTGTCCGACAGGCAAGGATGGATGGATGAGCCTCTCCGTAAATACCGAGCCCTTCATCGCCGTTCCGCAGTTGTCGGCGTCCGCGAGCACGGATCCGTTGGAAGCTACCGGCAGGGTGTTGCGTTGGGGGGTGGTGGCCACAGGCAGGATCGCCGGTGCCGTGACGGCGGATATTGCCCGGCTGGCCGACGCAGAGCTGTATGCGGTGAGTTCGCGTTCGCCTCAGCGGGCATCGGAATTTGCCGCCAAACACGGCTTCAAAAAACACTACGCGGACGACGACGGCAGACGCACCGGCCGCTCCGGTTACGAGCAGCTCCTGGCCGACCCGGACGTGGACGTCGTCTACGTCGCCACTCCACACGGCCAGCACTTCGAAGTCGCGGGCGCGGCGCTGAAAGCTGGCAAGCACGTGCTCTGCGAAAAGTCGCTGACTATTAATGCCTGCGAGGCCGCAGAGCTGATCGAACTGGCCCGCGCGAACGGGCTGTTCCTGATGGAGGCCGTCTGGACGCGCTTCCTGCCCAGCGTGCAGCGGGCGTGGGACATCGTCCGCTCCGGCGAACTGGGGCGGGTCACATGGGTGCAGGCGGATCTTGGATTTCCGGCTCCGTTCGATCCGGAGGCCCGCATTTGGGCACTCAATGACGGCGGTGGCGCACTCCTCGACCTCACCGTCTATCCGTTGACATGGGCGCTCGGAACCCTTGGCCGGCCTGATTCGTGTGTAGCAACCGGTTCATTGAACGAGCACGGCGTTGACCAGCAGAATGCGCTCCAGCTCGGCTACGCCTCCGGGGCACAGGCTCAACTGACGTCGTCGTTGCTGGCAAGTTCACCGCGGACGGCGACCATCTGCGGCACCGAAGGCTGGCTGCGCACCAACGAGCCACTGCACAATCCCACTGAGCTGACCATCAGCACCGAAGCGTCCGGGCCTCGGACGGAACGGTTCGAGCAGACCGGCAACGGCTACGTCTACGAACTTCGCGAGGTCACCAGGTGCATCCAGGACGGCATTAACGAGAGCCCGACCATGCCGTGGGCCGATTCGCTCGAGACCATGCGCCTCTTCGATTCGGTCCGCGAGCAGCTCGGGGTGCGCTACCCCAACGACGCCTGACAGTTAGTTCGCGACCGTCTTTTCCATCGGCTGGACATCCTCCGGCAGGGAGCGTGCATCACGGCGGCGCCAGTAAGCGGCGAGTACGGCTCCGGAAATGTTGTGCCACACAGAGAAGATCGCGGCAGGCAACGCTGCCGCCGGCGAGAGATACTGCGCAGCCAGCCCTGCCGCCAGACCGGAATTCTGCATCCCGACTTCGATAGCCGTCGTGCGGCGTGCCGCAGTGGGCAGCCGGAACATTTTCGCGAACCCATATCCCACCGCGTAGCCCGCACCGTTATGCAACACGACGGCTGCAAAGATCAGCAGTCCTGCCGAGGCAATGCTTGCGGCACTTCCAGCAACAACAACCAGTACGACAGCGGTAATCGCCAGCACGGATATCCACGGCAGCACCGGCAAGGCCTTGGCCACCAGCTTGGGCAGGACCAACCGAACCACCAAGCCGAGCACAACTGGAATGAGAACGATCTGCACGATCGAGAACGCCATCGAACCGGCGTCGACCGGCATATAAGTCCCGGCCAGCCAGAGTGTTAGTAACGGTGTGAGCAGCGGAGCCAGCAGAGTGGAAACAGAGGTCATCGCGACCGACAGTGCGACGTCCCCCTTCGCCAGATAGGAAACAACGTTGGAGGCAGTCCCGCCCGGGCAGCAACCGACGAGAATGACACCCGCAGCAAGTTCGGGCGGCAGTCCAAGTACGACGCCGATCAGCCACCCGACCGAAGGCATGATCACATACTGGGCCACTACGCCGATGATCACCGGAACCGGACGCCTTGCAATAACAGCGAAATCGGGAGGCGTCAGGGTCAGTCCCATCCCAAACATGATGATTCCCAACAGCGGCGCAATCCACGGAGAGAACCCGGTAAACGCCGACGGCCAAAGCATTCCGGCAGCACCGCCGGCAAGAATGAGCAAAGGAAAAAGCGTCACTGCAATGGTGGCGTTTCGCTCTTCCGGCGATCGTTTGCGGGCAGTGTTTTTGGCAGAAGGCTGCGGAGTCATGACAAAAGATGTACCACGCCGGTTTTTCGCCCGTCCAAGCGTTACTCTCCCGCCATCCGAATGTGACGGTGCAATTTAACCCCAATTTGCGGGTAGACCTGACGGAATCTACGACCTAAGATGAGGTTCACGTGACTGATGTCACCCTTGGGGAGGTGAAGACGTGAACGGTAATAGAGCGAACCACATCGCCATTGCCCTGCGCGCTCTGATCCTGGGTCTTTTTGCAGCACTCGGCATCATGGTCATCGGTGCAACCAGCGCGAATGCCGACGACGGCGATCTCCTTGGTTCCCTCACGGAGCAGGTTGCCGAACCACTTGGCAAACAAGTGGCAGCGCCCGTGATTGCGGAAAGTTCGACGGCGATTATCGAACCCGTACTCGAAAAAGCCGCTGTTCCTGTCACTGAGGCTGTCGTCAAGCCTATCGTTCAGCGGGTAGCCCAGCCCCTCGTCGAACAAGCCACCAAAACAGTTGTCGATCCGGTAAACCAGGTCGCTGCTCCGGTTGTAGAACCCATCGCCAGCCAAGTTGCTGAGTCCGTTCAACACGTTGCCAAACCCATCGTCGACCAGGTCGCTGCGCCAATCGTCAGCAACGTCGCTAAGCCCGTCGTTCAACAGGTAGCCAAGCCGATCGTCAATCAAGTCGCTGCCCCGGTAGTAGAACCCGTCGTCGAACACGTTGCCGCACCAATCGTCAGTCAGGTCGTCACGCCGATTGCAGAACCGGTTGTCGAACACGTCGCCAAACCTGTCGTCCCCGTCGTCGAGAAAGTCGTCAGCCCGGTGGTCGACTCCGCGGTTGCGCCGGTAAAATCGACTCTGCAGCCCGTGACGGATTCTGTACAGTCCACCCTCGACCCAGTAAGCAAGACCGTCGGGAATACCCTGGATCCGATCACCGAGCCAGCAGCCGAACATGTTGTTGACCCGGTTATCGGCCTTGAAGAGCAGGTCAGTAAGCCCATCACCGAATCGGCCGCATCCCCACATGCAGTATCCCCCGCAGAACCGGCCGCCAATCCCGTTGAGCATGTGGTCGAAACCGATTCAGCCAATATCAACAACCCCGCGCTTCCCGTCCGAGAGAGTGCAGCGGACGTTCGGACGACATCCAACCACAAGACCGCGGACGTTACTGATGGCGCGCAGCCTTCAAGTGGCGTCAGTGTAATCGGTCCGGTCCAACTCACATCCATGAACATCGAAACATCCCCGGCGCATCCTTCCATTCTCGACTCGACGGCCCACGACGCAGCTATCGTCCTTACCTCAGCCGGCATGTCCAATTCCGACGACATTGATGCCAAAAGCACGGGCGGAAACTTCGACGTCGCAACTCCTGGTGCACCCGCCCCTGCCGCATCCGCGTCGTCGTCTGCCGGGAACGCTTCAGCTACGGCTTACCTCGCCGACTATTATCTCTTGCCCCACCAACTGGTAGGCGGGCAACAGCATCACGGTTCATGGGCATTGCCCAGTTCAACCTTCTCCGACCCTGGATTTTCACCCGACTGATTGAGCCGATCGCCGTCGCAGTGCGGACGGCATCAGGCAATCGCTGCCGAGTGCAGCAAACAATTCAATCAGTTAGGAAATCAGTCATGCGCGAATGTATTCGCAGAGGGCTCTACGGTGCCCTACTTGCTGGAGGCTTGATGGTCTTCGGTGCTGGCGCCGCCTCCGCCTCCGATCAGGCACCAACGAATGAGGACGGCGTGTTGTCCGGTAATGGGCTCGGCGTCAGTGTGGAAATTCCGGTCAACGTGGACGGTAATGCCGTCTCGGTTATCGGCGACTCCACCAGCACAGGCACAGCTACCAACGGTGAGGCCACCGGTGGATATGCGCCCGAGAGCGCCCCCGCCAACACCGAGGTCGTTTACGGTAGCGACCAACAGTTGCTTGGCGCCGGTGGCGGGATCGTCACCGACAACACCACCGAGGCCACCGTCACAGCCCCCGTAAACGTCGGCGGCAACGCTGTCTCCGGCGTCGGAGACTCCACCGCTGGCCCAGTCACCAACAGCAGCGCCGTCGGTGGATATGCACCCGAGAGCGCCCCCGCCAACACCGAGGTCGTTTACGGTAGCGACCAACAGTTGCTTGGCGCCGGTGGCGGGATCGTCACCGACAACACCACCGACGCCACCGTCACGGCGCCAGTGAACGTTGGCGGCAACGCAGTCTCCGTCATCGGCGACTCCACCACCGGCACCGCCACCAACGGTGACCATAAAGCCGACGGTCACGCTAGCGGAGCCGAAGCCGACCAGGAAGGAGCCAAAGCAGCTGCCGCTGACAACAACGGACTGCACGGGACCGGTGACGGAATCATCACCGACAACACCACCAACGCCACTGTCACGGCGCCAGTGAACGTCGACGGCAACGCCATCTCCATCATCGGAGACTCCAACACAGGCACCGCCACCAACGGTGACCACGAAACAGACGGAGACGCCAACGAAGGAGACACCACCAAGGAAGACGAAGCCGACGAAGCCGATCACGAAGGCACCGATGCAAGTTTCGGTGACGGGCTGCTCGGCATCGGCGACGGAATCGTCAGCGGCAACAACACCGACGCCACTGTCACAGCGCCTGTGAACGTTGACGGCAACGCCATCTCCATCGTCGGAGACTCCACCACCGGCACCGCCACCAACGGTGACCATAAAGCCGACGGTCACGCTAGCGGAGCCGACGCCGACCAGGAGGGAGCCAACGCAGCTGCCGCTGACAACGACGGGCTGCTCGGTACCGACGGAATCATCACCGACAACAACACCGACGCCACTGTCACAGCGCCTGTGAACGTTGACGGCAACGCCATCTCCATCGTCGGAGACTCCACCACCGGCACCGCCACCAACGGTGACCACGAAACAGACGGAGAGGCCAACGGAGCCGACGCAAAGGAAGGCGAAGCCGACGAAGCCGATCACGAAGGCACCGATGCAAGTTTCGGTGACGGGCTGCTCGGCATCGGCGACGGAATCGTCAGCGGCAACAACACCGACGCCACTGTCACAGCGCCTGTGAACGTCGACGGCAACGCCATCTCCATCATCGGAGACTCCACCACCGGCACCGCCACCAACGGTGACCACGAAACAGACGGAGACGCCAACGAAGCCGACGGTGCAAAGGAAGGCGAAGCCGACGAATCCGATCACGAAGGCACCGATGCAAGTTTCGGTGACGGACTGCTCGGCATCGGCGACGGAGTCCTCAGTGACAACGACACATCAATTGATGCGGACCTGCCGGTAAACATCGACGGCAACTCCATCTCCATCATCGGCGACTCCAACACCGGCACCGCCACCAACGGTGACCACGAAACGGAAGAGGATGCCAACGAAGGAGACGCCACCAAGGAAGACGAAGCTGACCATGACCATGAAGGCACCGATGTAAGTTTCGGTGACGGACTGCTCGGCATCGGCGACGGAATCATCACCGACAACAACACCGACGCCGCCATTACGGCGCCAGTGAACGTCGACGGCAACGCAGTATCCATCATCGGCGACTCCACCGCCACAGGCACCGCCACCAACGGCAATAACGAAGCCGAAGGCGATGCTAACGAAGGAGACGCCGCCAAAGAAGACGAAGCCGACGGTGACCACGAGGGCACGGAAGGCGAGTCAAAAGAGAGCGGTGCCATAACTGGTAGCGGCGACGCTGTGAACGAAGACAGCGATGACGCAATCGACAACGGTAATGCCGGTCAAGGCGGCGCCAGCGATGAATCAGGGAACGCCGACGTGGATAACCAGGAGGATCTTGTTGGTGCAACCGGCAACGAGGATGAAGTAATCGACAGTGGCAGCGCCGGTCAAGGTGCGGTCAATGTCGAAGTCGACGGAATCGTAGCTTCCGCCGGGTTCTCCGGAGGAGCAGGAACCGATGGATCCAGCGACGTCCGTGATTCGGCGAGTGTTGGCACGGCGTTTTCGTCCAGTGACAGTGCCGGCAGCGAGTTCGAGCTGTTCAATTTGAGCTCAGCTGCTGAGCCCGCGCCACTGGCCGACACCGGCGCCGACGTTGCATGGGCTCTGATGATGGGAGCTCTCCTGCTCCTGACTGGAGTTGCCTCGTTTCGGGTACGCCGTGTCCTTATTATGTCCGAGGTCGACTGACCTCGGCCAAGACCGATGTGTGGCTGCGCTATTCTGCCCCCGGCGCAGCCACACATCGATCAAACGCACAAGCGGCCCCGCTCCCTTGAAGTTGGGAGCGGAGCCGCGATTGGTACGTCAGTTTACTTCTGGAGGCGGGCCGCCAGATTCTCATCCAGAGCCGCAAGGAATTCTTCGGTCGTCAGGTAGTCCTGCTCACCTTCGACCAGCAATGCCAAGTCCTTGGTCATTTTGCCCGACTCGACGGTCTTGACGACGACGTCTTCCAGCGTCTCCGCGAATGTGACAACGTCGGGCGTGCCGTCCAATTCGCCGCGGTGCATGAGTCCACGAGTCCACGCGAAGATCGAAGCGATCGGGTTCGTGGAGGTGGGCTCGCCTGCCTGGTGGCGCCGGAAGTGGCGGGTAACGGTGCCATGTGCAGCTTCCGCTTCAACCGTCTTGCCGTCGGGAGTCATCAGAACGGAGGTCATCAGGCCCAGCGAGCCGAAGCCCTGTGCGACGGTGTCGGACTGGACATCGCCGTCGTAGTTCTTGCAGGCCCAGACGTAACCGCCCTCCCACTTCATTGCGGAGGCAACCATGTCGTCGATCAGGCGGTGCTCGTAGGTCAGGCCCGCCTTCTCGAACTGGTCCTTGAACTCGTTGTCGAAGACTTCTTGGAACAGGTCCTTGAACTGACCATCGTAGGCCTTCAGGATCGTGTTCTTGGTGGAGAGGTAGACCGGGTAGTTGCGCATCAGTCCGTACTTGAAGGACGCCCGCGCGAAGTCCCTGATGGACTCGTTGAAGTTGTACATACCCATGGCCACGCCGCCCTCTTCAGGCATCGTGACGACGTCGAACTTCATCGGCTCGGAGCCATCTTCCGGCTCGAAGGTCATGGTGACCTTACCGGGGCCGGGAACCTTGAAGTTGGTGGACTTGTACTGGTCGCCGTGGGCGTGGCGGCCAATGATGATTGGCTTGTTCCAGCCCGGAACCAGCCGCGGAATGTTGGAAATGATAATCGGCTCGCGGAAGACGACGCCGCCGAGGATGTTGCGGATGGTTCCGTTCGGCGAGACCCACATTTTCTTCAGGCCGAATTCCTCGACCCGTGCCTCATCCGGAGTGATGGTGGCGCACTTGACGCCGACGTTGTGCTCCTTGATGGCATTGGCCGCATCGATGGTGACCTGGTCATCCGTCGCGTCGCGGTTCTGAATGGAGAGGTCGAAGTACTTCAGGTCCACGTCGAGGTACGGGTGGATCAGGCGTTCCTTAATGAACTGCCAGATGATTCGTGTCATCTCATCGCCGTCGAGCTCGACGACGGGGCCGGCTACCTTAATCTTGGACACGCAGTCTCCTTATTTCACGGGACCGAATCTGCTCACTGGCCCCTGATTTCGTAGTGTTTCTCGTGGACAATCACGTCCAATAATGCCACAACGGCAGTTGCCGCCCCTAACCCGAAGCCCGGTAGCTCAGGCCGGAGCGATGATGGAAAAGAGCACCAATCCGCTTGCGCATCCGGACAGGACGATGGCGTCAAAGGTGCGGCTGCGGGCGGCGAAGAGGAGGCCTTCCTCCCGCCCGAAACCGCGGAGTCCGGCCAGCACGAGCAGCAAACCGGCGAGGACGAAGCCGGTCAGCCTGAAACTGGCGGTCATGGCCAGCACGATTGCCAGGATGAGTGCCGCAACCGAAAACCACAGGAACCGCCGTCGCTTGACCAACAATCCCTGCCCCACGCCATGGGATGGCACAGCAGCGCCTGCCTCGTGCGCATGCTGCTCATGCGGTTCACTCACTGATTCCTCGCTCCGGTCTTTCCCACTACGCGAGCCTAGTGGAAAAAATGCCGTGAGCCGGTCAGGTACATCGTCACGCCTGCCGCCTGTGCCGCCGCGATGACCTCCTCGTCCCTTACGGAACCGCCGGGCTGGACGACGGCGCGGACACCGGCGTCGAGCAGGATTTGCAGCCCGTCGGCGAAGGGGAAGAATGCGTCCGATGCTGCTACGGAGCCTGCGGCGCGGTCCGAAGCGGCGCCGTCGACGGTTGTTCCGAGGGTACGGGCGCGCTCCACGGCCAGCTTGCATGAATCCACGCGGTTGACCTGGCCCATTCCGACGCCAACCGTAGCGCCGTCATTGGCCAGCAGAATGCCGTTGGACTTAACTCCGCGTAGCGCCTTCCATGCGAAGACGAGGTCCGCCATCGTTGCCTCATCGGCCGGTTCACCGGAAACCAGTTTCCAGTTCTCTGCACGGTCGCCGTCCGCCGTGAGGGTGTCCACCATCTGCACCAGCACCCCGCCGGAAACCTGTTTGAATTCAGCCGGATCGCGACGGTATCCCTCAGGAAGGGTGAGCAACCGGATGTTCTTCTTCGCGGTCAGAATCTCCATCGCTTCGGGTTCGAATCCGGGGGCGATAACCACCTCGGTGAAAATTTCCGACACGGTGCGTGCCATCGCCGCAGTAACTTCACGGTTGGCGGCAATGACACCACCGAACGCGGAAACCGGATCACAGGCGTGCGCCTTGGCATGCGCATCCGCGATAGCATCAGGGGCACCTTCGCTGGCCACCGCGACGCCGCACGGGTTGGCATGCTTGACGACGGCGACGGCCGGCTCGGCGAAATCAAAGGCTGCGCGCAAGGCAGCATCGCCATCGACATAGTTGTTGTACGACATGGCTTTGCCGTGCAGCAGGTCCGCCTGGGCGATGCCTGGCGTGGCGCCCTTCTCCACGTAGAGGGCCGCCTGTTGGTGCGGATTTTCACCGTAACGAAGCACCGACGAGCGCTCGAGCGCCAGTCCCGCATACGGCGGCCAGGCGTTGCCTTCATCGGTTCCATCGCCGAACTGCGACGCTGTCCACGAAGCGACCGCGTTGTCATATCCGGCCGTATGGGCGAATGCCATGGCCGCCAGCCGCCGTCGGGCATTCAGGTCGAAGCCACCCTCTGAAGCCGCGGCGACGACGTCGGCGTAGCGGGCAGGATCGACGACAACGGAGACAGAGGCATGGTTTTTCGCTGCCGAGCGGACCATGGCAGGGCCGCCGATATCGATCTGTTCGACGACGTCGTCCTGGCCGGCACCCGAGTTGACCGTGTCCACAAAGGGGTAAAGATTGACGACGACCAGGTCGAAAGCTTCGATTCCGAGTTCCGAAAGTTGGTCGATATGTTCCTGCCGGCGGCGGTCAGCCAGGATGCCGGCATGAACCTTCGGGTGAAGGGTCTTGACGCGTCCGTCCAGAGTTTCGGGGAACCCAGTCAGTTCAGCCACCTCGGTGACCGGTACGCCGGATGCGGAGATGCGTGCCGCCGTCGAACCGGTTGAAACGATCGCCACGCCTGCCTGGTGGAGGCCGCGGGCCAGTTCCTCCAGCCCTGTCTTGTCGTAAACCGAGATCAAAGCCCGGCGAATGGGAACACGGTCAAGCTGGTTGAGGCTCACGCAAAATCTCCAGAGAGGTCACAAGATCGGGGGGTCGCACCCAGTCTAGTTCACACACTTTGCCGCACTGCCGTTACGTCGGCGGCTGTGCTAAAACTCCCACTGGGACCGCCTCCGCCATACAGCCCGGATGATGTAACGGAAATGCGGGATAATTGAATCAGCCGCAGCCGTAACCCGGCGGTACCTGACTTGTAAGGGACTTATGAGCACTCACGTAGACCTGCCAACTGGCGACCAGGTGGTCCAGGAGCTGCCGTGGCGTTGGAAGGTGCAGGGACGCATTTTCGTGATCGGCGGTCTTGGGTTCATGTTCGACGCCTGGGATGTGACCCTCAACGGATATCTGATTCCCCTGCTGTCCGGCTACTGGGATCTGAGCACCGGACAAGCGGCCTGGGTTGGAACCTCGAACCTGATCGGAATGGCGGTCGGGGCTTTCGCCTGGGGTTCCATTGCGGATCTCATCGGCCGGAAACGCGCCTTCACCCTCACCCTCTTGATCTTCTCGCTTTTCACTGTCGCCGGCGCCTTCTCCCCCGACTTCATCTGGTTCTGTCTGTTCAGGTTCCTCGCCGGCTTCGGCTTGGGCGGCTGCATCCCCGTCGACTATGCGTTGGTCGGTGAATTCACACCTCGTAAATACCGCGGCCGGGTCCTCACCGCGATGGATGCTTGGTGGCCCATCGGCGCTTCACTGTGCGGAATTGTCTCGGCCGCTCTTGTCTTCTGGTTCGGCGATTTCGGCCCCGGCGCGTGGCGGTTGCTCATGCTCGTGATGGTCCTGCCCGCTTTACTCGTCTTCTGGGTCCGCCGCTCCGTTCCCGAATCGCCCCTGTTTCTGGTCCACCACGGACGGACCCAAGAGGCAGCGGATGTCATTGATTCACTGATACACCGCACCGGCGGTTCCGTAACCAAGTGGCGCCTGCCTGAGCCGGCCGCAACACCACGGCTGTCGATGGGAAATATTTCCATTCAACTGGCGGCACTGTGGAGGTTCAACTGGCGCATCACGCTGGCCGCCTGGGGACTGTTCCTGAGCATCCTGCTGGTCTACTACGGCGCGCTGACATGGATGCCACAAATTCTCACTGAAGCAGGTTACGGCAACACCGCGGCCTTCATGGTGACGGCCGGAATGACCGCCATCGGGTTCGTCGGCGTCGTCATCGCCGCACTGCTGGTGGAGAAGATCGGCCGCAAATGGATACTGGGGGTCACCGGGCCCCTATCCGCCCTCTCTCTCGTCATCTTCGCGATCGTGCTCGACGTTCCGTGGATGGCTCAACTGTGGATTCTCATCTTCGGTCTGGTGGTCCAGATCGCCATTCCAGTGCTCTACGCCTACGTTTCCGAGCTCTATCCGACCGAACTTCGTGGCTCCGGCTTCGGCTGGGCCTCCACCATCTCCAGAATCGGCGCCGGACTGGTGCCACTTATTTTCGGCTCCATCCTTTGGCCCTATCTGGGCCTGCCGTTGACGTTTGCAGTCACCGGAGCGCTGGTGCTCGTCGCGGTCTTGTGGATGGCGGCCGTCGCGCCGGAGACTAAAGCCCGCAAACTGTCTTAATTCTCCGTCTCTTAAATGTGCGACGGCGCCCCTGCCCTATGTGGGTGGAGCGCCGTCGTCGTAATGATGGCGGCAGGGCCGTTCGCTGCCCGCCTCACCAAAGAGTAGAGCCGGTAATTACTCGGCCGGCAGTTCAGCGTTGGGAGTTTCCTTTACGGATTCCATCGTCCAGCCACCGTCATCGAAGGAAGCCTTGACTGTGAGTACAGTCGGCTCCGTCGGCTTGATCGTGGACTTCTTGTCGCCTTCGGAATCAAAGATCGTCCCGGGAATTTCGGAGTATTCGACTAATGCCTTGCCTGTGCTCTCGCCCTTGGCAACATTCGGGTGAACGTTGGTCACGCGCGGGTCGCCACCAGCCATCCAGCCACCGTCTTCGTACACATTGGCGATCATGGAGATCTCGTCTGCGCAATACGTGCAGTTCTCGCTCGACAGTTCCTTCAGCTTGTCCGTCTTGCCGGTCTGCTGGGCGTAGCTGTTGTAGGAGATCCAGTAGTAGGCGAACGCCTTCAAACCTTCCTCCGATTTCTCCGACAAGGGCTGAGATTCCTGCGGAACCCGAACATTCTGCGCCGGGCCCTCGGAACTCGCCCCTACCGGACGATCGCTCCCGGTAGAAGTACCCGACTCGGAGTCGGCGGTGCCGCAACTGGTCAAGGCCAACGCTGCTATCGCCGTTCCTGCTGCCAGGCTGATCAATTTCTTAGTCATCATCATCCTCTGAGGTATCTGACGCGCGACGGCGGATTAATCCCCGGATGCCATTGTCCAGTTCCGCGCTTTCGACGCCGCTCGTCATTAGATTCATGGTGGGCGGTGAAGGACGCCCTTGAAGATGCTAACGGGAAGAATGTGTATCGGTTCACAGAAGCAACGAATTTGTGGTGAGGATCACCGGAATATCTAGACCGCACTCGCACGGGGCTGACAACCTAATTTCCAGCCAGTCTTGGAATCCGCCTATTTACACGTCGTTGACAACTTCTCAGCCGCCAGCACCCTGGCATCCTGCACCTTCCGGATTTTCGAAACAATTGTCCGCGTAGTTATTCGTCTCGGACCGCCAAACGCTGATCGTGACAGGGGCACTCTCCACCGCCGCTTGTCCTGGAATGGGAATCCACGGTCCACCGTCGACTGAGTACATCCCTGTGAAGTACGTCGTCAGGACTACTTGGAAATCGCCGGTCTGTTCATAAACATGGCTAGTTGAGGTCTCCTCACCCCACTGTGCGCGAGAGAGTTCCGCGCCTGGAGTCTTAACCGGCCCTAGCCCTTGTCCATCGCCAAAACTCCATCTATAGCTGTTGGGATTGGCATTAATGCGGACATCGAAGCCCGCGATGTTGACTGAAAATGACTGATCATGTGCAATTGCGTAAACGTTTGTGTGTGCTCCGATCAATGTATGCGGCGATGGTTGGATAGCGCTCCCCGCGGGCGTAAACGGCAATGACTTAAAGTCCTCTAACGTATAGCCCGGAAATTCCGCTACTTCTTCTGATGTGGATGGAGCCGAGCTACAGGTTAGTTCGCCGGTCGGTTGCCATTGTGCCGGGCCCGGCCCTACCGGTGCTGTGTATTTTTCTAGGAGGATTTCATCGGTGCCACAGTCAGCAGCCAAGATCTCACAACTGATGCTGATGTCGTCTAGGTCCTCCAAACAGGCGCGTACGAATCTGGTCTCAATTTTGGGAACATCGCTCGTTTCACCCATTGGGGGTTGTGAATCGTTCAACTCGGATGCCGATCGTCCGTCCTCTTTACTGATTCCGCATTGGCCGGCTGCCTTCGCTCCGCTATCAATGAAACCGACATTCACATCACTCGGATTGCACACCTGAGCCATTGCCGGAGCGGACATGGGCAGGAGCAGGATCACCAATGTCAGAGCAGCCACAACCACGACAGTAAGAGATTTTGCTGGTGCACAGCCGTTGATGCCCCCGAAACAAGTGGACGCCACTAGTTAGAACTTCCTACGATGTTTGCATTCTCCATTGTCCAGCCATTTGCACCATAGGTGAGCACCAACGTAAATCCGACGGGTGCATCCGGCTCCTCTTTCAGGCTTACTTCTCCCTTTGAATTGTAAAAAGTGATCTTTCCTTGACCGACTACAGCGGCAACTGTGTACGAGGGACCTACGCCTGCGATGTTCTCCTTCGTGAACTCGGTGCCGATCTTTTTGATGGTCATCTGACCACCGGCGGACCATCCTCCATCTTTGTAGGCCGAGGCCACAGAATCATAAACAAAAGCGCAAGTTTCGCAGCTGGATCCGCTATGGGACTTGGCCGGGTCCAGGTCGCCCGTGGCGTAGGAATGGGAGACCAAATCGAACCAGTGACGAACGAAGGCTTCAAGCCCTGCCTTCGTCTCCTTGGTGGCGGCTTCCGGCATTTCGGGAACGGGTATGTTCCGGGCCGGTCCGTCTGCGGAGGCAGGCGTCGGAGTGGGAGTCGGTGTCGGGGTAGGAGCTGGCGAGGGCGTCTTTGACTCTGTTGCGGACTGGCTACTGGACGGCGGCGTCTCGCTGCTGCCTCCGCATCCGGTCAATACCAGAGCGATCGATGCAAGGCCTACGGCAATGCTCGAGAACCTGGCCCTCGTCGTCGTCGCCTTCTTCTGTAAAGTCACCAAGTTCCCCGTTTGTTAGGCAGTCCGCCTGGTCGGCGGCTCCAAACAAGGTAGCGCAGATCATACGATCGTGCATCCGGTTATCCACAGGTTTGGCGAACGTTAAGGCTCAGGGAGCGCCTGAAGAAGGTGGAAGTTGTGGTCGCGACAGCTGCGGTGCTCAGCCGCCGGCTGCTAGTTTGGCAAGGGTTTCAACGAGCAGACGGCGTTCTTCCACCTTGATGCGCTCGTGCAACGCCGCTTCTGTATCGTCATCCAATACTTCAACCGCAGCTTGCGCCAGGATGGGGCCGGTGTCCACTCCGGCGTCGGCAATCATGACGGTAGCTCCTGTTACTTTTACCCCATAAGCCAACGCGTCCCGCACTCCGTGGGCTCCGGGGAAGGATGGCAGCAGCGCCGGGTGAGTGTTGACGTAGCGTCCTTCAAACATCTTGATGAACCGCTCGTCCACGATGCGCATGAATCCGGATGAGAGGACCAGATCCGGATCATAGGAAGCAACCTTCTCCCGCAGTGCGTCATCCCAGTCCCGACGTTCGGCGTAGCTGCGGAAATTCACGACAAACGTATCGATCCCAGCAGCAGCTGAACGCTCGACGCCGTATGTGCCCTCGCGGTCGGCGCCCACAGCGGCGATTTCCACGTCGAGCTCCGCTGATTCCACTGCATCAATTACGGCCTGAAGGTTGGAACCGGTTCCGCTGACGAGGACAACAATGCGCATAGGAACACTTTATGGGCCAAGCTGGCCTAGGCTGGAATCTATGGAAGACGGGCATTCACAGCAACAGGAGTCAACGCGGCAGGCACAGCCACCGCAGCAACCGGAAGAGCCACGCAAGTCGCACCGGCACAAACCCACCGACGAAGAGTTGAACTCTGCCCGCATGTTCATCCGGCTGTTCCTCTTATCGGTTATTCTTACACTGCTGACCAGCTACCTCGAATTACCGTGGAAAGCGGTCGCTCCTGCCATCGGAATTGCTTCTATAGTCTTTGGCATTATTGGACTTGTAAAAGCAGTACGGTGTGGATTTCCGCGGTTGCTGCGGATTGGCATGGCACTTGGCTTGGGTGCCGCGCTCGTGCTGACGATCTCCACGGCCACCCTCGTCGCCTTGTGGCCGGTCACCGCTGAATACGAGACTTGCATGTCCCAGGCGCTGACAGTCCGTGCCGAAAACACTTGTGAACAGAACTACCAGGACACCCTCAAGGAGCTGAGCGAACCGCTGACGCAGTGACCAGGACATGACCCGGAACGGCGGTTAGCGGTCCGCCGTCGTTAAATCCTCTGCCGTCTCCGGGTCCCTTTCGAATAGTGGCGCCAGAGCGTAGCCAAGGACCACTCCGACGGCGACTTCCGCACCTACCCAGAGAGCTGTCATCCAAGGGTCCGGGCCAATCTCCGTAAACCGTCCGATGGCGATGGATCCGCGGGAAATCCACGTCGCCACAGCTGCCATTAGTCCCGCAATGACTCCGATGGCGATTCCGAGTACGAGGGTCGAAACGGCCGCCGTGAACCAGCGTGCATGGATCTTGATTTCGAGCCATTCGTCAAAGTGGTTCTCGCCTTCACGCAGGAACCACCAGCCCGCCAATAGCCCGCCCACAACGGGGATCAGCAACGCTGCCAGGCCGAATGCCAGTTCGCCAGTGGGCAATGCCGCGAAAACCGGGTACGCCGGCAGCGGGCCTACCTGTGTCACAAGCGGACTGATCAATGATCCTTCGCCGAGGGCAAATCCCGCTCCGGAAGCCCAGGAGAATGTCCAGAATACGAAGTTTGTCAGCAGGCCCAGCTCCACGACGGTCAGTACGGCACCCCCGACAATTCCTGGAGCCAGACCTTCATAGACAGTTACGATGTCGGACCAGTGCAACCCGATGGAGACGGTCATCAGCAGTGCCGCGAGTGCTACGCCGGTCATCAGTGCCAGATAGGCTGCCCGCACCACCGTCCAAACGTACGAGCCTGCCCATCGTGAGTGCTGGCTCGTCGTCGCAATCCACTCCGCAGCGTCGACGCCGATCAGACGCGCCCATGACCCGGCCTCCCGTCTTGCACCAATAATGAGACCGGCACCGGCCGGAATGAGTGGGATCAAGGCAGCTTGCGCGAGCGAGGTGGAGACCTGGACCGATTCGGTGATGAAACCCGTACCGGCTCCCACAGCGGCGTAAACGATTAACGCGCCAAGGCCTGCCTGCCACAGCTGATCGGTGTAAGAGGCCCTTGCCAGGCGTCTGCCTGCGCGCCAGGCGAGCAGGAACGGGATGAGTGTCAGGCCGAGGGGCGTCAGGGAAATGACGCCGGTAATCATGTCACGCGACGTTGTTCCAGCCGCCAACTGAAGGTCCAGCGGAACGCCGTGAATGAGCAACCAGGCGTGTCCGCCGAGCCGCGCCAGCGAGTCGAAGCTGCGATCGGCAAAACCGTCGGTCAACCATACGGCCACCAAGGGCAGCAGAATGAGGATAGCGGAGATGAGCGCGACCTGGGCAAACTCGAATGCACCCTGCAGCCACAGCGGCATAGGCAGCCTGCGCTCCTGGTTCAGTTTCATTGCTTCCTATGGTGCCACGCGGTACTGCAAGAGCCTTGAAGGCAACGCCGCGGCATAGCATGGATGAAGATGACAATGAGAGGAAACGCTGAATGACCTGGACAAACTCCGCTGACGCGCCATGGTGGACCCGCGCCGTTGTGTACCAGATCTACCCGCGCAGTTTTGCTGATTCGAACAGCGACGGCTTCGGCGACCTTGGTGGCATCATCTCCAAGCTCGACTACCTTGCGGATCTCGGCGTCGACGTCCTCTGGTTATCACCGGTCTATCCCTCGCCACAGCACGACAACGGTTACGACATCAGCGACTACCGGAACATCGATCCGCTCTTTGGAGACTTGGAACAGTTCGATCAGTTGCTCACCGGCGCCCATGAACGCGGCATGAAGATCATCATGGACCTGGTCGTCAACCACACCTCGGATGAACACCCCTGGTTCCTGGAATCCCGTTCCTCAAAGGACAGCCCCAAGCGGGACTGGTATTGGTGGCATCCGCCACGCGAGGGGTTCGACGCCGGCCGGCCCGGGGCGGAGCCGACGAACTGGCAGTCCGCATTCAGCGGCCCGGCATGGCATCTCGACGAGGCCACAGGCGAGTACTACCTGCACCTGTTCGCCCGCCAGCAACCGGACCTCAATTGGGAGAATCCGGAAGTCCGGGACGCGGTCTACGAAATGATGAACTGGTGGCTGGACCGTGGCGTTGACGGCTTCCGGATGGACGTCATCAATTACATCTCCAAGGCCGGGCTCCGTGACGGTCCGCCAATCGAAGGAACGAACCTCGGCGATGGTTCCGCCCTGTTCATGAGCGGCCCCCGCATTCACGAATTCATGCAGGAAATGGTGCGCGCGGTCTTCGAGGGACGCGACGCTGAATTGCTCACAGTCGGGGAAATGCCGGGCGTGACGGTCGAGGATGCACGGCTCTTTACCGCCCCGGAGCGCAAGGAACTGGACATGGTGTTCCAGTTTGAACACGTCGGGTTGGACCACGGTCCCGGTGGCAAGTGGGATCCCCAACCGCTGGATCTGCCGGCGCTGAAGGCGAGCATGAACCGCTGGCAGGTGGAGCTGGCGTCGTCGGGCTGGAACAGCCTGTACCTCAACAATCATGACCAGCCGAGGTTGGTGTCACGCTTTGGGCATGATGGACAGGCGCCGCAGGATCCGGAGAATACCGGGCTGTACCGCTACGAGTCGGCAACGCTTTGGGCGGCCGTCCTGCATCTGCACCGGGGAACACCCTATATCTACCAGGGCGAAGAGATCGGCATGACCAATATGCCCTTCGCGGATATTGCGGATTTCCAGGACATTGAGGCCATCAACCATTACGCCGACGTCGTCACGGCCCGAGGTGCGGATCAGGATGATGTGCTGCAGGCGTTGGGCACGATGGGGCGGGACAACGCACGCACCCCGGTCCAATGGGATGCATCGCGCCACGCCGGGTTCACCGATGCGCAACCGTGGATGGCAGTCAACCCCAACTATCCTGACGTCAACACCGTCAGTGACCGTCAGAGCGGCAAATCAGTCTTCCGGTTCTACCAGCAGTTGATTTGGCTCCGGCACAAGCTCGACGCCGTCGCCCTCGGAACGTTCAATATGCTGGAGCCGGAACATCCGACGTTGTACGCGTTCGAGCGCATCCTCGACGGTGAACGGTTGCTGATTACCGCCAATGTGTCCAGCGATCCCCTTGACGTACCGCTGCAGCTTCCATCCGGTCCGGTCTTGCTGTGCAACTACGACGGCGATGCCGGCACATCCACGCTTCGCCCTTGGGAAGTACGGGTGTACCGCGAGACGACCAAGTAAGGCGGATCAGCCAAGTCAGCCAGGCAGCCAGTCGGTCAGTCGGTCAGTCGGTCAGTCGATCAGTCAGTCAATCACTCAGCGCGACTGTGCGGAAGCCGCAGTTGCTGGTGGACGATTCAGCCGTGTTTGAGCTGCGGGCGGCGACCCGGTAGCGGTTGCAGTACGAATCGTGGCACAGGTAGGAGCCGCCGCGCATGACCCTGCCGGAACCGATCGTGGGCCCGCGCGGATTGTCTGCCGGCGAATTCCGGTAGTACTTGGGCAGGAACCAGTCCGAGCACCACTCCCATACGTTGCCGCTGACCTCATACAGTCCGTAGCCATTCGGCGGAAAGGACTTCACCGGCGCGGTGCCGAGGTAGCCATCGTCGGTGGTGTTCGACGTCGGGAAGACTCCCTGCCAGATATTGCACCGGTGGCTGCCGTCGTCGTCCAGCAATTCGTTTCCCCACGGATACCGGTGGCCATCCAGCCCGCCGCGGGCGGCATACTCCCACTCCGCCTCGGTCGGCAGACGACGGCCGGCCCACTTGCAATATGCGAGCGCATCGTTGTGGGAAATATGCACCGCTGGATGGTCGACGGCGTCGCGCCAGTCCGAGTCGTGGCCTAAGGGGTGGGACCAGTCGGCGCCGCGTACGTTTAACCACCACGGCGCGCCGGCGGCCTCGCCGATAATGTCCCCTTCGGGCGCCTGGACCACCAGATGAAAGACTGCCGACGTGCCGTATTGTTCGGCTTCCGTGCGGTAGTTGGTGTCGGCTGCGAAGGCGGCGAATTGCCGGTTGGTTACAGCTGTGGAGTCGACCCGGAACTGGTTCAGCTGCACCTCATGGACCGGGGTCTCGCCGTCGGCGGGACTACCTTCGGCGAAGTTGTCACCCATGGAAAATGAACCGGCCGGCACCATGACATCGTCATGACGAGCAGCGGACGTGGCGGCACCGGCGGTGGAACTGCGGGCGTCAGTGGTGGTCGCGCCCGCAACGGAGGCTTCTGCAGTCGAGGCACCACCAGCTTCTGCGGAATCGGCTCGGGGTGGGCCTTGGCTGGACGCGTTACGGGTCGGTGAACAGCAGGTTTTTACGTCGCCTTCCGAGCGGTCGTTAGTCATGCAATCAGTTTTCCATATCCCCTTCAGAGCAGCGGCAGGGCAAGGATGGTATAGATTCCCAGAATGCCCAGCAGCACTACCGCCGCGCCGGTCACCAGCACGGCCACGGCGTCGTCGTGCGCCCTTCCGTACCTGCTGTCCTCACCCTCACCGGGTGCACTTTCCGCTCCCCCGCGCGTGTAACGCCGGCGCTGGCCGAGGTAGACACCGGCGGCGGTGACCAACGCCAACCCGATCAGAATCACGGGGAACCAGCCATAGTCCGGGATCCAGCGCAGAAACAGCATGCTCGCCACCACCATTGCCAGCATCGTACGGCCCCAGGCCAGCGATGTCCGTTCCGGCTGCAGCCCAGGATCCATGAGCTACCCGGCCCGCAGCAGCACGAACACCACGAAAACGGCACTGACCACGGCGCCACCACCGGCCAACACGGGAATGATCAACGGAAGCGGCAACGGTGCCTTGTGCCGCATCGCCCGCTCGACGTTCAGCCAGCGCACGCACGCGCCACCGGCAATGAACATTGATAGCAGCAGCAACAACACGGAAACGGTCGTGCGGATCGCAGGGCTGAACACCTCGGCGGTGAAGGCTTCGACCGCAATGCCACCGGCGAGCAACGCCAAAGCGGTGCGGATCCAGGCGAGGAACGTCCGCTCATTCGCGAGCGTAAACCGCGGGTCAGGTTCCTGGCCACCACGCAGTACCCAGGCCGAGAAACCACCACGGCCGGGCGGGTCCTCTGCCGGTTCTGGTTGGGTCACGTTTCCATCGTAGCCGCGTGGGGTTATTGGTGTGCGAGGAGCCGGCGTTGACGATCCGCCTCGCTCTCCAGTTCCTGCGGATCCTCACCTTCCAGATCCACACGCACTGTATGGATGGTGCCGGTGAATCCGTTGTCGACGGCGGCATACTCTTCCGTGACCGGCGTTCCCCGGTCGACCCCGATGTTCAGGGTCTCATCGAAGGAGAAGTAATAGGACGTAGTCCGTTCCACCCGTCCCTCACCGACGCCTTGCCCGTCGACGAGGAGTTGAACCTTCCCGCCATTGCCGATCCCGCCGCCGTCGTAGACGAATTCAAGCCGCAGTTCGCGGCTGCCCGGTTCCAGCTGTTGGGTCGCCTTCACCGGGTAATGGTCGCGGCCGTAGCAGTTGTACGCATAGCTCAGGTAACCGTCGACGACGTAAAGTGACCAGCCGCCGAAGCGCCCGCCCTGCGCGATGATCACCCCGTCAACGCCGCCGTCGGGAACGTCGATTTTGGCTGTGATTGTGTGCGACCGGTTCTTCACATTGGGTGCCGTTTCCTCGGTGAAACGACCCATTCCGGCTCGGTACGTAACCGATTTCCGCTCCCCGAACAGATCGAGGCGGCCGGCAAGCTTGGGGTTCTCCCGCTCGGTGACACGGTCGTCCAACGGGAACACGTTGTACTTGCTGGCCTCGATCAGGAACAGCTGCTGCAGTTCCCTGAGCTTGTCCGGATACTCCGCGGCAAGGTCATGCGCCTGGGACCAGTCGGTGCTTGTGTCGTAGAGTTCCCACACATCATCGGCGAAGGACGGCAATCCCTGCGGCACCATCTGCCACGGTGTGCCATGCCGGGTCACCGCCGTCCAGCCCTCATGGTAGATACTCCGATTGCCGCACATCTCGAAGTACTGGGTGCGGCGGCGGTCTGCGGCATCCGGCTCATTGAAGGTGTAGAGCATGCTCGTGCCCTCGATCGGTTGCTGCGCAACTCCGTTAACAGATACCGGCTGCGGCACACCCGCCGCTTCGAAAATCGTCGGGGCGATGTCGATGACGTGGTGCCACTGGTCGCGCACCCCGCCACCGGCGTCGATCCCGTTTCCCCAGTGCATAATCATGCCGTTGCGGGTGCCCCCGTAGTGCGATGCGACCTGCTTGGTCCACTGGTACGGGGTATTCATCGCGAGCGCCCAGCCGACCGGGTAGATCGCGTAGGTACTCGCATCTCCCAGCCGGTCCAGCTCCTCCGCCATCGCGGCCGTGCTGTCGGTGAAGCCGTGCCCGACGAGATGCTCGCGCGTGGTGCCTTCAATACCGCCCTCGCCGGAAGCCCCGTTGTCACCCATGATGTAGATGAAGAGCGTGTTGTCGAGTTCGCCGATCTCCTCGAGCGAGTCAACCAGCCGTCCGACCTGAGCGTCGGTGTGCTCAGCGTAGGCGGCGTAGGTTTCCATGAACCCGGCGGCCACCCTGCGCTCGGTATCGTCGAGCTCGTCCCAGTGCGGAACGCTGTCCGCCCATGGCGCGAGGTCGGCTGACTCCGGAACCACGCCCATCTCCTTCTGCCGGGCCAGCGTCGCTTCACGTTGCGCATCCCAGCCGGAATCGAAACGCCCCTTGTACTTGTCTTTCCACTCGGGACGGACGTGGAAGGGCCCATGCGTGGCGCCGAACGCCACATAGCTGAAGAACGGCTTGTCCGGCGTCAAAGTCTTCTGCGTCTGCACCCACTCGATAGTCCGGTCGACGAGATCTTCCGAGAGGTGGTAGCCGTCTTCGGGCCGGCGCTCCGGCTCCACCGGCGTCGTTCCGTCATAGAGCTGCGGATACCAGTGGTTCATCTCCGCGCCCATGAACCCGTAGAACTTATCGAAACCTTCGCCGGTCGGCCAGCGGTCGAAGGGCCCTGAGGCACTGACCTCGCGCGGCGGTGTCTGGTGCCATTTGCCGAAAGCCGCAGTGCAGTAGCCGTTGCCGCTCAAGGTTTGCGCGATCGTCGCGGCGCTGGCCGGGCGGAAACCGGTGTAGCCCGGCGCCGAAGTGGCCATCTCGCTGGTGACGCCCATGCCGACCGAATGGTGGTTGCGCCCGGTCATCAGCGACTGCCGGGTGGGAGAGCACAGCGCGTTGACATGGAACCTGTTGTACAGCAGCCCGTCCCCGGACAAGCGTTCCGCCGTCGGCATCCCGCAGGGACCGCCGTAGGCACTGGAGGCGCCAAAACCCATGTCATCGACGAGGACCAGCACCACATTCGGCGCGTTCTCCGGTGGCCGCAAATCCGCAACCGGCGTGAATTTCCCCGTCTGGTCTTTTCGATCCATCGCCGTCGGAACGGATCGGGTCCTTTGAGGGATAGGAAGGATCCCGCGGATTTTTTCGTCCATGCTCACTCCTTAATCAAAGAGGTGCCGGTCTCAAAGGCCAACACGGTGTTGCCATAGAACCGGGCAACGCGCTGTTGCTCCAACGCTACAGGAGCGTCACGAGGCCCTTCACCATGGTTATTGCTGCGCCCAGGAAGGCGATAACGACGACGGCGCGGCGGGCGGTACGGTCGTGGACAAACTTGGCCACCCGTTCGCCGAAGTACATTCCGACCCCGATCATCGCCATCATTGCCACCCACATCCACGGCTCCAGCGGCGGCCACTCCCCCGGGTCCACGACGGCTTTGGTGGCCATCGCCGCGAAACCGATTGTCATGAAATACGGCTGGATGGTGGCCGCGAAGGGGCGCTGGTCCCAGCGGCTGATGACGGCGTAGACGCTTACGGTGGGCCCACCCACCCCCGCCAAAGCGTTGGTGATACCCGAGCTGAGCCCGGCGGCCGCGCGGATTCCCGGGCCGTCGATGGTTCTCCCGCCCCGGTGCAGGGCAAGTGAGAGCACCAACGCGAGCAGCAACAGGAAGCCGACGCCTGCCTCCAGCGGAGCGGCCGGCAACGCCAGCGCGAGGATCGAAAACGGGATCGACGCCGCCACGGCCGGAATGGCCAGCCGCCAGTACATTGGCCAGTCGACGTAGGTCCTGACCCTGATGAACATGATGCCGGCCGAGATGCCGCCCAGCAGGTTCACAAGCAGAATCCCGCTGTGCGGGCCGAACAGGAGCACCAGGAACGGCGCGAGCAGCATGGCGAACCCGAGACCTGCAATCCGCTGCGCCATCGCCGACACAATGATCGCAGCGAGAGCCAGGATAAACAGCGGTAAAGTCACCGCTCCAGCCTACGTACTATTGGAGGAGAGAACCCCACCCATGACCGAAAGGCCGGTGACAGTATGTCGAACGAGCAGGATGTCTACTACGTCGCGCCGGAACAGGATACCGAACGGGGCGTCGTTGAGTCTGCCTCGGCCGGATCCGCGGCGCAGTTACGTGACCGCGGCGATCTGATCAAGACCAAGGGCCGGTTTACCCTCCTCAATACCGGCCACACGCCACTGCAGGCAATGATCGAGGATCTGCTCTTTATCCGTGCAGCCCTCGATGAAGCCGGCATCGAATACCTGCTGGTGCGTGGCAACGACGAACGGCCCGTCATCGCCGTCGATTGGAAGTACCGCAGGGAATTGCGCGAAGCGCTCGTAGCCGCCTGCTCCGGCGAACCTTTCTACTCGGAGACGGTGGATGCGAAAACAAGCGACACGGTCCTGGTCGCCGACGGAGCCCTTTCCGCCAACAGGAACGCACGGATTTTCCGCCTGTACCGTCCGCGCATCGTCCCGGACAGCGGTCTGCTTTACGGCGCCTCCGCCGGTGTTCAGATTGAACTGTGGGCCATCGAGGAAGACCTCATTGTCCTGCCGATCGAAAACTCCCTGACGAGGCAGACGCTGCCGGCGGATGAGGCAGTGCGGGGCTCGGTTGAGCGCTTCGGGATGAACTGGCCGACCATCGAGAATATGTTTGCCGACCACGCCAGCGACATTCACTTCGAGGTCGATATCGTCTTCTCCTGGGTGGACATCGGTTCCCCCGAATTCCAGCGGGCACGCGCCGAACGGATGAAGAACGCCGTCGTTGGGGAAGGAGACGATTCCGAAGCCCGTTTCCGTCAGGTCGATGAGCTGAAGTACGCCCTCCGCTCCATCTACACTTTCGCGCCCTGGATCCGGCACATCTTCATCGCCACCGACTCCGATAGGCCCGCCTGGCTCGACGAACACCCTAAAGTCACGCTGATGCGGAGCGAGGACTTCTTTGCCGACCCATCGGTGTTGCCCACGCACAACTCGCAGGCAGTGGAGAGCCAGTTGCAGCACATTCCCGGCCTCTCAGAACACTTCCTGTATTCCAACGACGACATGTTCTTTGGCCGTCCGGTCGGGCCGGACATGTTCTTCTCCCCCGGCGGCGTCACCAAGTTCATCGAAGCATCCACGAGGATCGGCCTCGGCGAGAACAACCTGGTGCGCAGCGGATTCGAAAACTCCGCGCGGGTCAACCGGAAGCTGTTGCAGGAGCGGTTCGGCCGGACCATCACCCGGCATCTGGAACACACCGCCGCGCCACTGCGCAAGAGCGTGCTGCTCGAGATGGAGCGGGAATTCGCCACCGAATTCGCTGCCACCGCGGCGAGCACCTTCCGGGCCAGCGACAATATCTCCGTCACGAATTCGCTCTACCACTACTACGCACTGCTGACCGGCCGCGCCGTTACCCAGCATTCGGCGCGGGTGCAGTACATCGACACCACTACCAGGGCGGGATTGAAGTCCCTGGACCGACTGCTCAGCAGACGGGCCACCGACCTGTTTTGCCTCAACGATGGAAGCTTTCCCGAGGTCGACGCGGAGGAACGGGCGAAGCTCGTCGTCAGCTTCCTGGAGAAGTACTTCCCCGTCAAGGCGCCCTGGGAAAAGTAGTACGACGACGGCTCAGACGCGGGTGAGGTGGGCCTTCTTGGCTGCCTTGCGGGCGGCGCGGTTGGACGGGGCCTCTGCAATTTTCAGGCCTGCTGCCGCGATTCGGCGGCGGGTCTCCTCGGGGCTGACATGTTCGCCCACGGTGGGATGCTCGCCAATCGGGACCACCGAGTGCACGATCGTTTCGTCGTAGATGTGCACCAAGTTGAAAGCCTGGGCGCCGTCCCTCCCCCTGGTCCCGCCGACGGTCACGCTCAAATCCTGGGTGTAACAGGTGGCCGAAGCTACCGAAACCGGTATACCGGCGAACGTCGCCGTCGTCGAATAATGCAGGTGACCGGCCAGAATTGTCCGGACGTCCGATCCGCGCAACACCTCCGCCAGGTCCTGCTGTTCCCTCAGCTCAACCAGAACAGCAAGGTCAAGCACGCTCGGAACCGGTGGATGGTGCATGGCGAGGATGGTTCCATCGGGAGCTGGGTGCGCCAGTTCGCCCGCCAGCCAGTCAAGTTGGTCAGGGGTAAGCTGCCCGTAGTGGTGGCCGGGCACGGAGGTGTCGAGGGTGATGATGCGCAGTCCATTTACTTCGAAGGATGCGTCGACTGGCCGGGTCGAGGGGTTCACTTCTCCCAGCAGCCCACTGCGGAAATTTGTCCTGTCGTCGTGATTACCCATCGCCCAGATGATCTGAGCGCCGAGTTTTTCGGCCGCCGGCTCAACGATTGAGCGCAGCCTCGCGTACGCGTCGAGCTCTCCCTTGTCTGCCAGGTCCCCGGTCAGCACGATCGCCTCCGGTCTCGCCCCGGAGGCCTCAAGCTGGCCGAACAGTTCCTGCAGTCGGCGCTCACTGTCCACTGTGCCGTGCAAAGGACCAGGATTACCCAGCAGGTGGGTATCAGTCATGTGAAGAATGAAATGTCGCGGCCTGGGGTGTTCGGCCGGGATGAAATCCATGGGAACCTTCGATTTAGGCTTAGAGGCTGGCTTCGACTTCAGCTCCCATTATCCCCTCGAAAGGTAAAATCCCGGTAACGGCACGGCGACAGACCGGGATCCTGTTCTATAACAGCGGAACGACGGCCCCTCGCTTGTACTGCTTTGAGGTTTATTCCGGTGGGTTTATTCCGGTGCGAGCGGATTTTCGACCTCGCTGATGAAACCTTCCTTGACCATCCATTCAAAGGCCACATCCGCCGGCGTCCGGCCCTCCACGTCGACCTGCCCGTTGAGCTTACGCATGACATCGCTGGTCAATTCGGGCATGATCTGTGCGAAAATGTCGGCGATCTGCGGGTATTCCTTGAGCAACTCGGTCCGCACGACCGGCGCCGCGTTGTAGGCCGGGAAGAAGTTCTTGTCATCTTCGAGGACTGTTAGATCGAGGGCATCAATACGCCCGTCAGTGGTGAAAACTTCACCGAAATTGCACGCTCCGTTGTCGGTGGCGGAATAGACGGCGCCCGTGTCATAAATGCCGATATTATCGTTCGGCACTCCCTCCGGTGATCCGCGCTCCAAACCGTAGTGCTTCAGCATGGGGTTCATTCCATCGGAACGGGAATTAAATTCGGACTCGATGCAGAAGGTCCGCTCCTTCACGGGCAGGTCCTTCAGTTCCGAAAGCTTGGAGATGCCTCCCAGCTTGTCCACGGCCTCTGATCGAACAGCCATCGCGTAGGTGTTGTTCAGCGGTGCCGGCGGAAGCCAGGTCAAGCCGTTCTTCTTGTCGGCCTTCTTCACTGCCTCCCATTGCTTCTGCTGGTTCGGAATGCCTTTTTTCTTGCCAAGGTAGGTCAACCATGCCGTACCGGTGTATTCGATAGTGATGTCCGCCTGTCCTGACAGCATGATCTCGCGGACGGGCACGCTGCCGGGGACATTGGTTAGGTCTGTCACGTTGAAACCAGCCGCCTGCATGGCCAGTACAGCAATCTTTCCCAGGATCAGCTGCTCGGTGAAGTTCTTCGATGTGACAACAACCGTTTGCTCTTCCGCCCCGGGAATCTCCTCAATGGAACCGGGGCCCGCCGCTGGCACAAACGACGTCGCCGGTTGCAGTCCACAGCCACTGAGAATCAAGGCAAGTCCCACCAGCAGTCCGGTCACAATGGGACCACGTCCCCTACGGTTGTTGATGGACTTCGTTGCTTTGGCCGCTTCCGCCGCCTTCGCCGCTTTCATCGCCGTTACAGTCCCTTCGGGCGCGCCAGTTGCTCGACGACACGGCCCACCCAGTCGATTAATAAAGCCAGCAGGGCGACCAGTATTGAACCCGCGACCAGAACCGTATTCAGGTTCAGGTTGACGCCGGTAGTAATCAGAATGCCGAGCCCCCCGCCGTTGATAAAGGTTGCCAGGGCGGCAGTACCGACCAGCAACACGAGAGCCGTGCGGATACCCGCCAGCATGATCGGCACGGCTAGAGGCAGTTCGATGCGGAACAGCACCGCCGTCGAACTCATGCCCATACCGCGCCCGGCTTCCACCAGCCTGGAGTCGACCTGCTCAATCCCGACCATCGTATTCCGCAATACCGGAAGGGACGCGTACACGACCAGGGAAATAATCGCTGCCGTGAAGCCGAATCCAACCCAGAACGCAAGCAACACGATGAGCCCGATGGCCGGGGCTGCCTGTCCGATATTGGCAAGGGTCATAAAGGGACCGGTCAGGAAACGTAGCGGCCCCCGCGTGAGCAGGATTCCCAGTGGAACGGCTATCACGAGAACAATCGCCGCGGAGAGGAAGGTCAATGCGAGGTGCTCAAGGGTGAAACCCCACAACGCTTGTGGCGCCAGGGTGGTTCGTTCCGTGGCGGTGAGATCGGCCGTGCGCAGATAGATGAGTACTGCCGCGAGAACGACAAGAATCGCCAGCGGCTGGATGATCAGCGGCCGCCACTCGCGCCAACGTTCATTTCCGCGGACCTTGGCAGTTGTTGCCGTAGTCATGGCCGGCCGCCGTCAGCATCGGCACGGTGGGAGCCGCCTTCTCCGGTGCCCCTGTCCGCACTATCGTCAGCCTCCGCGTCGCCCGGGTCTGTGGTTTCCACCTGTGACATTGTGCCGGTGTTGATTCCCACCGGCGCACTTTCCATGTGCTCCTTGGAGGTGACTTCGTGCGCCCTGGTGATGGCATCCATGATCGCTTTGACATCGATGACGCCCATGAAAGTGTCCCGGCGTCCGGTCACCAGGGCGGCACCGGCGCTGGATACAAGCATGGTGTCCAGCGCATCATTCAGTGTTGCCCGGTCGCCAACCAGGGGCAGATGCTCGTCTGTACTGGAATCGATGGTTTTCAAACGCCCCAATTGGCGCCGGCTCAGCCATTGGATCGGCCGTTGGCGCTCGTCGACGATAACCGCGTGGTTGTGGCTGGCTTCATCGAGCCGGGCGAGCACAGCAGCCGCCTCATCACCGGGATGGGCGACGACGGCGTCGGCGAGCTCAACGTCACCAACACGGGTCAGCGTTAGCTGTTTCAGACCGGCACCGGAGCCGATGAAGTTTTCGACGAATTCGCTCGCTGGATCTGCGAGGATGCGCTCGGGAGTGTCGTATTGCACCAGCTGCGCGCCCTGCGAGAAGATCGCGATCCAGTCGCCGAGCTTGACGGCTTCGTCAAAGTCGTGGGTGACGCAGACGATCGTCTTCTGCACTTCCTCCTGGATATGCAGCAGTTCGTCCTGCAGCCGCTGCCGGGTAATCGGGTCCACCGCACCGAACGGTTCGTCCATCAACAGGACGGGCGGATCTGCCGCCAGGGCACGTGCGACGCCGATGCGCTGCTGCTGACCGCCGGACAGTTCCTTCGGATACCGGTTGCGGTACTTTCCGGGCTCAAGGGAGACCAGTTCCAGCAGCTCGTCCACCCGCTTGGAAATACGGTCCTTGTTCCAACCGAGCATCCTGGGGACCATGGCGATATTGTTTTCGACCGTCATGTGCGGGAATAGCCCGCCGGCCTGGATGACGTAACCGATCCGCCGTCGCAGTTTATCCCCGTCGATGTCCGTAACGTCGTCCCCGCCGAGCACGATCCGCCCCTCGGACGGCTCGATCAGGCGGTTGATCATCTTCAACGTGGTGGTCTTGCCGCAGCCGGACGGCCCGACTAGCATGACGATCTTGCCCGCGGGAATCTCCAGCGTCAGACCATTCACCGCCGGGTCCGATAGCCCGGAATAGCGCTTGGTGACCTTATCCAGCAGAATGCTTGCCCCGCTGACGCCGTTGTTCTCCGGAGTAGCGTTGGGGTCCTTTTGCATAGTTTCAGACACGGATACCTCGCGGGGTGGTTAGTCGGCCAAGGCCGAGGAGCAACAGGTCAAGAATGATGGCGAGAATAACGACGGCGACTACACCGACCACCACGGAATTCAGAGAGTTGGCACCGCCAAGCCGGGATAAACCGGAGAAGATGAAACCGCCGAGACCCGGTCCCAACGAGTAAGCGGTAATGGCGGCCACACCCATCACCATTTGGGCGGAAACACGGATGCCGGTGAGGATGACCGGCCACGCCAACGGCAATTCCACCCGCAGCAGGGTGCTGAACCGCCCCATACCGATGCCGCGGGCGGATTCAATCAATGAACGGTCGATGCCGGTCAGTCCGACGACAGCGTTGCGCAGGATGGGCAGTGCGGCAAAAAAGGTGACCACCATGACGGCCGGTGCCACGCCGAAGCCGAACGGTGCGATGAGAATACCGATCAGGGCAAAGGAAGGAATGGTGAGTCCGACGGCGGAGAACCCGTTGGCGAGACCGGTCAGTGATTTGCTGCGATAAACAAGGGCAGCGATGCCGACGGCGATGACCGTTGCCAGAATCAGGCTCTGCACCACTAGAGAGAAATGCTGGTAGCTCGAGAAGAGGATTTGGTCGATTCTGTCCACCAAAAACTCCCACACAATTTTCCTCCTTCTCCTCGTCCACCCCGTCAGTCGAGCACGGATTTCATCCAGCCGCTCGACCCTACAACACTAAGCGCATGTTGTGTCGAATCTATCTTATGCTGTGCTCTGCGTCACATTAGAGGATTTAGTCGTTGAGTTTGCGCGGTTCGCGCGACGCGGCACCACGCGAAGATCGTCCCGCCGGGTTGCTGGCGAAGCAGCCGGTCCTGAAGTAGTGTTGCGTTCGAAGCGCCGCCATCTGGAATCCAGAGAGCGGCGCTTGAACCCTGTAGAAGCACGGGGCTGCCCTAACGAGGAAAATTCGGGGAAGCGTCATGACATCGCATCTGAAGAAATTATGGGTTGCCTCCGCCAGGGTGGAGGACCTCGAGGTCGAATTGGACCAGGCCGCGGAGGATCGAAACACCGCCATTGTGGAAGCGATTGCCGCAGGCTTTCCGGTGGACCAGGTATCCGCCGCCGCAAATCTTTCCCGTGCTGAGATCGCCACTATCGCCTTGGCGTCGAGTGAAGACAACGACCGGGACGGTGAAGTAGCCGCGCTCAGCAGCGCGGATCAAGGATCACCCTCGTTGTGAGACTGCTTTCCGCTGGCGCCTCCTACCTCTGGAGCAGCCGGCACCGGAAGTTACGCATCGCCTAGCAATCTTCATGCGGCGTCCGTACGATCGGGAGGGTTGGACAACACAACGGAGGTTTTCATGGGTTACAAACTGAGTCACATCCCGCTACGCGCAGCAACCGGTGCGTTTATCCTCAACTCGGGCATGGGCAAGATGAAGATTGACCGGGAGAGTGCCGCCGGTATGCAGCAGATGGCGGCAGGCGCCATTCCGCAGATTGGAAAGCTGGACTCCGAGCAATTCGGCAAGTATCTCAGCTATTCGGAGATCGCCCTCGGTGGAGCGCTCCTGGCGCCATTTATTCCCAGCCGGCTGGCCGGAATTGGTCTGACGGCGTTTTCCGCGGGTCTGCTGGCAATGTATTTCAAGACGCCCGGCATGACCCAGGACGACGGGGTGCGTCCCACGCAGGAAGGGACCGGCGTCGCCAAGGATGTCTGGATGCTCGGTATTGGGCTCTCGCTGATCCTGGACACCCGCACCAAAACCACGAAGGGCTGACAGAGCCTCTGCTTCACGCGGATGCCCGGAACTTCCCACGAAGTCCGGGCATCCGTTTGTCATGTTTGATCAGTACTGGGCAGCTGGCGGCACGATTGGGATGCGGTCGCTGCAGCGAAATCCGGTCTGGCTACGCCTAAGAACGGCCGCCCGGGTTGTCTCTGTACTCGTCAGCTTCGTCATCCTTATCGGCGACCGGATCCGCACTGGTTGAGTTAATGCCCTCGCTGATACTGGAGTGAGCGGGAACTTCTTCATCGTCCGGATTCGGGTCCGATGGCACCCGGCCATCCGGTGTGCCGCCACCACCCCGGCTCTCGGAAAGATTCCGGAATATCCGTTCGGCTGCCTGTTCGATGCTGTCATCGGAGTCATTGTTCTTGCTGGACATGGATCACGCCTCCTTGGAGATCGTCGAACCGCCTGCTTGTCCTCCGGCGGCCGCTACTCCCAGCCTAAGCCGGAAGCCCGACGCACAAAAGGTCATTCCCACAAGCACTCCACAAATGAACGGCCCTCAGATTCCGATGAACTCTGCCCCTTCATCCAAAATCCGCTGCCATTCGCCCAGGGACGGATAATGCTCCATGTCAGGAATATGGAACAGCCTGCCATTGGCGACGGCACCTGCCATCCTGCGGCCTTGTCCCGGCGGGCACATCGTATCCTTGCCCCCGGTCACCAAGAGCATAGGAATGCTGATCATATGGGCATGGCTCAGCGGCGACGAGTCATACCATTGCTCCGGCAATAGGGTCGCGTCGAAGTACCGGCGGACGCCATCGAATTCGGTGTCCTGATAAAAGCTCGGCAGATGACAAGGCGCCCCGACAACGACAAGACCGGTGAGCTCCTTGTGGTCTGCCGCAGCGAGTCCGGCCATGAGGCCACCCATGGAGAATCCCAGTAAAACGGTCGGCCCGCTGGGCGACCGTTGCCGAATCCAGTCGAGGACCCGTCCGATGTCCTTCGCAGCGCTCAATCCGTAATCGTCGGCTCCAGTGGAGCCGCGCCACCCCCGCAGCGAGATTGAGACCGCATTCCAGCCCCGGTCCCTGATCTGTCGCGCAACGGGCGCAAGGGTGGAAGCGTCCTCGCCCCAACCATGAAGTATCAGAACTGTCGGGGCAGGAGCGGCGCCTGCTGCCCACCACGCATATCCGGCGAGGCGGACGTCGTCGTACTCAAAACTGAGTGCCACGGCGTCGTCGAGGATGGGTAACGGTTCGGTCATCATCGTCCACATTTCCGTCCGGGCCCCGTGACCAGCGTTTCCACCGTACGTATGATCATGGGGACAAGCCTAGTCAGCACGATCAAAGGAGATACATGGCCCTCTCGGATTTCGACCGGTATCCCCTGACGTTCGGTCCCAGCCCCGTGCATGAACTCCCACGGTTGAGCAGGCACCTTGGCGGCGCCCGGATCTGGGCCAAGCGGGAGGATGTGAACAGCGGACTGGCCTTCGGCGGAAACAAGACCCGTAAACTTGAGTACCTCATTCCGGATGCCCTGGCTTCGGGCGCAGACACATTGGTCTCCATCGGGGGTCTACAGTCCAACCACACCCGCCAAGTGGCAGCCGTCGCGGCGAAGCTTGGATTCAAGGCTGTACTCGTTCAGGAGTCCTGGGTCGACTGGCCGGATCCACTGAATGACCGTGTGGGCAACATCCTCCTCTCCAGGCTGATGGGAGCAGACGTGCGGCTGTCCAACGAAGGCTTTGGAATCGGCTTCAAATCGAGCTGGGAGGAAGCCATCGCCGACGTCGAATCTGCAGGCGGTAAACCTTATGCAATCCCTGCTGGCGCCTCCGATCACAAGCTGGGCGGGCTCGGCTTCGCAAACTGGGCGTACGAGGTTGAACAGCAGGAAAAAGAACTCGGCATCTTCTTCGACACCATCGTCGTGTGTGCCGTCACGGGATCCACCCAGGCCGGCATGATCGCGGGCTTCGCCGGACAGGAGCGGGTGCGCCGGATTATCGGCATCGACGCATCCGCCAAAATATCTGAAACACGGGATCAGGTGGCGCGAATCGCCCGGAACACGGCACAGCTGATCGGCTTGGGCCGGGACCTCCGCGACGAGGAAATCTACATCCTCGATGGTTGGGCCGGTGACTATTACGGCATCCCCGTCGACTCCACGAATGAGGCGATGCGCCTGACCGGAAGCCTCGAGGGAATGATCATCGACCCGGTGTATGAAGGCAAGTCGATGGCAGGACTCATCGGTCTGGTGTCCGGCGGCGAAATCAGCAAGGACTCAAACGTGCTGTTTGCCCATCTCGGCGGCCAACCGGCAATCAACGCCTACAGCGCCCTCTACCACTAAGGATTGCCCAAATGATGCACAATCAGATTAACGACGACGGCAACAAGTCCGGACCGTGGGACGAACGATTCAAAGACGGCAGGCTTTCCGGTTCGGGCGAATTCGCCAACGGGAAGCGGCACGGAGAATGGGCATTCTATTTCCGCTCCGGAGATGTGAAGGCGTCCGGGCGCTACCTGCACGGCGAGTTGGATGGCGCCTGGATCTGGTACCGCGAGAGCGGCAGGATGCTGCAGGCCGGTGACTTTTCGAATGGGGTACAGACTGGACTCTGGAAGCGGTACCACTCAACCGGGGAGTTGATGGACGTCGGCGAGTACAACAACGGGAAAAAGACCGGCGAATGGAAATACTACGACGACGGCGGGCAGCTGACCCGCACGACTAACCACAAGGGACAGGATAAGAAGTGAGCGGAAACTTTAAGGTTGGTGACCATGTGCGCTGGAACTCCGAGGCCGGCCACGTCGAAGGCAGGATCCTGAAGGTCCACACTGAAGATACTGAGTTCAAGGGCCGTATGCGCCGCTGCAGCAAGGACGATCCGCAGTATGAGATCGAGAGCGATAAGACCGGGCACATCGCCATGCACAAGGCATCGGCGCTGGAGAAGAACTAGCCCGGGGCGTTTTCAGAGGCGTGCTTGACCAACCGCCATCCTCGCGACAAGTCCGTAACGCACGACCACTTCCTCCGGAGTGAGTGGACCGCCGTGTTTGTACCATTGGGCAACACCGGTACACATTGTGACGACCGCCCGGCTGGCATCAATTGCGTGAGGCGTTGAAAAGACGCCCTCAGTCACTCCTGCCACGACGATCTCGTCCATCATCCGCTGTTGCTTGTCGCGCTGGGCAATGTGCCGGGGGCGGGATCCATCTTCCAAACTACGGATCTCACTTGCCGCTATGAACGCCAGCTCGCTTCGGTAAGCGTGGAACAACAACAGGCATTCAACCACCAGTCGAAATCTCTCCTCGACTGATGTCCCCGCGTCGGCCAGGGCCGCTTCGCTGCGGCTGAGCAGATCATTCATCGCGAACTCGACAATGCCGACCAGCAGGGCCTGCTTCGACGGATAGTGGTGGTAAAGCCCTGGAACGGAAAGGCCGGCTCCAGCAGCAACTACTCGGATAGTGGTCCCGTGATACCCGTGCTCCACAAAGCAGTCGAGCGCTGCCTGCAGCATCGGCGGCAATGAAGGACCGCTGAAATCACGCCACTGCCCATCAGTAAGTTCTTGAACCGGCTCGTCCACGCGCGCCGGGAGCGCTTTGGTCATGGGCAAGCCTCCTTAACAACCGTTCCCATAGTCACTCGAACTCCATGTCCTCATTGCACCATTATCTGCCGCCGCCTGTGCTCAACGTGAGCCTTGACACATTACGAGGCGTTGGCGCACACTGAATTATACCGAGCGATCGCTCGGTAGGAGAAACAGCGTTACTTCCAGATCGTATCCGAAGCAGGAGACATCGCTCATGCAGGAATCTGAATACAAACCATGGCTGCGGACCTATCCCCCTGGTCTCAGCAGCACCGTGGACGTGAATGCAACTTCGATCATCGACGCTTGGAAGAACCGGGTCTCGGCAAGTCCAGACCGCCCGGCCCTGAAGTATTTCGATGGGTCGCTCAGCGCCACCGAGGTGGATCATGCCAGCAGCGCTCTGGCTGCGGCGCTTGCCGACCGTGGCACCACGAAAGGCGACCGCGTCGGCATCTATCTGCAGAACATTCCGCAATATGCGTTGGCACTGCTGGCTCTGTGGAAGTTGGGAGCCATTGGGGTTCTCCTGAACCCGATGTACCGCCGGGCCGAGCTTCGGAAACTCGTTGACGACTCCGGCGCTATAGGAATTATCTGCACCGACACCGCCGTCGACGAAACACGTAACACCCTTGACGGCAGCACCGTTGGATGGATTATCGGTACGTCGGAACAAGACTTCCAAACCCGCTCCGATCCCCGCGTTTATCCAGCCACTGAGCGTGCGGCAGTGTCGGTTGATGGCGATCTCGCGCAGTTGATAGCGGAGTTTGACGGCAAAAAGGAACCGGAGATAGACCTCAATCTGGACGATGTCGCGCTCCTCGTCTACACCTCCGGCACGACCGGGCCGCCCAAGGGTGCGATGAACACGCATGGCAATGTACTTAACGTTGCCACCACCTTCGGTCAGTGGGCAGACCTGGCACCGGGCGACGTCGTACTTGCGGTGGCTCCGCTGTTCCATATCACCGGCGCTGTAATCAACGGAGTCATCTCCCTTATTTCGGACACGACGCTCGTGTTTACCGGCAGGTTTCATCCCGAGGTGGTGCTGGAAGCATTCGCCGAACACGCCGTGACATACACCATCGGCTCCATCACGGTGTTCAACGCCCTCTTTGAACTTGAACAGGCCACAGCCGCCGACTTCGCCTCTGTGAAGACCTTGTATTCCGGTGGAGCACCTATTGCACCAGCCACCATCGAGCGGTTCAACAGCCGGTTCGGCCAGTATATCCACAACGCCTATGGCATGACCGAAACCGCGTCCGGAGTAATCGCGGTCCCACCCGGGGCCAACGCACCGGTGGACCCAGACAGCGGGGCGCTCTCGATCGGCGTTCCCCTGCCCAATATGCACGTGCGCATTATTGATCCGGCGGGCAACCCTCAACCTGCCGGCCAACACGGGGAATTGGAATTGTCCGGCCCGCAGGTTGTTCCCGGCTACTGGCAAAACCCCGAAGCCAGCTCGCAGACGATGCCGGATGGCCGGCTCCGCACCGGCGACGTCGCCTTCCTGGACCAGGACGGCTGGGTTTACCTTGTGGACCGGCTAAAGGACCAGATCAACGTTTCCGGCTTCAAAGTGTGGCCGCGTGAGGTCGAGGATGCCTTGTATGAACACCCGGCCGTGTATGAAGCCGCCGTTGTGGGGAAACCCGATGATTACCGGGGAGAATCCGTCGTCGCGTTCGTCTCAATCAAAACCGGCGCGTCAGCAACTGAGCCGGAACTGATCGAGTTCACGCGCGATCGACTGGCCGCCTACAAGTATCCGCGCTCTGTGCACATCGTCGATGAGTTGCCCAAGACCATGACTGGCAAAATCCGACGCCGCGAACTCCGTGGTCTGGAGCCGGCACCAGCCACAGCCGACAACGCTGCCCCCAGCGCAGCCGTCAGCGCGGCCCCAACCGCAACCGTTCGGAAGGACACTATATGAGCACCCATCAGGTGAAGGCCCGGCGGCTTGAGGGCCACACTGCCGTCGTCACCGGCGCAAGCCGCGGAATCGGCCTGGCCATCGCCCACCGGCTGGTGGCCGAAGGCGCCAAAGTCTGCATCACGGCGCGTAAACCGGATCCTCTCCAGGAGGCCCTGGAAGAATTCCCCGAGGGGACCGCCATCGCAATTGCCGGTAAGGCCGACGACGCCGGGCACCGCCGCGAGGTTTTCGACACCATGTCCGACCGCTTTGGCCACGTCGACATCCTCGTCAACAACGCCGGTATCAATCCCGTCTACGGCACCATGATGGAGCTTGATCTAGAAGCGGCGCGGAAGATCTCCGACGTCAATGTGCTGGCAACCCTGGCATGGACGCAGGACCTGTACCGGCACGAGGGCCTGGGCTTCGCCGAGCGGGGCGGGGCTGTGGTGAACATTTCCTCGGTTTCCGGACAGACTCCGTCACCCGGTATCGGATTCTATGGCATCAGCAAAGCCGCCATCGCCCACCTGACCCGGACTCTCGGCGTCGAAATGGGCCCGAAGATACGCGTCAACGCCGTGGCTCCCGCCGTCGTCAAGACGCAGTTCGCCAAGGCGCTCTATGAAGGCAAGGAAGACGAAGTCGCGGCGAAATACCCTCTGCAGCGTCTCGGCACCCCCGATGACGTCGCCGCTGCTGTGGCGTTCCTGGCATCGCCCGATGCGTCCTGGATTACGGCGCAAATCCTCAATCTCGACGGCGGACTCGACGCCGCCGGCGGCACCGCCTGACCGCTGGCGCGTTCCACCGTATCCGATCTTCCAAACTGTAAGGACCCTACTGTGACCTCCACCTTGCCGGCTACGTCCGCGCCGCCGACCGACGTCGAAGAACTGCGGCGGCGTACTCGCGAATTCATCCGAACCGTCGTCCTCCCGGCCGAACCTGCTCCCGGCGAACGGCTCGACGACGACACCCGGCGCCGCTTGCAGCAACAGGCTAAAGAGGCCGGCGTCTTCGCTCCGCACGTGCCGGCGGAGTTTAGTGGACAAGGCCTTGCCGTGGAGGATTGGTCCCCCGTCTTCCAAGAGGCCGGCTACTCCCCCATCGGGGCGGCGGTGCTTAATTGCATGGCCCCGGACGAGGGAAACATGCACATGATCAACCTCATCGGTACCGCCGAACAGAAGCAGCAGTACCTCGCACCGCTGGCGGCCGGCGATATCCGCTCCTGCTTCGCCATGACCGAACCGCACCCCGGGACCGGTTCGGATCCCTCCATGTTGACAACCGCCGCGCACAAGGTCGACGGCGGGTGGACCATCAGTGGTGACAAGCGCTTCATCAGCGGAGCGGACGGCGCCGGATTCAGCATTGTCATGGCACGCACTGACGCTTTCGGAGACGCTCCGGCCGGAGCAACGATGTTCCTCGTCGATACATCCAACCCGGGCTTCATCCTCGGCGACCACATACACACCATTGACCGCGCCATCGGCGGTGGACACCCGCATGTTCGGTTTGACGATTGTTTCGTACCCGACGACGCAGTCCTGGGCGGCGTCGGACAAGGCTTCCGCTACGCCCAGGTACGGCTGGGACCGGCCCGGTTGACCCATTGCATGCGCTGGCTGGGACTCGCCCGACGATCACTGGACATCGCCCTTGACCGTTGCGAGCGACGTGAAATGTTCGGCTCCAAAATGAAAGACCTGGGCCTGGCGCAAGAGCTCATATCGCAGTCTGTCATCGACATCGAAACTTCCGACGCCATCATCACCAAGACCGGCGCACTGCTGGAATCCGATCCGAAAGCCGGTTCGGCGATGTCCTCAGTGGCGAAGGTGCACTGTTCGGAGGCAATCTTCCGCGTCATCGACCGGGCAATGCAGCTGTGCGGCGGTGACGGCATGTCAGACGCCCTGCCGCTGGCTTCCTTCCTCAACGAAGTGCGTCCCTTCCGCGTCTACGACGGACCGAATGAAACACACAAATGGGCGATCTCCCGCCGTGCTTCCAAACGCCGCAAGGAAGAGGTCGACGCCGGTGCCCCTTATCTGGCCGATGTCACCGATGGAGGACTCTAATGCAGAACCATCCAGATGGCATTGAAGTCGTCGGCACATCGGCCGATGCCGCCAACCTTGAATTGCCGCCGCTGCTGATAGTGGATGCCGTCACCGACTTCCTCGATGCTCACCGGCTCGGGTCCGGCCGGATTTCCTGGGAACGGATTGGCGATGGCCAGTCGAATATCACCTACCGGATAGAACGCGGCGGCCAGACATTCGTGTTGCGCCGCGGGCCCCGGCCGCCACTTCCCAAATCCACGCACGATATGGTGCGCGAAGCACGCATCCAGAAGGCGGTCGGCAGCCAAGGAGTCCCCGTCCCGGAGATCCTTGCCGTCTGCGATGACTCCGCCATTCTCGGCGTGCCGTTCTACATCATGTCCTTCCTCGAAGGATCGGTCCTGACAGACACCACCCCGGGCTACCTCGATGCTCCGGAACATCGGAAAGCCACCAGCGCCGCCGTCGTCGACACCCTGGTAAAACTGCACGAAGTGGACGTGACAATCCCCGAAGTCGCCTCATTCGGACGCCCGGACGGCTACCTCAGTCGACAAGTGGAACGTTTTGCCGCCCTGTGGAACGTCAACACCACAAGGAAACTGCCCGACGTCGAAAAGCTCGGCGACTGGCTGCGGAACAATCTCCCGCAGAGTCAGCGTGCCGCCGTCGTCCACGGCGACTACCGCACCGGAAACCTCATGTTCGGGCCTACCGCACCGCCGAAGGTGACGGCCGTCCTCGACTGGGAAATGGCCACCCTTGGGGATCCACTTGCCGATCTCGGCTATCTCACAGCCACCTATGCGGAACCCGGAAGCCTTTCGACCACCATGGAACTCACCTCGGTCACGCGCCAGCCCGGTTACCTGGACCGGAATGGGTTGATCGAACGATACCGCGATCAGACCGGGCTCGACGTCACCGCTCTGCCTTGGTATCAGACACTGGCCTTGTGGAAGGCCGCCATTTTCTCCGAAGCCATCTACACGCGCTGGCTCAAGGGCGAACGGCCACACGACAAGGTATTCGGCCCATCCCTGGAAGCCGGCGTGCCCAGGCTGCTCGAATCCGCCGGGCAGTTCGCCGGCATTGCCGTCCCCTCGAAATAAACCTCTTATCCACCAGCCAAAAGTTGGTTATCAGCAGGAAAGCGAGTTCCTATGTCCAAGGACCGAATCGTCCTCGTCGATGGCGCCCGTACGCCCACCGGGAAATTTCTCGGCGCACTCAAAGACGTACCCGCTCACGAGCTCGGAGCCACCGCGGCACGGGCCGCCCTTGAGCGCAGCGGTGCCGACGCCAGTTCCATTGACGAAGTGATCATGGGATGCATCGGCCAAGTCGGCCCGGACGCCTACAACGCCCGCCGGGTGACACTCGCCGCCGGACTCGAACCACGAACCACGGCCTTCACCGTCAACCGGCTCTGTGGCTCAGGCCTTCAGGCGATCTGGTCCGGCGCCCAACAGTTGGCATGGGGCGGCGTCGAAACCATCCTCGCAGGTGGAGATGAGTCCATGTCCCGGATGCCGTTCCTGGACTTCAACGCCCGCGGCAACAAGCGCCTCGGTGACCGCACTTTGGTCGACGGCACTATCGCCATGCTGACCGATCCGTTTATTGAGGAACACATGGGCGTCACGGCAGAAAACGTGGCGGCGAAGTACCAGGTGTCGCGACAGGAGCAAGACGAGTTCGCCGTCGAAAGCCAGCGGCGGTCCGGCACAACCGAAGCGCAGCAAGCCTTCGACGAGGAGATTACTGACGTGACGGTTTCCGGACGGAAGCCGGTCACCGTCGCCAAGGACGAACACCCGCGTCCGGAAACCACCCTCGAGGAATTGCAAAGCCTCCGCCCCGCCTTCCGCCGGGACGGCTCCGTCACCGCAGGCAACTCATCGGGCATCAACGACGGCGCCGCGACAGTGGTCCTGATGAAGGAAAGCACCGTCCGGGAACGCGGTCTGGGAGGCCTGGCCACCCTGGAGCACGTAACCACAGCAGGAATCGAGCCTGGACTAATGGGCTACGCGCCGACCATCGCCGTCGGAAACCTCTTTCAGGAAACCGGTCTCACCCCGGCCGACGTCGGCGTCGTTGAACTCAACGAAGCTTTCGCCGCCCAGGCGGTCGCCGTCATTCGTGACGCAAAGCTTGATCCAGAGAAAACGAACCCCTACGGCGGGGCTATAGCCCTCGGCCATCCTGTTGGAGCTACGGGCGCCATTCTGTCACTGCGAGTTGCCAAAAACCTGCAGCGGCGGGATCTGGAGTACGGCATCGTCACAATGTGCATCGGCGGAGGGCAGGCGCTGGCCGCCCTCTTCCGCAACTACCAATCCTGATACCCCTCCCAATCAACCCATCCCGCTGAGCACTATGCGCAGCACTGATGAATCGAGGACAACAACGATGTTGCAGACACTATCCCGGCCGCTGAGCCGCTTCGTGGAAAGGTGGCTCCCGGGTCCCCTGATCCTCGCCGTCATACTGACCATGATCGTCGGGGTGATGGCACTGACCATGACCGACATTTCGCCTGTTGACCTCGTCCTGGGGTGGGGCGACGGCCTGACCGGACTGCTCGCGTTCATGACCCAGGTATCGCTGGTCCTGTTGCTCGGCTACACGCTGGCCAACACCCGGCCGGTCCACCGCCTCCTGGTCCGTGTGGCATCTTTACCCCGAACACCACGGCAGGCGTACGGGTTCGTCACCATCGTTGCCGGCATTGCATCCCTGATCAGTTTCGGCCTGGGATTGATCGTTGGTGGCGTCATGGCCGTTGAAGTGGCACGGGCGGCAAAGGCCCGCGGGACCAAGCTGCATTACCCCTTGCTCGTGGCCGCGGCTTATAGCGGCTTTGTTGTCTGGCATATGGGCTATTCGGGTTCCGGGCCCTTGAATGCTGCCACCGAAGGCGGCGCCTACTCGGATCTTCCTGGCGGCCTGGTGGACATTAGCCGTACCACTTTCTCAACCTGGAACATCATTGCCACGATTGTCACATTGGTCGTTGTTTCGGCCGCCATGATGCTCCTGGCGCCGAAGAAGCATGACGAGATAGTTCCGGCTCCGGACAGTGTTTTTGCAGACGACGACGTTGATGCCGCCGGCCCTGAGGGGACCGCGTCTGTCGGTTCAACCCAAGTTGCTGATGGCACCAGCGCCAAGGGAAAACGGAAGGGACCCAGGCCGGGACCGGGAGCAGCCAATGCCACTGAAACGACTCCCTCAAGGACCAAGCCCAGTCCGGCAGACAGAGTAGAGAATCTCCGCATCTTCACCCTGTCCCTGGGTGTCCTGCTCGGCCTGTACCTGACGTTCTACTTCAGCATCCGGGGATTCGAGCTGACGCTGGACATTGTCAACTGGTCTTTCCTCTGCCTGATCATGCTCCTGGTCGGTAATGCCCGTGAGCTTGCCGGGCTGATCGCCCGGGGCGGGAGGACCGTCGGCGAGGTGCTGCTGCAGTACCCGTTGTACGCAGGCATCATCGGAATGATGAGTGTCAGCGGCTTGGTTGGCATCATCAGTGGATTCTTTATTGACATATCCTCGCCGGCCACGCTGGGACTTTGGACTTTCCTGTCGGCCGGTCTGCTCAATATGTTCATCCCTTCAGGCGGCGGACAGTTCGCCGTCATGGCACCACTCTTCGCCGAAGCAGCCAACGCTCTCGGAGTTGACCAGTCTGTGGTCATCATGGCGATCTCCTATGGAGACCAGTGGACCAATATGATCCAGCCGTTCTGGGCCATTCCGTTGCTGGCGGTCGCCGGTCTCAAAGTCCGGGAGATCCTGGGCTATACCCTGATCACGCTGATCCTCAGTGGCATTGTCTTCGCCGGGACGATGCTCATAGTTGGAGCGGGATAGACGCGATCACCACCGTCTCCAGCCCTGAGCGGGAATCGGCTGAATAGTCAGGACGCAAAAAGTGTGGGACTCCGGGAGTGCCGGAGTCCCACACTTTTTTCTGTACTGCTGAACAGCGAGAGGTTCGCCGCTACTTCTTCTCGTAGCTTCGCAGCGCGAGCCCGAGTCCGAAGAAGGTGGGCGCCCATTCACCGACGAAGATGCCCCAGCGATCGGCGCGGTCGAGTCCGGCCTTCTCCTTCTTCCGGCTCGTCACCCACGAAAGGAAAGACAACCCGATGGAGATGAACGCCGCGGTGTAGGCATGTTCGCTGGTAATTCCAGCATCGGAAAGCTTCTTGACAAGCATGGTGCACTCCTTCGTTACTACATCTAATTCAAACGGAATGGTGCAGCTCCCAAACAATGGTAAGCCCGCTTACCAACATACCGGGGAGCGGACCCGCCGGGAAGTGCTTTTTCGCCTCTCACTGCAAACCGTTAGCCTTTAGCCTGTAGCACAACCTCGGCTATCTTTCTTCCAGATGGGCGACGGTAAACCCACCGGGCAAGATCACAATCTGCCCCGATTGACTCATCTCCTCACCATTGATTTCGACCAGCTGACCTGTCGAATCGAAAGCACGCTGTTTCAATTCGTAACCATGAGGCAGATCGATTTTTTCCTTGAGCTTCTTATCACCGGCGCTTACATACACGGTCGACTTACCGGCCGGCCCATCAACGACGATGGAGGAAATCAGCGGCTGCAGCATGAGAGCATCGATTGCTACTTTGGAATCCGACACTCCGGTTATTTGAGCACGCTCCGGATCCAAAAATTTCCCGAGGGACAGCGGGGACAACTTACCAGGCACTGCTGTTAAGCCGGGTTCCCCTACTCCACCATTTTCGGTAGATCCCAGTTTCATGCCCTCGGCCCGCCACAACGTGCTCCCTTCGGGCTCGACGCCCTGATCGACGATGGGATGGACGCGGCGTCGCTGGTCTGAATCAGATACCCCCATGGTGAGTTGCCCGCCTTTATCGAGCAACACGTAAGCACCGCCGGAAAAGTTCGCCTCTCCTGTCCAAGCAGCAGCTGGCTCGACGACCTCACCTCCGTTCACAGTTCCGGACTCAGCCTCGACGACATTGAGGCCTCTCGTCGAGACGGTTTCATCGATTCCCAGCGCTTTTGATTTCAATATCGGGTGTGCATCGAGGGCGAGCATGGAAAGTTGACCGTGAATCGTTGACTCAGCACCGGAATTACGGTTGATCATCCCATTGCCATCAACGCCGTCGAAGGTGACACCGGTGCCTGGGTCATAAATCGGTTCACCGCTGCGGTTGGCTCCGAAGTACCATGCACCCGTGACGGCCGCTAATTCGCGAAGACCGTCTGCGCCTGTGGCATCCAGCGTACTAACGAGTCCTTGCAGCCGGGAATCAACGCCATAGGCGATCTGGACCTTGTCTGCCGGTGTCGGTGTCCACCCGTTGTCCGGTCCTCCGGCCGCAAGCAACTGCGGGGTGAATTGGGCAGTATCCCTGACTGCCGCTTGCATCCAATCAGACCTCTCCAAAACAGTGGAGGCCTCAGCCAATGCCGCCGGGGCCATTCCGCCCCACGCGTGCCACAAAGTCTGTGAGTGGGTCCAAGGCAGGATCGCGCCATACGGCCACTGCCCAACGGAGCCCGACGACATTTTCGCAATGCCCTCGCTGAGTTGCGTGAGAGCCGTCCGTGCCACCTCGTCGTCGGGCGCCGCTTCCAGATACGCACTCAGTCCGAGTACTGCTTCGGCTGAAGCATCCGCTCCGTCTGCAATCAACCAGGATGGTACCCGCTCACCATCAGCGATGTCGTACTCGCCATACTGCGCCAACGATTGCCGGTTGAGGGCGTCCAAAGCCAAGTGCAACCGCTCCTGGAGGAACTGCGCAAACTCCGGGTCGTCATTCTGGAAGGCGGCATATCCTTCGCCCAAGGCCCAAACCGTACGCGCAAGCCAGTATGAATCTCCTGAATCGCTTGGATCCGGCAATTCCACCGGTTCGGCGCTCTCATTCAAGGTGCCATCCGGTTGCTGCCAGAGCACCACGTTGCCCGCGTTTTCTCCGTCGGTGGTTTGCAGGTAAGTCAGAGAGCGAAGAAGTTCGCGGGCTTTCGCACGACTGGAGACGTCATCGGCCTGTTGCCAATGACGCAGATACACAACGGCGGTGCGCGAAATATCGTCCGCGTTGAAGGCGCCTTGGCTCCAGTGACCGGTTTCCGGATCAAGGCTTCCTCCGCCCACCCGGCGATAACTCCCGTCGTCGTTCCTGTCTGCATAGGTCCACGGCGCCAGTACGGTCGGATTCTGCTTTATTTTGTACGTGCTATGTCCCTCGACCGGCTCCAGGGGGACTTCGTCCAGCAGGAAATCAAGATGGGACAGATTGGTCAATGGTCCCCCGTCGGTTACCGCTGGTTCGGCAAAACCATCGGCAGCCACGTTGAATGCAGAACCGGATGTCCCTGGTCCAGCAGCCGCCGGAATGAGACCGGCGCAGGCTAAGGCGACGGTCAGTCCAAGGGCACCCGCCAAGCGGGTAAGCGATAGTTTTCCGCGGGAACGTGCAGAGTGAACGGTCATCCTGTTCCTCCTGTCGGTGCGCCACATACGCTTCTCAGATCCGGTCGAGACGTGCGACGCCGATTTTTGAGTCGGCCATCCCATAGAAGACAAATAACTGCCCCTCAATTTCTTCGATGGTGGTGGGGAACACCACATTCGGAACAATGCCGGACTTTTCGTCCTCGGTCTCAGGAGCCAGCAAGGGCTTATCGCTCCGAGCGATTACTTTAGACGGGTCATCAGGATCAAGAATCATTGCCGCAGCAGAGTAGTTGACCTTCTGCTGGTGATCGAATGCTGATTTCTCCAGTGCCCCTGCCACGCCGTGATGAATAATCAACCAGCCCTCGTCGACGCGGATGGGAGCCGGTCCACCGCCAATCTTCAGCTCCTCGAAGTCGAAAATGCTGAGCGCGACCAGCTTGTGTTTCCCCATATGCACGAGATTGCGAATGTCCCGCTTCACATCTTCCACCGGCACATACGAGATCCAAATACCAGGACGGTTGTCAGTGACTCCGGCCGGCAAATGTTCGCCCTCACCCTCACGGATCCAACCGAGGTCCCACATCGGACGGTGAAGCATGGCATAGGAGAGGACGCCATCAGGATCGTTGACCGGTTCCGGGAAGAACACAGCGTCCTTGTTTGGAAACAGATTCAGGTCCATTGAGAGCCCGGCCTCGTACTCAAAGAAGCATGGCCCAAGCCGTTCCCAGTTGCGCAGGTCAGTGGAGTGCGCCATTGCCAACCGTGGGCCCATCGGACCGTAGGCAACATAGGTCATCAGGTGCCGGTCCAGTGACGGAACCCACGTAGTCCGGGGATCCTCCGTTCCAGCGTTATTTTTGCCTCGTTCCCAACCCTCATCAGGGGCCAGGACGACGCCTTCGCGCTCCACGCCAACCGGAACGCCGTCGTCGATCTTAACTTTGGCCAGGCCCACCCGGGAGACATTCCCGGCAGAGACGAGACGGGGCAACAGGTACAACTCGCCATCGGGACCCCGTCCGCTGGCAGGATTTAGAACTCCTTCGGCTTCAAGATCGTTGCCGGGTTCTGGAGTCATGACCACGCCCGCGCGGGTGAGGGTGAATGGAACCGTAGGTAGAGAAGTCATAGATAATGTCAGCCTTTCGCGCTGGATCCGAGATTGGTGGAAATGAACTGTCGTTGGAAAATGATGAACAGGATGATGGCCGGTGCCGCCAGCACGCATGCGCCAGCCAGAATGGCCCCATAGGGATTTGACGCCGTGGCGGCAATATTTGAGATGTAGTTCGCCAGCGATACCGCAAGCGGCTGCATGCTTTGTTCCTTGGTGACAAGGAACGGCCACAGGAATTCGTTCCATGGGCCGATGAAGGTCAACAGAATTGCCGTGACGATCGCCGGACGCACCAGCGGGACCGCAATCTGCCACAAGATCCTCAACTCACTTGCCCCATCTATGCGGGCCGCCTCAAAAAGCGAAGCGGGCAGCTGCAGGAAGTACTGCCGGAACACAAAGACCGCCGTCGAATTAATGGCGAAGGGCACGATCATGCCGAGATAGGTGTCGCCCAAGCCATAGTTCCGCACGATCAGCACGTACAGCGGAATGAGCAAGAGCTGGAACGGAATCATCTGCACGAGCAGCATCATTCCGAAAACGACCCCTCGCCCACGGAACGATAGCTGTGCCAGCGCGTAACCGACCAAGAGCCCGAATACCACCGTGCAGAGGATGACACCGCCGGTAAAGATACCGGAATTGATCAATCCTCTGAGCAGGTTGATGGAGCTGTTGATGTTGGTGTAATTCTCCAGCGTAATGTTGCCCGGCTGGGGAAAGGCACCGGCCACGGAGGTGTCTGGGTTGGCCTGCAACGAGCCAATGAACATGTAGTAGAACGGAAAGAGGAAAACGAAAGCGCCGACGGCGAGCAGGATCAAGCTGCCTGGGCGAAGCTTGTGCCGTTCCTGTACAACATCGGATTTGCGACGGCGGTCCTTACCTGCGTGAGCCGCAGCGGCATTGTCATCGTTATTAAGTGTCTGGGCCACGCTATTCCTCCTTTCCGCCGACCAGGCGGCGTTGAATGAGGGCAATCAGCAGCACGCCAATAACCAAAATGACGCCGAGCGCAGCGGCAAGATCCGGGTTGCCCTGCAGGATTCCAGTCCTGTACATCAGGAACACCGGGGACGTCGAGGCACCATCCGGCCCGCCACCTGCCGTGAGGAGGTAGGGCTCTGTAAAGAGGTTCGCGCCGGTAATGGTGGCCAGCAGCGTGACCAGCACACTGGCCGGCCGCACGCCGGGAACTGTGATGTTCCAAAACTGATTCCACTTGTTGGCCCCGTCCACGGCCGCTGATTCATACAGCTCCTCTGGAATGTTCTGCAGGGCTGCCAAATACAGCAGGATAAAGAATCCCAGCTGCTTCCACGTCACATAGAGCGCAACCGTGGGCATCGCCAACCAGGAATTCACGAGCCACGACGGTTCGGGCGCCAGTGGACCGAGGATCGAATTAATCAGTCCGTTCTGCTGAAACAGGAACAGCCACACGCCGATGACTGCCACGCTTGCCGTTACGTACGGAACGTAATAGCTAACCCGGAAGAAGGTGCGCAGTCGAGTCACACGGTTCAACGCATTGGCCAGTACCAGCGAGAGCGCAACAGTCAGCGGCACATTGATCACCAGAAAGATCAGAATGTTCCCGAAAGAACGAATGACCGCTGGATCCGTGAGAACCGCAATGTAGTTATCGAACCCTACGAATGGCTTGGGAACGCTGATGCCAGGGGCAGTGAAAAAGAAGTCGTGAAATGAGATGTATACGGCATACCCGAGCGGATACGCCAGCACCGCAAGAATGAACAAGACGTAGGGAGCGCTGAACAGGACCCCGATGGGCTGTGCACCCAACGGCCGCCAACGGGCTTTCCGGGGCGCGGGACCACCGGCGTTACCGCCGCTGGAACCTCCATGGCGCCCGGCAGGGCCAGCCGCAGCTGCCCCTGCCGGGTCATTTCCATCCCGCTGCACGCGTTTGCTGCGAGGCAAAGACATCCAGCTCGCCTTACTGCTGTGAGGCCAGTTTATTGGTCTCAGTGGCCGCCTTCTCGAAAGCCTTATCGATGCTGTCGTTCGGGTGAATCACCGAGCCGACCCAGGCGTTACGGAAGTTCTGCCATATCTCGACTGAGTTTGGGGTCTGAGGAACGCCCACCGCGTTATTCGCCTGCTCCGCGAACTGCTTGTAGGCCGGATTCTCCTCGAAGTAGTCTGCATAGACGGTGGTCAGATCGGCGCGCATCGGCATTTGCCCCGTCATTTCCAGAAGTTTGCCATCCTGCTCTTCGCTGGTCGCGTACTTCAAAACCTCCCATGCGGTGCCCTTGTTTTCACAGGCAGAGTAGAGCGCGATGTTCTTCGCGTCGGCAAAGGTGTGGCTCTCAGCCCCTTCTTCTGTCACAGGGATAGGTACAGTGCCCCAGTTGACTTGGTCACCGTACGCGGCGATAGCCCAAGGACCCGAGATGGCGATAGCCGACTTGCCGTCGACGAAGGAGTCACCGGTGTAGACCTCCTTTGAGGACAGTCCTTCCTGATAGATCTTCTTCCACATCCCGGCAACAGCTTTGCCCTCTTCCGAGTTGAAGGTCGCTTCCCCGTCTTCGAGCAACTGCTCTCCGCCCGATGCCGCGGCATAGAACGGATAGAAATCGAACCATGATTGGAAAAAGTCGCTTGCCGGGGAGGGCCAGACAGCGTTGTCCACTGCGCCGGACTCCACAAGCGTGCGGGCTGTTTCGAGGAATTCTTCCTGCGTGCCGAGCGGCGGATTCTCAGGATCCAGCCCGGCTTCCTTAAAGATGTCCTTGTTATAGAACAGAACAACGGGGTTGGACTTCCACGGGATTTGGTAGAAGCTGCCGTCCTGTGACTGGTATTGGCTGGCCAATTCTCCACTGCGCTTCTTGATGTAGTCCGCGCCTCCTTCAAAGGAGTCCAAGGCTACGAGTCCACCCATCCGTTGGAACTGCGGTACGGCAACAGGAGCGGTGTTGAAAATGAGGCAAGGCGCCGTTCCGGCAGTAATCGAAGCTGCAATGACCTCTTCGGAACTTTTACCAGCAGGAATCTGCTGAGCATTGATCTTTTGATCGGGATGGTCCTCATTCCATGACGAGACCATTTGCTTTCCCCACGCCACTTCGGCCTCGTTATTCGAGTACCAAATATCAATCGGTCCGGTACTCGCTTCTTCACTGGACCCCGTTCCGCCGGAATCCGATCCGCCGCATGCGGCGAGTGAAAGTCCCATTGCTGCGATTGCAGCTATGGATAGAGTTCGCGATGCAAATGCACGCTTCATTGCGTCTCCTCGGTTTATTACTTGGATGCTGCCACTGGCGCTGCGCCAGTGGCCTTACATGGGCCTGTGGATCCACGGACCACAAGGTTGGGGGAAGACAGCGTGACGTCCATACCGTCGTGCGTGCCTTCAAGTTCATTAATCAGCACCTGGGCTGCGATGCGGCCCCACGCCATGGGGTCCGTGCTGACGGTGGTGAGCGCGGGATTCAAGTACTGAGTGAAATCAGCGTCGTCGTATCCGCTGATGGACAAATCCTCCGGAATGCGAAAGCCGGCGGACTGGGCGAAAGCTTGTCCCGCTGTCGCCATAATGTCGTTGGCGTAAACGATGGCGGTCGGCTTGTCGCCGGTGCGCAGTAACTTTTCGGTGGCCGCTATGCCTCCAGCGGCGGTAAAGTCCGCCTCAATAAAAAGATCGGCCTTCAGACCCGCTTCATTCAGTGCCGCCTCCCATGCCCGCCGGCGGCTCCTGCCGTGGATCATGTGCTGGGAACCTCCCACATGAGCAATACGGCTGTGCCCGAGCTCAACAAGATGATTCACGGAGGAGCTGATTCCCTCCGTGTCGTCCATGCAGACGGCGGGGAATGGCGAACCGGTATCCGGCCGGTTCAAGGTGACCGCCGGGATCTTCAGTTCCTGAATCAGTGGAATGCGGGAATCGTCATGCCGCACGTCGGTGAGAATAACGCCATCGACCCGGCCGCCGTCGACGAGTTTCCGGTAGCCGCGCTCCTCGGCACCCGGCTGCGTCGCGACAGTGAGAACAAGCGTATATTCGTGCTCAGCCAATGTCGTTTCGATGCCGGCAATGAACGAGGGGAAGAAGGGGTCGGTACTAATGAGTTTCGGATTCCTGGCCACCACTAAACCCAGAGCATAGGCCCGCGATGACGACAGTGATTTTGCCCGATAGCTGGGCTTCCAACCTATTTGCTTGGCAGCGTCCAGAATCCGCAGCCGGGTTTTATCGCTGACGCCAGGCCTGCCGTTGAGGGCATAGGATACCGCTCCCTTGCTGACGCCCGCTGCCCTCGCGACGTCGGAAATAGTCACCGCCATACCCACAACCCCTCTCGTTACTGAACCGGTTCAGCTGATACTACTTAACCGGTTCAGTAACGATGTGTCAAGCATCACTTTTAAGGGGGTCCGCACTGGCTCTGGCTTCCCGACAAGTAGCAGGCGCGACCAGCGAGGCCCAGTGACCCGGGCTACCGGCCGCGTTTTGCCAAGGTGGCAACCAAGGCGGGCGGCAGCAGACGGCTCAATCCCACCAGCACCTTGTACTTCACACTCGGTATTGACACAGCCTTGCCCCGGGCGGCATCGCGGAGGGCTTCGGCAACGACATCATCGGCGTGAAGCCACATCCAGGAGGGGACGAGTTTCTTGTCAACGTTCATCCGCTGATGGAACTCCGTATGCACGAAGCCCGGGCACAGTGCCATGACCTTGACGCCTTCCGGCCCGTAGCAAATGTTTGCCCAGCGGCTGAAGCTGATCATTGCGGCCTTCGCCGCACCATAGGTGCCTCTCGGTGTAAACCCGGCCACGCTGGCGACATTGATGATGTGCCCGCTCCTGCGCTCCCGCATACCCTGCAGGGCGGCGTGCGACAAGGTGAGCGGAACCTCAACATGGATCTTCAAGTGATCCAGTTCTGCCTCGGTTGGATTGTCGGCAAAGGACTTCGTCAAGCCATACCCGGCGTTATTGATCAGCGTGGTTATCGGCGCCGCACTCTCTTTCAGGCGTGCGACGACACGGGACACGCCGTCGTCGGTCAGCAGGTCCGCAGCCAAGGTCTCCACCTGGACCGAATACTTCCCGCGGAGCTGCCCGGCTTTCTCCTCCAGTCGCTCGGAATTTCGAGCTACCAGAACCAAATTGGAGCCTTTGGCCGCTATCTGGCGGGCGAACTCGGCTCCTAGACCGGCGGTCGCACCGGTGATCAACACAGTTTCAGTCATGGTTGAAGAGTGCTTGATCGCACGGTTCCACGCAAATGGGCGACTCCTCCGAACGGCTATTTGCGGCGGCCGCCAAAGTCCTCACCGATCTGCCGCGCGGCGTCCTGCAGCAAAGGCACGATTGTTTGTTCGATGACCTCTTCCGGCGCGCGATGGGTCTGCAAGGACACATTGACGGCGGCGATCACAACGCTCCCCCGGCGTACGGGTACCGCGATCCCGCGGAGCCCTTCTTCGAGTTCCTGCGTCACCATGGCCCAGCCCCGGGCAGCGGTCCGATCGATCTCGGCACGCAGGTCATCGATACTGCTGATCGAACGCTGCGTGAACTGCTGGAGCTGGACGGACTCGAAGTAGGCGTCCCGCTCGGACGGCGCCAGACCGGCGATGAGGACGCGCCCCATGGACGTGGCCCAGGCCGGAAATCTGGTGCCGACATTGATGGATACGCTGAGCAGCCGCGGCGACGCCACGCGGGCGACGTAGACAACGTCCGTGCCGTCCAGAATGCATAACGACGTCGTTTCGTTCAGCTCCGTTGCCAGCTGCTTCAGATGGGGTTCGGCAATCTGCGGAAGCGTCAGGTTCGCCAGGAAGGATGCGCCGATGTCCAGGCAGCGTGGCGCCAGTTCATAGAACGTTCCATCGGTGCGCAGATACCCCAGATCGGTCAAGGTCAGCAGGAAGCGCCTGGCCGCGGCCCGGCTCAGATCCGTACCGGCGGCAACGCGCGAGACCGATTGCCGGGGTTCCTCGGTGGTGAAAGCCAGCAACACCGCCAAGGTTTTTTCCGCCGACTTTACGTAGTGGGCAGGCAGTTCCCGGTCCAATTGCTTCCTACTTTCCCGATCGATGGTATTGGGCGGCCAGCCGCACTGGCGTGTTCGGAGCTCCGTACCCCTCGTACCCATTCCGGCGTTCTACAACTTCGAAAAAGACGTTGCCTACGGTGGCGGTGTAGAAGTGCAGGAAATCTCCATGCTCGTCACGGTCATACAGCAGGTTGTAGTCCTGCAGGACCTTCAGAAGTTTGGGATCCAGACGGAAGCGGGCCTGCAGATCATCGTAGTAGTTCGCAGGGACCGGCAGGAATTTGAGGCCCCGCGACAGAGCCCGGCGCGCAACTGCGATCAGATCCGTACAGCCAAAGGCAATGTGCTGGGGGTAGGCCGAAACCGCCGCAGGGCCGGCTTGTTCCAGGGCCAACGGAGCGATATTCAGTGCCAGCCGGATCTCGCCGCCGGTGGTTCTCATAACCTGGCTGCGGACGAGGCCCACCGGACTGGGAACTTCCATTGACGGTTGGCGGTGCAACGACAAGGTGCTTTCGTAGAACAGCACAGCCTCATCAAAATGCTGCCATGGCTGGGCCAGGTTGACGTGGTCGACATGCGTAATCAAGTCCGGCTCCGCGGACGGTTCGGCGGAGTCGGCCGGAGCCCCGGGGTTTTCCGTGGTGCGGCTGAATTCATCGGTCCAGGCTGCAGTGCCGTCCGGAGTCGCCTGGCATAGGAATATTTCGGTGGAGTCCGGTGCCGAAACTGCCTGCAGGACCTCTTCATTGGCCTGTGTCCGCCGGGGTACCGGACGGGCCAACAGCTGGACGGCGCGCGACGCCGCTGCCTGCGGATCCGCCACGTCGAACCCGAGTGCCGCGATTGTCGGCTCCTGGTTCCGTGCCTGCTGTTCGTTAACAATCAGCCTCGCGTGGCCCTGGGACCACAGCTGAACGTCTTTGGTCCGGTGCCGGCCGCTGTAGGCGAACCCGAGCTGGTGCAGCAGCTCCTGCACATGATCGGTGTTCTCAGCCTTCACTTCAGTGAAGTTGAACCCCGTAGGCTGATCGACCTGCGGGAGCGTCGCCAGCTGCATGGGGTAGCTGGCAGCCTTCTCATCTGTCTCCTGCAGGTGCAAATGGGTGCGCTCCTCCAACTGGATCAGTGAGCGCATCGCGTCGACGGCGGTCCGGACCTCATCGCTCTGCCGGAAGACGTCGTTGAAGATCTCGAGGGAAACCGGTCCGTCATACCCGGAGCGGACCAGATGCCCCATGAATTTATCCAGCTCAAAGTCCCCTTCGCCCGGGAACAATCGGTGATGCCGGCTCCAGGAGAGCACGTCCATGCTCAATGTTGGCGCATCGGCGAGCTGGACGAAGAAGATTTTCTCCGCGGGGATGTCCTCGATCCCCGACGGGTCCCAGTTGCGGGAAAGAATGTGGAAGCTGTCCAGGCAGGTTCCCACATTGGCCAAGTCGGCCAGTGCGGCAATCCGGGCGGCGTGTTCGAAATCGTTGACGTATTTCCCCCAGGCCAGCGCCTCATAGGCTATCTTTATGCCGTACTTCGCCGCGAGAATGCCGAGCCTGCGCAACTGGGAGGCTGCGACGTCGTCGTCGTCAATAGTTGCCGTTCCAACATTGCTGCAGACCAGGATGGTGTCGATTCCAAGGCCGTTCATCAGCTGGAACTTCGCCTCGGCGCGGTAAAGGTTGACCTCCAGTTCCTCGTCGGTCACGCCTTCGAAATCGCGAAACGGCTGGTACAGGTCAAGACTCAAGCCCAGTTCGGACGCAAGGCTCCGGATCTCGGCCGGGCTTTTCGGGCAAACCACCAGGTCTTGCTCGAAGATCTCGATGCCGTCGAAACCGGCGCGGGCGCAGGCGTGCATCTTCTCTTCGAGGGTGCCACTGAGGCATACCGTTGCAATTGAAGTTCTCATATCGGCCTTTCGATTGCCCGTCGCTAGCGGCCTTCGGCCAGCAGTTCGAGGAAGTGTGCGCGCATCCGGGAAGCGTCCGGGACGAGTCCGGTGATCAGCCCGAATGCATCGGCGGCCTGGCCGACAGCCATGTGCCCGCCATCAAGTACCCGGCATCCCTTGGCTGCTGCAGCGGCGATCAGTTCGGTTTCCACCGGCCGGTAGACGACGTCGGCAACCCAGTGCCGTGGCTTCAGGAGTTCGACGTCGAGCGGCCGGCCAGGATGCGAGTGCATCCCCACGGGGGTGGCATTGACGAGACCATCTGCTCCGTCGAGAACACTGCCAAGATCCGACATATCAACCGTGCGGACCTGTTGTTCTGGAAAGAATCCGCTGAGGGTTCCGGCCCGTTCCGTTGCCCGGTCGGCGTCCAGATCGATCAACGTCAGGGTGTGGGTTCCGGCCTTCAGCAGAGCGTAGGCGACGGCGGCCCCGGCTCCACCGGTGCCCAACTGCACGACCGATTTCAGACCAGCGTCGGGGAGTCCGTTGGCCAGGGCAGTTCCGAAACCGGAGAAGTCGGTGTTGTGCCCGATCAGTTGTCCGTCCCGGATCAGGACGGTGTTGACCGCTCCGAGCCGACGGGCGTCAGCTGATATGTCATCCAGATGTTCCATTACCAATTGCTTGCAGGGATGCGTAACATTGAATGCGTTAAATCCGAGGTCCCGACCTTGCCGCAGCAATTCACCAACGTCATGCGACGGCCGGCCCGTCGTGGTCAGGTCGATCGGACGATAGAGGTACCGGAGACCGTGCTGGTCCGCTTCATGCTCGTGCATGGGCGGAGTCAGGGACTGGATGATTCCTTCCCCAATCAGTCCCACTAAATAGGATTCCGAGGTCACGCTCACGTTCTGTTTCCTCTCTGCCGGGTGCTCCAGGACATTGCCGTCCATCTTCGGCGTTGTTTCGCAGTGGCGTAATAGTCATGTTGCGATGCGCCTGTGATATGAGCTACGTTACTCGCACTGTTCATTTTATGCACACTTGTACGTATATCGCACAGAGACCACTACGGGTAACGGAGAAGTTCCATCTATCCGTCCCTATCGTTTTCAGCTAGTAGCGGCCGCCTTTGCGGGCGTCCGTAATTTCCAAAGGAGATGCCATGACCGCATCGACAGCCGCGCAGCCAGACGCGGAGCCACAGAAGACACCCAAGAAGGCTGCCCTGGCCAGCTTTATGGGCAGCGCCGTCGAATATTACGACTTCTTCATTTTCGGCTCTGCCGCGGCGCTGATCTTTCCGCATGTCTTCTTTCCCAATGCCGGCGCTGAGGCAAGCGTCATGTCGCTCGCAACTTTCGGCTTTGCGTACGTCGCCCGGCCAATCGGTGCAGTGATACTCGGCCACTTCGGAGACCGGATCGGGCGCCAGAAGATACTGATGTTCACCTTGATCATGATGGGAGCGTCGACCTTCCTCATCGGCTGCCTGCCCAGCTTCGATGTCATCGGTTGGTGGGCACCGGCGCTACTGGTGCTGTGCCGCCTGATGCAGGGACTCTCCGCCGCGGGTGAGCAAGCCGGCGCCAGTTCGATGACCCTTGAGCACTCCCCTGACGACCGCCGCTCTTTCTTCACTTCCTGGACACTGACCGGCACCCAGGGCGGGCAGATCCTGGCCGCTCTGGTCTTCATCCCCGTAATGGCGCTGCCGGATGACATCAAATACGGAATCGGCTGGCGCATCCCGTTCTGGCTCAGTGCTCTCGTCGTCCTCGTAACATTCTTCATTCGCCGGTCTCTGCATGAAACACCTACCTTCGAAAAGGCGAAGGCCAACAACGAGATTACGAAGCTGCCCGTTCGTGATCTGCTCAAGCACAATTGGCGCGATGTCGTCAGGGTCGTTTGCTGTGCCTTCATCGCCGCTGTCAGCACCGTGTTTGGCACGTTGGCGATCAAGTATGGCGTTGCCGTGGGTGACGTCGATGCCAGCATCACGCTGTGGCTGGTGGTTGCCGCGAACTTCGTCGCGCTGTTTACGCAGCCGCAGTTCGGAAAGCTGTCCGATAGGTTCGGCCGTAAACCGGTCTTCATTTACGGTGCCCTCTCCAGCGCACTTTTCATGCCGATGTACTTGCTGTCGCTGGAGTCAGGAAACACGCTCCTGCAGTTCCTGCTTTCGATCGTCGTTTTCTCCTGTGGCTATGCTGCCGCCAATGCTGTTTGGCCTTCCTTCTATGGCGAAATGTTCAGCGCACGGGTCCGGTTCTCCGGTTTGGCGATCGGCACCCAGCTCGGCTTCCTGATGGCAGGATTCGCTCCCTCGATTGTGGCTGCGATGGGCGGTATTGCCGAAGGCGGTTGGGTGATCATCAGCATGTTCAACGGAGCCATCTGCGTAATCGCCGCCGTTGCTGCTTTGACTGCCAAGGAGACTTTCCGGACTCCGACGGCGGACCTTGGCCACCGGGGCAAGGAAGAGTTGCCGAAGGAAGAGTTGGCCAGCGTTTCACGCGACTGACCGGCAAGTGTTGGGGCATTCATGTGCTCACCGCCGGTCTTGAGGCACATTGCGGAATCGGGGGTAGGCTCAATTGCGGTGCAGCTACTAAAGGAGTTCCGTGGAAAACTTTGAGACCTTGATGGCCCACTATCCGGCAGATGTGCCCACGCCCGCCTCAGAGGTAGCAGCCGGGGCGTCCACCGGTGGAGTGTTTATCGTCCTCGATGATGATCCAACCGGAACGCAATCGGTGGCCGATCTGCCGGTCCTGACAGCGTGGGAGGAAGCGGACTTCAGCTGGGCGCTGGGCACCGGCAGCCCTGCGGTGTACGTACTGACAAATACCCGCAGTTTGAGCCCGGAAGACGCCGCGGTCCGCAATCGCGAGGTCGTGGCAGGGGCGCTGGCAGCAGCGGAGCAACTTGATCTCCGGCTGTCCTTCGTCTCACGCAGTGACTCCACCATGCGCGGCCATTATCCGTTGGAGACGGACGTACTCATCGAAAGCCTGACCGCGGCCGGGAGGCCGGTTCCCGACGGCGTCGTGATTGTTCCCGCGTTCCCCGATGCCGGCCGGGTCACCATTGGTTCCGTCCATTACATGCGCGACGGCGAAGCCCTGCAGCCGGTTGCCGAAACGGAGTTCGCCAAGGATGCGACGTTCGGCTACCGCAACTCCAACCTGAGGGACTATGTGGAGGAGAAGTCGGGCGGGCGCATCAAGGCGGCCGACGTCGTCGCCCTCACTCTGGATATCATCCGCGCCGGTGCCGGACGGATCGCCGAAGAGCTGGCCAAGGCTGCGGACGCGACACCCGTCGTCGTCGATGCCGTCACCGAAGACGACCTGCGGCTGCTCGCCCTGGGCCTGCAGCGGGCCGAAGCGGCGGGGCAGAGCTTCCTCTACCGGGTCGGACCACCCTTCGTCCGTGCCGCCATTGGGCAAGAGCCGCACCTGCCACTCACCGCGGATGACGTCTATGGAAACAACGCCGACGCCCGCGGACGGACCGGTGGCCTGATCGTGGTTGGTTCCCATGTCGGGCTGACCACGCGGCAACTCGACGAACTCCAAAAGAGCCACCCGATAGCCCACACCGCCGAGATCGACGTCGCGTCCGTCATCGACGAAGAAGCACGCAGTGCCCACCTGGACAGCATTGTCGCCGCGGTTGCCGATGGGCTGGAGCGCGGCGACGTCGTGGTCCACACCAGCCGCCGGCTTGTCACCGCCGCAGATGGGGACGAAAGCCTGGACATTGCCCGCCGGGTCTCAGCCGCCGTCGTCGACGTCGTCCGCCGGGTGCTCGCCACCAACCCGCCGCGCTTCGTCATCGCCAAGGGCGGTATCACCTCCTCGGATGTCGCTTCCAAGGGACTGGAAATCCGCCGGGCCATGGTCCGCGGCCCGATGCTGCCCGGCATTGTCTCGCTCTGGGAGCCGGTCGAAGGCCCGGCCAAGGGCATTCCCTACATCGTCTTCGCCGGGAATGTTGGCGATGACCGCTCCCTGGCCGCCGTAACCGCAACACTGTCGCAAAACAGCTAAGGACCGCCATGCCTGATAACTCCACCTACACCGCCGCAGTTCTCGGGCTGGGCGCCATGGGCCTGCCGATGGCCACGCGCCTGGCCACACAACTGACGGTGCACGGTTTCGACATCGCCCAGCCGCGGCTCGAGCTCGCCGCCGACGCCGGCATCAAGACCTTCGCCTCCGGTGCCGCGGCTGCCGAGGGAGCCGACGCCGTCGTGCTGGCTGTGCGCAATGGCGAGCAGCTCAACGACGTGCTTTTCGGCGACGACGGCATCGCAGCGGCGCTGAAGCCCGGCGCCGTCGTCATCCTCACCAGCACAGTCGGCGTTCCGGCAGTGACCGAGGTTGCCGCGCGGCTCAGCGAGCAGCAGGTCGAGCTTGTGGATGCGCCGCTTTCGGGCGGTCCGGTCCGCGCCGGTGAAGGCGACCTGCTGATCGTCGTCGGCGCCACCGAAACCGCGCGCGGGAAAGCCCAGCCGGTGCTGGATCTGCTCGCCTCGACCCTAAGCGTAGTGGGCGACAAGGCCGGCGACGGCCAGGCGCTCAAGACCGTGAACCAGCTGCTCTGCGGAGTGCATATCGCCGCGGCCGCGGAAGCTTTGGCTTTGGCGGAAGCGCTGGGCCTGGATCAGGAGCGGACGCTGGAGGCCTTGCAGGCCGGCGCCGCGGGTTCCTTTATGCTCGGCAACCGCGGCCCGCGGATGCTGCAGGCGTACGACGACGACGGCGCTGAGGTGCTCAGCCGACTCGACATCTTCGTGAAAGACATGGGCATCGTCAGCAAGGCCGCCCGGGAAAACGCACTGCCGACGCCGGTTGCTTCCGCCGCGGAACAGCTGTACCTGCTGGGCCAGGCGGCCGGTCTCGGTGCGGCGGACGATTCCGCCGTGATCAAGGCCGTCGCCCCCTACCGTTCGACCAGGATGCCATCCTCGTCGGCGTAAACCATTGCCCCGGGCCGGAACGCGACGCCGTCGATCGTCACCGGGACATCGATCTCCCCCTCGCCGCCCTTCGTGCTCTTGCGCGGATTGCTGCCCAGCGCCTTGACTCCAAGCGGCAGCTGCGAGAGTGCCTTCCGGTCCCGGACGGCGCCGTTGATGATGACGCCGGCCCAACCGTTTTCGACGGCCAGTTCGGCGATCATGTCCCCCATCAAGGCACGGTCCAGCGAGCCACCGCCGTCGATGACCAGTACGGCGCCTTCACCCGGCGATGACAGCACCGACTTCAGCACGACGTTGTCCTCGAAACAGTGGACCGTCCGGATTTTTCCGCTGAAGCCGGCGGCACCTCCGAACGACTGGAATTGCATCGCCACGGACTGAAGATCCTCGCCGCGCTCGTCGTAGAGGTCCGCTGTTGCCACTGACATGTTTCTCCCTGGGGTCGACCGTTCGGCGCAGATGCCGGAATGTTCTCCACCATACTTGGCAGCCACTTGCCGTCCCACTCATTCCGCCGCGCTGCACAACTACCCCGAATATGACGCCGCGTTACGCCGGCCGGAATTTCCCGCCGCCGTAATGGTTACATTTAGCGGTCCTGCTTTAGCCGGGCCTGCTCGTCTATACCTTGAAGGGGTTCCTCATCATGAATCGTCGTTTCTCTCTGCTCGGCGCAGCCGCCGTACTTACCCTGGCCATCACAGGTTGCGGTGCCTCAGGATCGACCGGCGGTTCAGACGAGAGCTCAAGCGCCGCTGCGTCCAGCCTGGAGCAGATCCGGGAGGCAGGCGTGATCACTGTCGGCACCGAGGGGACGTACAAGCCCTTCTCGTTCCACGAAAACGGCACCGGCAAACTAACCGGCTACGACGTCGAGGTCATGAGGGCCGTTGCGGAAAAAATGGGCGTGGAGGCCGAATTCCGCGAGACCCAGTGGGACGCCATCTTCGCCGGTCTGGAAGCCGGCCGCTTCGACGTGATCGCCAACCAAGTGACCATGACCGATGCGCGGAAGGCCGAGTACGCCTTCTCCGAGCCCTACACCGTGAGCACCGGCGTGATCGTGACCAAGGCCGGCAATGACGAGATCTCATCGTTCGAAGACCTGGACGGCAAGACGACCGCCCAGTCGCTGACCAGCAACTGGCAGGAGCTCGCCAAGTCCAGCGGTGCGAACGTCCAGGCTGTCGAGGGCTGGGCCCAGTCCGTTGCCCTGCTCGAGCAGGACCGCGTGGATGCCACCATCAATGACAAGCTGACCTACTTGGATTACCAGCAGGCCAACAACAACGATGCCATCGAGATCGCAGCTGAGACGAAGGAAGAGTCGCTGAGCGCACTTGCCTTCAAGCAGGGCAGTCCCGAGCTGGTGAAGGCGGCGAACAAGGCTTTGGAAGAATTGCGCGCGGATGGCACACTGGCGGAAATCTCGGAGAAGTACTTCGGTACGGACGTCAGTAAATAACGACGCCGGCAGCGTAACTGTATGAGTATCGACTGGGACCTCGTCTGGTCATCGCTGTGGCCGCTGGTCCGCGGTGGCCTGACCGGAACCATCCCGGTGTCGTTGACGTCGTTTGCCGTGGGCCTGGTCCTGGCGCTGGTCGTTGCGCTGATGCGGCTCAGCCGGAAGCGGATCATTTCCGGCATCGCCCGCGGCTACGTCTCGATCATCCGCGGTACGCCGCTGCTGGTGCAGTTGTTCGTGATCTTCTACGGCCTGCCCTCGATTGGCCTGACCATCGGGCCGTGGCCCAGCGCCATCATCGCCTTCTCCCTGAACGTCGGCGGTTATGCGGCGGAGGTGATCCGGGCCGCGATCCTGTCGGTGCCCAAGGGCCAGTGGGAAGCTGGCCACACCATCGGCATGTCCCCCACCACAACCCTGCGCCGGATCATCCTGCCGCAGGCCGCCCGGGTCTCGGTTCCGCCGCTGTCGAATACTTTTATCTCGCTGGTGAAGGACACGTCGCTGGCATCGTTGATCCTGGTGACGGAATTGTTCCGCGAGGCGCAGGAAATCGCCGCGTTCAGCCAGCAGTTCATGTTGATCTACCTTGAAGCCGCGGTGGTGTACTGGGTGTTCTGCCTCGTGCTCTCCACCGGGCAGTCCTATCTGGAAAAGAGGCTGGACCGCTATGTCGCCCACTAATTCCGCTCCGTTACTATCGGTCCAAGGACTGCAAAAATCCTTCGGCGACAACACGGTACTCCGCTCCATCGACCTTTCCGTCCGCCAGGGCGAAGTGGTGGCGTTGATCGGCCCGTCCGGTTCGGGCAAGACGACGGTGCTCCGCAGCCTCAACGGCTTGGAGGTACCCGACGGCGGCATCGTCGCCTTCGACGGTGGGCCGGAGGTGGACTTCGCCTCTCCCGTCACGCGCAAGGAGCTGGCCTCCCTGCGCGACCGGAGCGCCATGGTGTTCCAGCACTACAACCTGTTTCCGCACAAGACGGTGCTGGAGAACGTGATCGAAGGTCCCGTCCAGGTACAAAAGCGCAAGAAGGCCGATGCTGTCAGCGATGCCGTCTCGCTCCTGGGCCGCGTTGGCCTGGCTGACAAGAAAGACCAGTACCCGCACGAGCTGTCCGGGGGCCAGCAGCAGCGTGTCGGAATTGTCCGCGCACTGGCGCTGAAGCCATCGGTGTTGTTGTTCGATGAACCTACCTCGGCACTGGATCCGGAGCTGGTGGGTGAGGTCCTGTCGGTGATCAAGGAACTGGCGGAAGAAGGTTGGACCATGGTCCTGGTGACTCACGAGCTCGTCTTTGCCCGTGAAGTGGCCAGCGAGGTCGTCTTCATGGACGGCGGCGTCGTCGTCGAGCATGGCCATCCCGATCGTGTGCTCCGTGACCCGAGGCAAAACCGGACCCGGCAGTTCGTCCACCGGTTGCTCAACCCCTTCTGATCGATACGCAGTTTTGCGCGTGCCAGAGACCGGAATCGGCCGGCTTTACGACGGCGGTGTCCCAGCCTTTGTTCGGCCAGCCCGGATTTGCAGGTGGCCGCCACGGGCAGACGCTGCGGTGACTTCTTCACAATCCTGCTCGACACCGCGCCAGGGATGCGCTGAGATGTCGGCGCCGCCGAGCCAACAGGCGAATCTGGCCAGTGGTGTAAAGGCAGCGGCAGTCCCGACGGGCTCCTGCATATCGACCACGGTCAGCGCCCCCCGGTTCCGGCACAGCGCTTGCATGTTTTTCCAGGCCCGGGGCCAGTCCGGCATCAGCGACAGTGCGTAGGTGGCGATGGCGGCGTCCGAGCGGCGACGCCCATTTTGAGCCTCGATCCGGACAGCAATGTCATCCAGAGCAGGCGTGGCCGCGTCCGCCTGGAGAAGAATAACGTTGCTCCAACCATGCTTGTCGGCCCGGCGCCGGGCCTGGCGCAACATGTCCGGACTCTTATCGATTCCGACGATGGTTCCGGTCGTGCCGATCCGCTTTTCCAGGAGCGGAAAGTTCAACCCGGTGCCGCAGCCGATATCGAGCACCTGATCCCCCGCGCTCAGGCCCAGCGCCTTGATACCGAGGACTCTTCCCGCCCGATAGACGGGGTATTCGCCGGACAACAGGTCGTAATACGGGGCGAAGGTGCTGTACTTTTCAAGCATTGGAAGTCGAATCTAGCACAGGGAGCACCGCATGGAATCGGACAAAGGCATCGTGGACCTGCTCGTGATTGGCGGTGGGACGGCAGGCATTGTCGGGGCCACGACGGCGGCAGCACTCGGGGCGAACACTGTTCTGGTCGAGCGGGACCGCACTGGCGGTGACTGCCTCTGGACGGGATGTGTTCCCTCCAAGGCCATCCTCGCCGCTGCTAAACGCGCGAAACTGGAGCAGGACCTGATTGGCGGTTTGGCTGAGCAAGAACTGACCGGCGGCATTCCCGAGCGGGAACTGACTGGAGACGTTCCAGGACAGACGCGGACCCGGCAATCGGGTTTCGCCGCGGCGCGTGAACACATCCGCAGCGCAATCAGCACGATTGAACCGGTCGATTCCCCGGCTGCGTTGGAGAAGGCCGGCGTGACTGTCCGAAAGGGATCCGCGGTCTTTACCGCGCCTGGACTGGCTGAAATCGACGGCGAAACAATCGCTTTCCGGCAGGCATTGATCGCCACCGGGGCGGAGCCTGCGTCGCCACCCATTCCCGGACTGGCCGAAGCAACTACCGTCACATCGGAAACAATCTGGGACCTTGAAGAGGCTCCGGACCGGCTTCTCGTCGTCGGGGGTGGTCCCGTTGCCTGCGAGCTGGCACAGGCCTTTGCGCGGTTCGGATCGAAGGTCACGATTCTGGCCCGCTCACAGCTGCTTCCAAAGGAGGACCGGGACGCCGCCGCCGTCGTCCGGCAAAGCATGGAATCCGACGGCGTACAGTTCTTCGAGAACTCCCCCGTCGAGCGGCTCTCGGCGACGGATGGCATCAGCCGTGCCGAATTGGCCGATGGTTCGCATCACGATGGCGACTTCGTCCTGATCGCCACCGGGCGGAGGCCCAGGACAGAAGGGCTTGGGCTGGAAACCGTGGGGGTGGACTGCGACGATACCGGCCACGTTGTCGCGGATGCCAAGATGCGCAGCTCCAACCAAACCATATGGGCGGCCGGAGACGTGACAGCAAATCCACAGTTCACGCACCTGGCCGGAGTATCTGCCAGCGTTGCTGCCTTCAACGCCATCCTCGGACTCAGCCGCAGCGTCAGCACCGTAATTCCACGGGTGACCTATACCGCCCCTGAACTTGCCGCCGTCGGCATTACCGTCACCGGGCAAAGCCGGTACCGTGCCTCAACCATCGAGCACCGGGAGCTGGACCGGGCGATTACCGAAGGCACTCCGGATGGTCTGACCCGGCTCATTATCGGCAAAGGCGGGCGGATCGTTGGCGGCACCATCGTCGGGCCACGGGCCGGCGAGTCGCTGGCCGAACTGACCCTCGCCGTCGAAAAGGGCCTTTCCACCCGGGACCTGGCGGGAGTCACGCACCCTTACCCCACATATAACGACGGCGTGTGGAATGCCGCGATTGCCGATGCCCGGTCGATGCTCGCCGCCCCCGCCGCCAAAACGGTTGTCAAGGGGCTCGTCCGGGTTCGGCGATGGATTCTAGATCGGCGGCGCGGGCGATCAGCCCCGAGCCCCGGCTGACGGTATTGCGATGGCAGATACGCAGCCCTGCTGGTGCTGCGGCGTCTGCGTGACTACACCAAAAAGTGTGGCCCACGCGATCTGGTTCGCATGGGCCACACTTCGTATTGACTTATTTGGTTGGCCGCTCCACCGCCTCTCGGTGACGGAGCGGCCAATCAGCTACTGCCCTTGTCCGGACAGCCTCCACAAGAACACCATGGTGGCGTCGCGGTTGATCGGGATAAACGGCCGGAACTCCGCGGTGGTGTCGTTCGGACCGTCTGTGTAACCGTTCGTGATCCCCTGCTCTGCCAGCCAGGACACCTCCTTGTAGAACTTCTCGCCCGGGGCGTAATCCACGAACGGAGACACCGCTGGCCCCGCGTAGTCCGCAGCCGGTCCTTCGATGGTGTCCCCCGCCATGGCGGCAAAGCGGTAGATGAACGCAGCCATCGCATCCCGGTTGATTTCGGTGAACGGGCGGTACTCAACCGTCGTATCCGCTGTGTTGTCTTTATAACCGTTCGTGATGCCCTGCTCTGCGAGCCAAGTGACTTCCTTGTAGAACGCGTTCTCCGGACCGTAATCCACGAACGGCGACACCTCGGGTGCCACGAACTCAGGCGACCCGGCCAGACGGTACAGGAACGCAGCCATCGCATCCCTGCTGGTGTTGGCCTGCGGACGGAACGTCCCGTCAGCGAAGCCGGCGGTGATGCCATTGTCAACAGCCCAACGGATCTGCTCTTCCCACATTGCGCCACGGGCATCCGAGAAGAATTCCTCGCGCCCCTGGACCACAAACTCATTCGTCTCACCGAGCACTACCGGCTCAGCCAGCGGTTCTCCCGCGGTGTTCGTGAGTTGCGTGAGCTGGAAGAAGTTCGTGTCGTACGGGCTGCCGACAACGGTGTGCGGCGTGGCGCCGTCACCCAGGTAGCCGGCCGGTGCACCTGCATCCCAGCGAAGGAAGGGACCGATCTTCGCTTCAAGCAGCGCATCGAAGTTACCGTTGCCATTCATGGCGCCCAGATCCTCGGTGTAATTGAGGTCGCCGTCTTCGTCTGCCGTGAGCCGCACTGTGCCGTACGGATGGGTTACCAGGTAGGTTACGCCTTGCTCGAAGACCGCGTCGCCGCGGACCCTGATCCGGCCGAAGGCGATTTGGTCGCCTTCTTTGGCTTCGCCGGACGCAAATGCCGCCTCGGAGGCGAGGACCAGACGGACGCGTTCGCCCGCAACAGTCATTTCAGCATCTGCAGCCCACCAGAACGCCTCGGCGGGGAAGTTGTTCGGCCACGCCGTCGGCAGGTCCGGATTCGGCCGCGCATCCACGTTCGGACACAGCGGGTCGTCCAGGCACAGGTCCAATGTCACTGGAGCCTGATCCCCGAAGCCGTTATCCGTCAAGGTAGCAGGGAAGCCGTGCTCCCCCACTGCGCCAATGGACTGAAGGTTGTGAATCTTGTAGGGGAGCGTCCGGACTTCGCCGGCCTCACCCGCAGCGTCGACCGCGACCGTCCGCAGAATGGTCGAGGAGTGGATGGCCAGCGGTTCCGTGTAAACCTGAGTTGAACCGGTCGGCTCTCCCTCTGCGGTGTACTGCGGGACGGATCCGTCTGTCGTGAAGTAGACGGTCGGCGTTTCGCCTGAGGGCATGGTGCCTGTCAGCGTCACCGTCTGCGGACCTGCCAAAGGAACCGTTGCGGCAGGTGATGCCTCAACCCAGGGGCTGGTCGGGTCCAGATCGTACACCTCGCTGTATACTTCCGTGGCGTCGCCTGTTGCGATATCAACGGCGATGAACTTCAACGTCGGTGTTCCCGGTGATGCCAGGGTCACGGTCGCTGCAGGGTTGATTTCGCCTTCAGCGGGAACGTACTCCTCGCCGTTGGTAACGGTTCCGTCTGCATCAACGGTTGGATTGCTGCCGTCCGTCGTCCAAACAATCTTGGATTCATGCGGGAACGACGCCTGGATCCTAACTTCCTGGGTCTGGTTGTAGAGCCCACCGGGCTTGTCCACGTCGGCCTTCAGCGTTGCAATCTGGCCCATGACGGCGAACATACTCGTACGGTTCGTGACGACCGTTCCCGTTGAGTTGGGGCCCTTAATCCTGAAGTAGTTCGTATTGTTCGGGCTGCCGACAACTCTGTGCAGCACGTTGGGATCACCGACGGTCCCTGCCGGTGCCTCATCGCCGGACCAGCGAAGGAATGGGCCGACCTTGCCCTCTGTCGGCTCGTCCCAGGTGCATGGCTGCTGGAGGCATCCGATGTCCTCCGTGAAGCGGACGCGGCCACGATCGTCAGCCGTTACTTCGAGTTTTCCATAGGGGTGGGTGACCGTGTAGACGCCCCCCGGAACTGCATCATCGATACGGATACGAATCCGTTGGAACCCGTTCTGCTGTCCCGCCGCGACCGATCCGTCCCCGCCGAATGCGGCTTCCTGTGCCATGACCAGCCTGGCCTCTGCTCCACCAGTCAGCGTCATCGAAGCCTCACCGGACCACCAGAACGCTTCCTCCGGGAAGTTTCCCGGGATAGTCAGCGGCTGGCTCTGATCGTAGCCTGGATCGACACCTGCCTCCGGTGCGGCAGCGGCGCATTCAGCGACGACGAGGCAGAGTTCCAGACGCACGGGCTCCAGTGCCGGTGTAGTAGCAGTCGCCGGAACTCCGGCATCGCCATACCAGTACGGATATCCATTATCGGGATCGACTGGTCCTACCCCGGTCGGTCCTGCTGGTAGTGCGGCAGGCAGCATGCCGGCGAGTGCGGCAGGTGCGAGTGCGCCGCCGGTAGCCGGTGTTGCCGATGTTGCTGCTGGTATTGCGCCGAAGAGCGGCAACAGAACAGCTCCTGCTGCAGCAATTCCCACCGCCGCCCGCCGTCGTTGCAACCGGCGGCTTTTGGCCTGCCGGGCCTGGTTGGTTGTATCGGACTTCATTGTGGTTCCCCTTAGTTGCGCACATTCTGTGAGTGATGGGAGCCCTGTGCGGGGGCTGTCCCGGAACCAAGCTTGCGTTTTGGAACCTGTGAATTCCTTGAGGATTCTCATTAGTCACAAAACGCGGGTCACAAGAGTGCCTTGAATCAGGCTCCCCCCAACAGCAGAGCCAATGTGAAATCAGTCACTTCTGAACCACCTGATGCATGATTGTAACCCCACAAATCAGCGATTCAACCCATAATCTGAAAAGTTTCCTGTAACGCAGCGGAACCATTGACAGAAGTGCCGCGTGACTGTTTACTAGCCGTCTATGAGCATGCACCGAAGGGACGGTGTGCTTTGACATCCAGGCCAAAATTGGAGCCGGATTTCCGCCCGGTATTGGAATCGGAGGCGGAGTTTTACATCGCTGCGGCTTGTTTCAGGACCGGACCTTGTGGAGCCATTGGCCTGGAGATTGAGCGGATCATCCACGATGCTGCTGATCCTAAACGTCCTGTTCCCGTCGCGGAGGTCCGCTCAGTAGTCGGAGACGCGGGTCAATCACTTCCCCGGGGCGGGGTTGTCACGTTCGAACCGGGTGGCCAACTGGAGGTGAGTACGGCGTGCGCTCCCGGCTTTGCCGCCCTGGTCAAGGACGTCCGCACCGACTTGGCTGCCATCGATGCAAGGGTCACAGACGCCGGCCTTGCCTTCTGCCCGGTCGCCTTGGATGGACTCCGGCCGCCGGTACGCACGCTGGAGCTGCCGCGTTACGAGGCCATGGAGGAGTATTACGGACGCTCCAGTCCGGCGGGAGTCACCATGATGTGTTCGACGGCGTCGCTTCAGGTGTGCCTCGACGCCGGCGGTGATGGGACAGGAACCGGGAGTGCAGTCCAGCGGTGGCGGCGGCTGCATGACTTGGCACCGGTACTTATTGCGGCTTTCGCCAATTCACCGTTCCGTTTTGGCGTACCCAGCGGCTGGCGCAGCGCCCGGCAGGGTGTGTGGCTCTCCACCGATTGTTCACGGGCGGCTCCGGTACCGCCGTCGGACGATCCGCGTTCCGCCTGGGCCCGCTACGCCCTCGACGCTTTTGTGCTTTGCATTCCATCAGTCGATGGATCCTGGCAGGCTCCCCGCGGTCTGACAATGCGGGAATGGCTGCGCGGCGGGGGTCCCAGGCCCGCGACGCTGGGGGATGTCGACTACCATCTCACCACTTTGTTTCCACATGTCCGGCCGCGGGGTTTCCTGGAGCTGCGGGTCATCGACGCACAGGCTGGCAGCGATTGGGAAGCTGTAGCGGCGATGACGGCGGCACTCGTCGACGATGAACGGGCGTCGGATCTTGCCGCCGACGCCTGCGCGGCGTTGGGCAGTCTGCCCAGCCCCGTATCGTCGGCTGCAAGGGACGGGTTGACCGATCCGGTACTCGCCGCGGCGGCGCTGGCCTGCGCCGAAGCGGCTCTTGGAGCGCTGGACCGGTTGGGGGCCGACAGCGAAACAGTGTCCCGCACAGAGGAGTTTGTCGAGCGGTACACCAACCGCGGACGCAGCCCGGCGGACGACCGGGTGGAGCTGTGGCGCCGCACCGGCAGTTATTTCGATCCGACCGAAGATGGACTGCTGCCGTGACCATCGCGTACGTTCCCGGACCGGACGCCGCCGGCGCCGAAACCCTCAGGTCGCTGATCGCCAACGGCTTCGACCGCGCCCGCAACCGGATCCTCGCCCTGGCGGACTTCGATGATGAGGAGCTGCTCAAACAGCATTCGCCGCTGATGTCGCCGCTGGTCTGGGATCTGGCGCATGTGGGAAGCCAGGAGGAGCAGTGGCTGTTGCACGACGTCGGCCGGATGGAACCGCTGCGCTGCGACATCCGCCGGTATTACGACGCTTTCGAGTACCCCCGCAGCGTCCGGCCTACTTTGCCACTGCTGAGGCCCAACGAATCGCGGGGGTATATCGCCGAAGTCAGAGCCAAAGCGATGGATGTCCTCGAACGCAGCCGGCTTGAGGGAACGCCCCTTGAGGACCGCGGCTTCCTATTCGGAATGATGATTCAGCACGAGCAGCAGCACGCCGAGACGATGCTCGTCACCCACCAACTGCGCTCGGGCGAACCGCTGCTGCACGGCGCCGGGAACGGGGTCAAGCGTGCATCCGTAAGTGCCTCGTCCACCACGGTGGGACTGCCCCGGGAGGTCTTGGTACCAGCAGGCACCTTCACAATGGGCACCTCCCTGGAACCGTGGGCCATGGACAACGAACGTCCGGCGCACCAAATCGATGTTCCCGGTTTTTGGATCGACTCGCTTCCAGTCACCAACGGCGCCTTCCTGGAATTTATCGACGACGGCGGCTACCGGGACTCCCGCTGGTGGACCGCCGAGGGTTGGGATCTTTGCAACGCTGCGGGCCTCGAGGCGCCCAAGTACTGGGAGCGCGAAGGAAACCACTGGCTGCGGCGCCGGTTCGGCGTCGTCGAACCCGTTCCGGGTGACGAACCCGTCCAACATGTGTGCTGGTATGAGGCGGATGCCTTTGCCCGCTGGGCGGGACGGCGGCTGCCGACCGAGGCGGAGTGGGAGAAGGCCGCCCGCTGGGATCCGCACACAGGCCGCTCCCTGCGGTACCCATGGGGCGACGCCGATCCAGCACCGGAACACGCGAATCTGGGTGGAGCGGCGCTGCGCCCCTCCCCTGCCGGTTCCTATCCGAAGGGTGCTTCACCGCTGGGGGTCCAGCAGTTATTGGGTGACGTTTGGGAATGGGTGTCCAGTGATTTCCGGCCGTATCCCGGCTTCACCGTTTTCCCGTACGAGGAATACAGCGCGGTCTTCTTCGGCAGTGACTACAAGGTCCTGCGCGGCGGTTCGTGGGCGGCGGATCCCACGGCATGCCGCGGCACCTTCCGGAACTGGGACTATCCCATCCGGCGCCAGATTTTCTCCGGTTTCCGCACCGCACGTAACGCTTAGGCTCCAGGTGGTCAGCACCGCCCGTAACGCTTAAGCGGCAGCTCGGTGAACAGCGCTGGTTCGGTCAGTGCGAATGCCGCTTGCCGCCGCCGTGAACCACGAGTACAGGACACGTCGCATGCGAGACACAGGCGGTACTGACTGAGCCGAGGTGCAGCCCGCTGAAACCGCCATGACCGCGCCGTCCGAGGATCAGCATGTCGGCGCCTTCGCTGGCATCTATCAGGGTCGACGCCGCGGGCCCATTCAGTACCGAGGTGTGGATATCCGGCTTCTTTCGGCCGTCGAACGCCCTCTTGATGGCCTCTTCGAGGGACTGCCGCGCGGAGTTCTCGTACTCCTGGACGTCGGCCGCTTCCACAATGCCTGCATACAGGTACGGAAAATGCCAGCAGGCAACAGCGTTGATCTTTGCGCCCAAAGCCGGTGCGAGGCTGGCGGCGTAGCGCAACGCCTCGATCGACGATTCGGAACCGTCAACGCCGACGACGATTTTTGCTCCTGTTGGGTTCTGGTTCATTTGAAGATTCCTTAGTCCCGACATGGGGGTGTGCCCGCCGGTGGTTCCCCCTACACCGACGGGCCGCGAATCCCCGCTTCAAGACTCCTGCAGAACGGCGCCCACCAGTAGGGTCTTAAGTCCCTATCAGAATTGATGTTTCAAGGGGCCGACCGCAAATGGACTTTGGGCCCTATCGCACCGCCCCCCGGTCGGGCAGAATTGCACTGTGAAAGCACCAATCCCGCAACCCGGCGATGCTCCGGCCCAGGATCCCGTACGGGTCTTCATCCTTGACGACCACGAGCTGGTCCGGCGCGGACTCCAGGAACTGCTGGAGAGCGAAGGATTCGAAATTGTGGGGGAAACCGGCTCTGCGGAGGAGGCCACCCGCCGCATTCCGGCCCTGCATCCCGATGTCTCCGTCATCGACGCCCGCCTTCCGGATGGCTCAGGCATAGAGGTCTGCCGGAACGTCCGGTCCGTGGACCCGTCACTGCATTGCCTGATCCTCACCAGTTACGACGACGACGAGGCGTTGCGCGGCGCGGTCCTGGCTGGGGCGTCCGGTTACGTGCTCAAGGAAATCGGCGCCATGGAGCTGGTGACGCAGTTGCGCCGGGCGGCCGACGGCGAATCCCTCTTCGACCCGGGAGTCGAAGCCAGGATCATCGGCGGACTGACCCATCCCGAAGCGTTGGATTCGCGGATTGCGGCGCTCAGCCCGCAGGAGCGGCGCGTCCTGACATTGATCGGCCAAGGCTTAACCAACCGCCAGATCGGCGAGGAGATGTTCCTGGCGGAAAAGACGGTCAAAAACTACGTTTCCTCCCTGCTGTCGAAACTCGGCTTCGAACGCCGCACCCAGGCTGCGGTGTATGTGACCCGGGAGAAGCAATAAAGCTACCCGGGGGCTCCAAGCGGGACCGACCACCGCAGCCGCGTCCCTTTTCCAGCTGCGCTGTCGATGTCGAACTTCCCGTCCAGCAACCGCGCCCGGTGCTCCAGGTTCGCCAGTCCACTGCGGGAGCCGCCGTCGTCGAAACCGCATCCATTATCGGAGATCACCAATTCCAGACCATTGGTATCCACGGTCACGGAGACATCGATACTGTCTGCTCCGGAATGCCTGATGGCATTGCTCAGCCCCTCCGTCACCACGGCCAGCAGGTGCTCCCCCACTGATTGCGGAATGTTCAGGTCGATGGCTCCGGAGAGTTTCAGCCGCGGAGTGAAGGCAACTGATTTTGCCCCTTCCCGCACGACACGGAGAATCCGGCTGCTCAACACCTCCTGCTCGGCGGCGTCCCGAAGGGAATAGATGGTGTTGCGCAGTTCGCGGATAGTTCCATCGAGTTCGCCGGTAACGGCACCGATGCGCTCAAGGGCGGCGGGTTCTGGAGTGAACCGGCGCAGGCTTTGCATGCTGAGGCCCGCGGCAAACAGCCGCTGGATGACGACGTCGTGCAGGTCGCGGGCGATGCGGTCCCGGTCCTTGAAGACGGCCAGTTGCTCGCGCAGTCCGTTCGCCCGCGAAAGTTCGAGCGCCAAGGCGACATGCGAACCGAAGACAGCTGTCATTTCGACGTCGGTCTGCACGAAACCTTCCCCGCCCGCCTCCCGCGCGAGCAGCAGCAGTCCCTGGTCCTTTCCGGGCGGCCCGAGTGCGGCGGCGAGGACCGGCCCCAGCCCTGCGACTCCCTGTGCGTCCAGAATTCCGCCGGCGTCGGGTATCACCTTCGACTTTCCTATCCGGAGTACTTCGGTGATCAACGGCGACGCTATGGACAACGTCCTGCCGGCGACGTCGTCGGCCTGGGTTCCAGCGGCGGCAGCACAGTAAACGGCGTCGCCGTCGCCGGCAGGAAAACCGAGAATGGCCAAGGCAGCGCCGGACTCGGCCAGCGCCCGCTCGGCCACCAGGTGCAGTCCGTCCACAGGAGCATCCAGGACGGTCATCATCATGTTTCCGGTAACGTCCATCGACGCCTGCCGCCACTGCTGCCGCCGTCGTGCATCTTCGAACAGCCGCGCGTTTTCGATGGCGACGCCGGCCGCCGCCGCGAGCGCAACGGCCAGCTCCTCGTCCTCGTCGGTGAAGTCCCCGCCGCCTTGCTTCTCGGTCAGATACAGGTTGCCGAAAACCACGTTCCGGACCCGGATCGGTACGCCGAGAAAAGAGGCCATCGGCGGATGATTCTCAGGGAAGCCGTATGCATCGGGGTGCCGGCGGAGGTCGTGCAGCCGCAGCGGTTTGGGATCCCGGTTCAGTAGTCCGAGTACGCCCAGGCCGACGGGATTGGTCCCAATTTTCCGGGCTGTGTCGTCGTCGATTCCGGCCGTGATGAAATGCATGAGTCCCTGCTGGTCATCCTCCAGGACACCGAGGGCGGCATATTGGGCCCCTACCAACTGGCAGGCGGAGTGCACCACATGGTTCAGGACTGCCTCAAGGCTCAGGTCCCCGGCAATGGTGACGACGGCGGCGAGCAGCCCCTGCATCCGTTCCCGGACCCGGACAGCCTCATCCTCTGCCGGCACCTGCTCGGTCTCCATCTATACCACCGTTCGCCCGACGATTTGGCCCGGTCGGCACTTCCCTCGTCCCGCAAGGCGCTGCAAGTGCACAAAGGTATTCATACGATAGTCCTCAAGCATGCCGCCCGGCCAGCCCGGAGGCGCAAAACCGGACAGGTCGTCGTCGTGGTGGAAGCTGCTACGCGCGCCAGCCCAGCAGCTCGCCTCCGATCGCAATGCCGCCGAACAGGACCAATGCCGCGACCACGGGCACGACCAGCGTCCACGCCGGCCTGCGCTGGAGGAGGTGCACTGCGACAATCGTCAACGCAATCCAGGCCGCCCAGAAGAACAAGATTCCGTACAGCGGTGCCACAAGTCCTGCGGCGAGGTAGAGGAAACCGACCAGAATGTGCAGAACGAGTCCGATCCAGCCGAGGACAACCGCAAACGCATGGCCGGATACGTGCCGCTGTCCCGGTGGCTGATTAGCTGCTTGGAAGGCCACCGGATCCTCCCTCCCCTGGCTCAGGAGCAGCGCCCCGCCGGCTGACCAGCACCGGTCCGGCTGCGTGGTGCAGCACGGCGTGCGCCGTTGATCCAACATTGCCGCGGAATTCGCCCTTGCCTTTGGCCCCGACGACAAGGATTCTTGCATTTTGCGAGGCCTCCACCAGCGCTCCCGGTGGTGAGGTCTTCAATACCAGTTCCTCCTCGACCGGCACATCGGCCGCGTGCGCGCGGGCCCTGGTGACGGCGTCGTCGAGGATTGCCTTTGCCTCGGTTTCCGCATCGGCGGTCAGCTTTCCCCGGCCGAACCTGCCCATGCTTTTCTGCACGTGCAGGATCTTCAGCGGCGCATCCCATAGCCCCGCCAGGCCACAGGCGTCGTCGAGGGCCATGTTGCTTTCGGCGGAGCCGTCCACTCCCACGACCACCGGCCCGTTGGCATCGCCGGCGGAGCGCAGAATCGCGACCGGGCACTTTGCCGTAACGGCGAGCTGGAGGCTGACGGAACCGACAAGCAGACCGAGGAAGCCGCCGATCCCCCGACTGCCGACCACCAGCATGCGCTGCCGCCGGGATATCTCTTCCAGAACGTAGGAAGCTGAACCCGTGAGGAGGCTGGTCTTAATATCGAGCGCCGGCGCCACTGCCCGCGCCTCAGCCACCCCGTCTTCGATGATGGCCTCCGCCGAATGCCTCAGTCCGCTGCCTGCGACGCCCTCGACCGGACCCAGATCGTGGGTGAACAGCGGCCAAAGCCAGCAATGAACCAGGTGCAGGCCCCGCCCTTCCGCAACGGCTAGATGGGCCGCCCAGCGCACGGCCAGCCTGGCTTCGTCCGAGCCATCGAAGCCGACGACGATTCTTTGTCCCGCTTGCATGGATCCTCCCGATGGCGAATCAAACGGTGATGATCGTTCTGGCTAAATTGAACCACGCGGGGGGCTCCTGCGGCAGTGTTTTTGGGGCGCGGATTTACCACCTGGAAGCGGGCTTCAAGTTCGGCTTGAGGCTAAACCCTTGACGGGTCCGCCGCGCAAGACGAGAGTTGGTTCAACAGGCTTCGGCAGAACCGGCTGGAGACTGTGTCCGGCAGCGTCCGCAAACCGGAAGCATCGACAGAGAAGGTGAATGAGCAGTGGACCAAGCAGTCATCTGGATCATCGTCGGGATCATCGTTGTGCTGGCCATCATTGGCGCAGCGATTTACTTTGGACGCAAGAAGAAGGAAGAACACGCCGAACGGCAGCGTCTGGAAGATCATCGCCATGCCGAGGAAATGCGCCAAAAGGCCCGGGAGAACGAACTGGACACGCGGGAGCGCGAAGCCGACGCCAACCAGGCATCAGCGGAAGCCGAAAAGGCGGAAGTAGAGGCCGAGCGTCTCCGCCATGAAGCTGAGCAGCGCAAAGCCGATGCGCACGGGATGCGGAACGAGACGGAAAACAGGACCCGGGAGGCCGACCTGCTCGACCCGAACGTCGACACTGACCACGACCGCGGCGACGGGACCCGGCATGTGGACACTGACCATAACCGCGGTGACGAAACGCGGCAGGTGGACACCGATCTCGACCGCGGCGACGAGACCCGGCGCTTGGACACCGACCCGAACCGCGGCAACGAGACCCGGCGCTTGGACACCGACCCGAACCGCGGCAACGAGACCCGGCGCTAACCGGGACCGCCGCCTCTAGCGCGGGCGGTACCGGTCTATGAGCGGGCAGTCGAACGGATCCCGGGCGGACAGCCCAACCCGGTTGAGGTACTGCACCACGATCGAGTAGGACTTCAGCAGCGAGGTCTCTGTGTATTTGATGCCGTGTTCCTGGCAGTGCGCCCGTACCAGCTCCCGCGCCTTGCGCAGATGCGGCCGCGGCATGTTCGGGAACAGGTGGTGCTCAATCTGATAGTTGAGCCCTCCCATGAAGTGGCTCATGAACGTACCGCCGCGGATATTGCGGGAAGTCAGTACCTGCTTGGAGAGAAAGTCGACCTTACTGCCCCGTGGCAGCACCGGCATGCCCTTGTGGTTGGGTGCAAAGGATGCGCCCATGTAGACGCCGAAGACCGCCATGTGAATGCCGATGAAGGCGAACGCCATGCCAACCGGCAGGAACATAAAAACGATGGCCAGATACGCGCCCATGCGCAGTCCCAGCATGGCGATTTCGACCCAGCGCTTCTCCACTCGGCCGCGCCCCAGGACTGTCTTCCAGGACGTCACATGAAGATTGACGCCTTCAAGCAGCAGCAGGGGGAAGAACATGTACCCCTGGTTGCGGGTCCACAGCGCCGCCAGACCGCGCTTACCCTTGGCACTTTCCTCGTCGAAGGACAGCACCTTCATATCGACATCGGGATCTTTGCCCATGATGTTGGGGTTCGCATGATGGCGGTTGTGCTTGTTCATCCACCACGAGTAGCTGATCCCAACCACCAGATTCGCCAGCACCCTCGCGGCACGGTCATTGACAGGACCTGAAGCGAATATCTGCCGGTGGGCGGCCTCATGCGCCATGAAAGCCAGCTGCGTGAAAATCACGCCCAAGGCTGCCGCTATCAACAGCTGGAACCATGAATCCCCCAGCAGGGCGAAGCCCGTCCACGCCGCGGTCAGCAGCAGCATGAGAACAACGAAGAGGGTGATGTAGAACCTACGCCGCCGCTGGAGCAGACCAGCGTCGCGTACCGATTTCATCAAGTCCGTATAACTCTGTACAAGCTTATTGGCCGCTTTCGGAGGGCGAACGGAGTCAGCGTTGGCTTTCGACGGCGAAGGCATAGTTTCCATGTCCTCTTAGAATAGCGGAGACCAGGTGGGCATCTTCACCTGTAATTATTTCGAACTTAACAGCCTGCGGCGGCCCGATCAACATTGCATTTGGAAGTTGCAAGTCTTTTTCGGAGCCGCCGCAGTTGAAATAATTAGGCGTATTCACCGCCGTTGTTTTCTTGATGCTTTTCCGCCCGCCTACGCAGGTGCCCGATAAGGAGCACGACAATGGTCAGGAACCCCGAAATCGAAATCGGCAACCATAGGGTGAACGTCATCAAACCGGCACCGGCAACCGCTCCAGCAAGGATGAGCAGCACTGCGAGGAACCGCTTCAACCAGTCCTGTTTTTTATCCGCGCCCAGGCGGGAGTCAGCGGCCAGACCGGTGATGGTGGACGTCACGACGACAGTGGTTACATCTGGAACCTTGATATGCCGGGCCGCGGCCGCCTGAATTCCCATTACCAGCCCCAGTGCGGACGTAATGCCCTCCGTCATAAACGGGAACGCATGCCGACCGGCCACCATCAGAAGAACCGAAACCGCCACCAGGACTGTTGCGACGATGACCAGTGCCACTGACGTCGGACCGACCCAGCCATCTGGCCGTCCCCGAAGCATGCGCCCGCACAGCATGGCACCCAGGAAGAACGCCACCAGGGCCAGGGCGGGGCCGAGGACCGGCAAGTCCGTCGTCCCGCTCAAGGCCATACCGAGGATCACGACGTTGCCCGTCATGTTTCCCGTAAAGACCCGGTCCAGGCCGAGGAATCCCACTGCATCGATGACGCCCGTTGAAAAAGTCAGCGCCAACATAAGCCACATATGCAAGCGGGGTGTCGCAATGCGGAATGTACGGGGCTGTTTAGCCTTCCGCTGGCCCATTTCGACCGCCGATATCCCCATTATCAACGCCCGACTGCATAGCCCTGCATGCCTCGCGGGTTCGCCCCCGCGTGCAGCATGCCCGTTTCAGGTTCCCTCGACACAGCGCAGAGCCGACCGATCTCCCAGTCACCGGCGCGTGCCACCCGGTGTCCGCGTGCCTTCAGTGCGGTCAGAACTTCATCGCCCACGCGCTGTTCAATTAGTACGACGCCCAATTGGTGCTCATGAGGGAAGAACGAACTGGGAAAATGAGTGCTGTGGAACGACGGCGCGTCGATGGCTTCTTGCAGATTCATCCCACCCAGCAGGTGATTCAGCAGGAAATGCAGTTGCCACTGATCCTGCTGGTCCCCTCCGGGCGAGCCGAAAGCCAGAACCGGTTCGCCATCTTTGCAGACAAGAGTTGGAGAAAGCGTTGTGCGCGGGCGCTTGCCTGGGCTGAGCGTATTCGGCAGTCCTTCCTCCAACCAAGCCATCTGCAACCGGGTTCCCAGCGGAAATCCAAGCTCGGGAATGACAGGTGAGGAGTGCAGCCAGCCCCCGCTTGGCATGGCCGAAACCATATTCCCCCAACGGTCGACGACGTCGACATGCACGGTATCCGAGCGAGCTTCACCGTTCGCTTTAGGACCCGAGTCAAGCAAAGCGGCGACGGCGTTGGGCTCGCCGACTCCGTTCAGTCCGATGGCGTCAAAGTCACCCTTTACCTCCAGATTTGGAAGAATCGGATTCCGCCCATCAGGGCTGCCTGGGCGGATTTCCAGCGACGCCTCATCGGTAATCAGACGCCGGCGTTCATCCGCATAGTCGGCGGAAAGAAGAGTTTTGGCCGGGACGTCGTCGGAGTCGCCGTACCAGGCGTCGCGGTCGGCGAATGCCAGCTTGGTGGCTTCAAGAATTTTGTGGATTCCGTCTGCGGTACCCGGCTTTACTTCCATTCCCTCCAGCAATGCCAGCTGCTGCAGGAAGACAGGGCCCTGGCTCCAGAAACCGGCCTTGCAGACGGTGTGGCCTTCGAACTCAAAGGTCTGGGGTTCTTCATAATGCGGACGCCAGGATGCCATGTCCTCACGGTTCAGGAATCCCGCGTGATTCTTTCCGGTTGAATCCCGCCATGGCGTTTTGACGAATTCGGTTATGGATTCGGCGACGAAGCCCTCGGTCCATTCCGCAATGGCAGCGTCGATGCCATCTTCGCGCGTACCACCGTCGTCGAGGGCACTTGTCTCTGCCTCCATCAGACGCCGGTACGTCCGGGCCAGCGCCTTGTTGACCAACATCTGTCCCGCCTCGGGGACTTTGCCATCCGGCAAGTACAAGTCAGCCGAGGGCTGCCAGTGCTCCCGGAACATTGGTTCCATCCGCCCGATGTACTCAACGACCTTGGCCGCGGCCGGAAAGCCATTCTCGGCATAGGACGCGGCAGGACTCAGGGCGTCCTGCAAACTGATAGTCCCGTGATCCCGGAGGAAAGTCATCCATCCCAAAGTGGCTCCGGGGATGGCCGTTGCAAGCGGCCCGGTCCCCGGCACCATGTCAATGTCGAGGGCCGCAAATGCCTCAGGGGTTGCCCCCGCAGGTGCGGGGCCCTGAGCACACAGCACAGTCGGTTTCTTGTCGTCGCCACGGGCGAAGATCAGCGGGAGATCTCCACCAGGTCCATTCTGATGTGGTTCAACCACCTGCAAAGTGAATCCTGCCGCTACAGCGGCATCGAATGCGTTACCACCACGTTCCAGCACCCCCATCCCGACTTGTGAAGGCAGCCAGTGAGTCGATGAAACCATTCCGAAGGTACCGGCCAATTCGGGACGAGTACTGAAATTCATTAATTGAACCTTTTCTATTTTACGTTGATGGCGGCTGTCCGAGCTGGCAGTCAGCGGCAATCAGGTGTTGGAGGGGAAGGAGAAGGAGGCGTCGGAGGCGTGGGCTGGTTCGGGCCAGCGTTGGGTGATGACTTTGCCGCGGGTGTAGAAGCGGATTCCGTCGTGCCCGTAAATGTGCAGGTCCCCGAAGAGGGAGTCGTTCCAGCCGCCGAAGGAGTGCCACGCGACCGGTACCGGCAGCGGTATGTTCACGCCAATCATGCCGACCTTCACCGAACGCTGGAACTTCCGGGCGTAGGCGCCGGAGCCGGTGAATACGGCCGTGCCGTTGCCGTACGGGTTGGCGTTGATCAGATCGATCGCCTCGTCCAGGTCGTTGACCCGCACGATCACCAGCACCGGGCCGAAGATCTCCTCGGTGTAGGCGCTCATTTCGGTCTTGACCTTATCGATCACGGTCGGGCCGACGAAGAACCCTTCCTCGTTGCCTTCCACGACCAGGTCGCGGCCGTCGACCACCAGGGCGGCGCCGTCGGCCTCGGCCTCGCCCACAATCCGCACGACCTTATCCTTCGCGGCCGGGGTGATCACCGGGCCCATATCCGAGTCCGCGTTGGTGCCCTCGGCGACC
>NZ_JBTNCY010000010.1:0-110222 GCF_054511255.1 Arthrobacter monumenti | reverse complement strand
GCGCCGATGGTACTGCACCCGGGAGGGTGTGGGAGAGTAGGTCACCGCCGGACCCACATTAAGTGAGGGGCCCCAAACCACCAGGTTCGGGGCCCCCACCCACTTAACAGCTCATTCCCTTAAGTTAGACTGACCGGAAACAGGCTCGACCGGGAAACAGGCTCGAGCGGCGTAGAGCGGCCGCTGGGCCTCCGGCTAGTGGAACGGGGGATCACCATGACGCCGGATCCTTTAGACCCACGATCCATCTCCGTGACGGAAGCTTGGAATAACTCCAGGGTGGTTCGGCCGATACTTGGGGTTCTCGCAGTTCTCATCGCGGTAGTCACCTTGATCTCCCTGAAATGGAACGACGACTCGGGCACGTCGGGCCTCCCGGGAACGCGGATATTCCTAGTCGCGTATGGGCTGGCCGCGATGGTGTTCCTAATGGGATTGGTTCCCGCCGATCTTTGGGGAAGACGTGAATCGTTGAGGACCTGGTCGCCGTTGCCAGCGTGGATGCACTACCTCGCGGCTGGTCTTCTGACCGGGCTGGCTATAGGGATCACAGACTGGCACAACCCTCATCCCGCAGAATCGATGCATTTGTGGTGGACATTCTTCATGGCGACTGGCCTGCTCGCTCCGCAGGCGGACAACCGCAGGAATGAGAAAGAGGAGCGCGGCCGTTTGGAAATGAAGCCCGCGGCGCGGATTCAATGAGAAATGCATCGCCGGCTATGCGCGCCCGGACCTTCCGTGGAGGTATTCGCTGGCGTTCCAATTTCCAGACCCGCCTCCGGCGCCGGTAGGCTCGGGCTATGCCAGAGCTTCAACTCACTGACCTGATTTCCTCCCTGCCCACGGACGCCATCAGTACAGACGACGACCAGCTCCAGTTCTATTCCACAGATCTAGGGCCTGTCGTGGACTTGCAGCTGCCAGCAGCGGTGGTGTGGCCTGGAACGATTGAAGAGGTTCAGGCGGTACTTCGCTGGGCTCACCGGGCCGGAACCGTCGTGGTTACGAGGGGTGCCGGCACCGGCGTTTCGGGCGGGGCCCACGCAACCGCCGGCTGCATTGTCTTGAGCCTCGAGCGAATGAACCGCATTCTCGACATCCGCCCGGATGATGAGCTCGCGGTGGTCGAGCCCGGCGTGATCAATGCTGACCTGAATTCCGCAGTCGCCGAATATGGGTTGATGTACGCACCGGACCCCGCCAGCTACCGGACCTCAACGATCGGTGGCAATATCGCCACAAACGCCGGTGGCTTACGATGCGCCAAATATGGCGTCACCCGGGAAGCAGTACTTGCCCTCGACGTCGTGCTGGCCGACGGGACGTTGATTCATACCGGCCACCAGACATTCAAAGGCGTCGCTGGATATGATCTGACCGGTCTCATTGTCGGATCGGAAGGGACACTGGGTGTTGTGGTCGGTGCAACCGTACGGTTGAAGTACCTGCCGGAGGAAGTGCAGACCATCGCGGCTTTCTTTCCAGACTTCAGAACCGCAGCCGCTGGGGTGCTGGCAGTGGGCAAGGCCCGGATCCAGCCGGCGATCATGGAACTGCTTGACGCTGCGACGATGTCTGAACTGGACCGTCAGTTCGGCTCGAGTCTAAGCGACCGGGGTGCCGCACTGCTGCTCATCCAAACAGATGGATTCGGCGCCGCGGCAGAGGCGGAGGAGATCAGCCGGGTGCTCTCCGGACTGGGTGCCAGCATCAGCGCCGAGAACGCCGCGGAAGCCGAGAAGTTGGTGGAGCTGCGAAGGAACAGCCGCGGCACGGAGAAGCCGGAAGAATACCGCGTTGGCGAAGACGTCGCAGTACCGCGTTCACAGCTCGTCGTCTACGTTGCCGAGCTGGAACGAATGGCGGCGGAGCACGGGGTGAACCTCCGGGTGGTCGCGCATGCCGGGGACGGAAATCTGCACCCCACATTCTGGGTACCGATCCCGGAAGCGGCGAAGATCGCAAAGACATCCGGAACGGGTGATGTATTGCCCGAAGTCGATGAAGCGCTTGAACGGCTTGATGCTGCCCTCGATGAGTCCGTCGAGGTCGCGTTGAAGATGGGCGGGACGATGACCGGCGAACACGGCGTGGGGCAATTCAAGCTGCGCTGGTTGCCGTTGGAGCAGCGCAAAGAGGTTCGGGAACTGCAGCGCGGCATCAAGGAGCTCTTCGACCCTGCGGGGATCCTGAATCCGGGCAAGGCTATTTAGCCGCTGGCTGGTACGGCGGTGCTCGAGCGGACAACGAATTCGGTATCGAGCTTTTCGTTGAGTGGACCTGTTTCCTTCTCCGCGCTGCTGAGCGCTGCCAGCAGGCGTTGGACGGCGCGTTCGCCCTGCCGCTGTGGAAACTGATTAATTGTCGTCAGGCCAAAGACCTCACTGAGGTCATGCCCATCGATTCCAATCACCGACAGGTCCTCGGGCACATTCAGCCCCAGCTCCCGGGCGGCGAGAATGGCGCCGATGGCCATCTCATCCGAAGCGCAGAAGATGGCGCTGGGCCGTTCGTACGGGCTGGCCAGTAGTTGCTTCGCTTGCCGGTGGGCGTCATTGACGGTGAAGTCGGACACGACGACCCAGGACGGGTTGACGTCCAAATCGGCCCGGACCATTTCTGTCTCGTATCCGCCGCGGCGGCTGCCGGTCAGTTCGAAGTCCCGGTCCGCATCCGGACCACCGGTTATGTGGGCAATCTTCTTATGCCCCAGCCCGATCAGATGTCCTGTCGCCAATGAGCCCATGCCGAAATGGTCGACACTGACGGTTGGCACCCCCGGCATTGCGCCGCCGATACCGACGACCGGCCGGTTCACCGACAGCAGCCGTGCCAGTTCGTCCTGGTTCAGCTTCAACGCGACGGGAATGACGGCGTCGAGGCGTTGGCGCATCAGGTAGTCCTTCAGCACGCTCTCCTGATGGTGGGCACCGCGCGCCGTGTTGTACAGCGTCAGGTCATAGCCGACGTCGAGCAGGGCCCCAGCGATGCCCCCGACCACTTGGGAGAAGAACCAGCGGTCAACAGATGGCACGATCACGCCAATATTTCGGCTGCGGCCGGAGGCAAGACTGGAGGCGTGATACGAGAGGACGAAGTCGAGCTCCGCCGCGGCGTCCAGGACCCGTTGCCGGGATGTGGCCGAGACGTGCCCATTGCCGCTCAGCGCCCGGGAGACCGTTGCCGTGGAAACGCCGGCGCGTGCTGCCACGTCCTTGATTCCAGCCAATGTGTCCTCTCCCGGGCTGCCGATAAGGTAGCAGCAGTGTCAGCCTAACTGAATCCACACCGTCTGGTTGGGCTGCAGCACGTTGCCTTCGCCGGCGCCCGGCTCGCTGGCCGCAAGGATATCGCCGTCCGGGATGCCGGCAGCATCCAGGCCCATGTTCATGGCGACGAGGATGGAACCATTGACGAAGGCGACGACATCGCCGTCGTACTCAGGGCTGAAGCCGAGCGAACCTGAACCGAGCCCCAATTCCTTTCGCAGTCCCAGCGCCTCCCGGTACAGCGTCAGGGTGGATTCAGGGTCGGCGCTCTGGTTTTCGCGTGCCAGTTCGGTCCAGTGATCCGGCTGCGGGAGCCACGACTCGCCCGCCGTGCTGAAGCCGTAGGAGTCCCCGCCGGAGGTCCAGGGCAGCGGGACGCGGCAGCCGTCGCGCCCAAGCCGCTCGCCGCCGGTGCGGAGGAACGAGGGATCCTGGCGGTGCAGTCCCTGCATCGCGGTGTGGTCGGGGAGACCGAGTTCCTCGCCCTGGTACAGGTAAACGCCACCGGGAAGGGCGAGCATCAGCAGGGATGCGGCCCGCGCGCGGGAGAGTCCGACGGCGGTGTCCGGCTGAGGGTCGTTGGGACCGACGCCGTCGCCGTCGCGTGGTGTGTTTCCGCTGTACCCAAAGCGGGTGGTGTGACGGACGACGTCGTGATTCGACAGCACCCAGGTGGTGGGCGCTCCCACCTCATCGAAGGCGGACAGCGAGCTGCTGATCACCGAGCGGAGCGCATCCGCATCCCAGCCGGTGCCGAGATACGCGAAGTTGAAGGCCTGGTGCATCTCATCCTGGCGGACCCAGTGTGCCAGTCTGGGCAGCGGGTCGATCGATGCCTCCGCGCAGAGGATCCGGTCGCCGTTCCGGGTGCCGTCGGAGTAGCTATCGAGGATTTCCCTCCAGCGCCGGTAGATGTTGTGCAGTTCTTCCTGGCCGAACATGGGCGCCTCATGACCGGGGAAACCATCGGTGCTGACGCCGTCGGCGCGGCCGCCCCAGTCCGGCAGATCCTTGGCCTTGACCAGAGCGTGCGCCACATCGACCCGGAAACCGTTGACGCCGCGCTGCAGCCAGAAGTTAAGGATCCGCTCGAATTCGGCGCGTACGGCCTCGTTGTCCCAGTTGAAATCGGGCTGGGAGGAGTCAAACAGATGCAGGTACCACTGTCCCGCGGATCCGTCTGCTTCCTGCACACGGGTCCAGGCCGGGCCGCCGAAGTGTGACTGCCAGTTGTTCGGCGGGAGTCCGCCATCGCCGCCGCGGCCGTTCCGGAAGACGAACATCTCCCGTTCGGCGCTGTCCGGTCCGGCAGCGAGGGCTGATTGGAAGAACGGGTGCTCGCTGGAGCAATGGTTCGGAACGAGGTCGATGATGACTTTGATATCGAGTTCGTGGGCGCGCTGGACCAGCAGATCGAAGTCGTCCAGTGAACCAAAGAGTGGGTCGACGTCGCAGTAGTCGCTGACGTCGTAGCCGCCGTCTTTTTGTGGCGATGTGAAGAAGGGGGAGAGCCAGACGGCATCAATGTTGAGGTTGGCCAGATCGCCCAGTCCGGCAGTGATGCCGGCCAGGTCGCCGACGCCGTCGCCGCTGAGGTCGCGGAATGAACGCGGATAGATCTGGTAGATGACCGACGAGCGCCACCAGCGAAGGTCGCGGTCCGCAGGGTGCAGGGGCAGCAGCGATGACGCTTGGGCAGTGCCGGCGGGTGCGGTTACTGAATTTTCCATGACGGCCATTTTAGGACGCGCCGGCCCATAATGGAAACGCTTGCAGACCGTAAGCGGGCTTATTTTTGCTGAGCCGGCGTGGCTCGATGGGAGGGTGAGCGTCTTATTGGACGTGGTGAGTGGAAGCGCTTGCACATCTGGAATGGTGAAGACTTAACGGCGTCGGGCACCGGTCTGCACAGGCGTAAGGATGAGTGGTTTTGCTCCTGCCTGAAGAGGCGTAATCTCTTATCAACGGAGCCATCCAGGCCCCAAGGATTGGGAGCAACGATGTCTGATAAATCGCCACACAAAGGGCTGACCAAAAAGGCCGGCAAGTCGCTGAAAGAAAAACGGGCGGACAAAAAGGTTAAGGCTGCTGGCAAGGAGGCCGCCGCCGAAAATATCGCCAACGTCAAGAAGCACTAGAGGCGCCGGGCAATTCCCCTCTTGAACCTTCAGTGAGGGGAATTTCCGGGTTCTGTTCCTGGATGTTGTACCGGCTCATCGCCGCCCGGCGTGCTGGATGCGTGCGTGCCGTGCGCGGGGTGGCTCGCTGCTGGTTCGCCTTCCGGATCGTGATCCGGCGCCTCGCCGGCATCGTTGCCCTGAAGCACGTTTAACGTTTTAGTATCCGGGTTCAGCAGGATCGCGGCCTCGTCCCGGCGGTGCCGCAGCACATCGTCGAGGTAGGACTGCACCGTTTCGGCCAACGGGACGTCCCTGTCCTGTTTCTCCGACATGTACCAGCGGTGCTCGAGGACCTGGTGCACGACTTCGGCCGGCTCAAGCTTGCCCGCAAGCTCGCGGGGAATAGCGCGCACGATGGGTTCGAATACGTGCGTCAACCAGGAGTGGGCGCTGATTTCCTCGTCCAGATGTGGATAGTACTCCGCCCGGTACTGGTCCAGATCGTTAAGCAGCCTGCGTGCCTGGTTCTCCTGGACGTCCAGCCCTGTCAGCCGGATGAGCCGCCGCGGATGATGGCCGGCGTCGACGACCTTGGGCTGCAGCTGGATGCGTGAACCCTCGGAGTCAGTATTGATCGAGTATTCCTCGACGTCGAAACCGAGCTCATTGAGCCGTTCCACGCGCGCGGCGACACGCCAGCGCTCCCCGGCGCCGAAGGTTTCCTTGCCGGTCAGCTCGTTCCAGAGCCGTCGGTAGCTGTCCATGATCCGCTCGCTGGTGGCCAGGGGATCGACATGTTCCTCGATCAATCCGCCTTCAAGCAGGTCCATCAGCTCACCTGCGATGTTGACCCGCGCAATCTCCAGATCGTATTCGCGCTGTCCAGAGGAAAGTGAGGGATAGATTTCCCCGGTCTCGGCGTCGACGAGGTACGCGGCGAAAGCGCCGGCGTCGCGGCGGAAGAGGGTGTTGGAGAGCGATACGTCTCCCCAGTAGAAGCCGATCAGGTGCAACCGGACCAGCAACAGAGCCTGGGCATCGATCAGACGGGTGAGGGTGTCGCGGCGCAGTTTCTGGGAGAACAGTGCGCGGTAGGGGAGGGAGAATTTCAGATGCCGGGTAACGAGGACCGGGTTGAGCTCCTCGCCGTCGGGCGTCGCGCGGCCGCTGATAACCGCGACCGGTTCCACCGAGGGAACGTCGACTTTCTGCAGCCGGCGCAGCACATGATACTCATGCCGGGCGATGTGTTCACTGGTTTCCTTCACTGCGATGACGGAGCCGCCCAGATGAGCGAAGCGGACCACATGCCGGGAGATGCCGCGCGGCAGGGCGGCGAGATACTCGTCCGGCCACTCCTCCAGGGTGATATGCCAGGGCAGGTCCAACAATTCCGGATCGGTGGCGGCGGCGGTGATATTCAGGGAGCCGACAACGTTCGCGGGAGGCAGCCCGGCATTGCGTGGCAACTTGCCCTGCTGTTCCCAATCACTGGGTTCATGCCATTGGGCGTCCCCCGAAAGCTCACTCATCATGCTCCCATCTTAAGCACGCACGGCCCCGGTGCCGGCGTTTCCGGGTGGATATCCACCCGGAAACGCCCGGCTCCGGAGCCGGGTGTTTCAATCAGTTGACAGGAATTTAGTCGCCGAGGCGGAGACCTGTCTTGGTGTCGAAGACGTGGACGTGACCCTTCTGCGGACGGACCCAAACGGTTGCGCCCTTCTCCGGTGGGCGGCGGCCATCGACGCGGACAATGATGTCGTGCGAAACATCGTTGACCATGGTGTGGCCGAAGATGAACGCGTCAGCACCTTGCTCCTCCACGAGGTCGGCCTCAACCGAGAGGCCTTCACCTTCGGAGACAAGCTCAAGGTCTTCGGGGCGTACGCCGAGCGTGACCGTATTGCCTGCGGCTTCGCGCAGGGCTTCCTGTCCGGCGTCGTAGGTCGTCCCGCCGAACTTCACGCCGCCGTCGACGATCGGAAGCTCGAGCAGATTCATGGCCGGTGAACCGATGAACCCGGCGACGAAGACGTTGTTCGGGTGATCGTACAGCCGGCGCGGAGTGTCGACCTGCTGCAGCAGTCCGTCCTTGAGCACGGCAACGCGGTCGCCCATGGTCATGGCTTCGACCTGGTCGTGCGTGACGTAGACGGTGGTGACGCCGAGCCGACGGGTCAACGAAGCAATCTGGGTACGCGTCTGCACGCGCAGTTTCGCATCGAGGTTCGAGAGCGGCTCATCCATCAGGAATACCTGCGGGTTACGCACAATTGCGCGTCCCATCGCAACACGCTGACGCTGGCCACCGGAGAGTGCCTTCGGCTTGCGCTCGAGGTAGTCTTCCAAGTCGAGCAGCTTGGCGGCGTCACGGACGCGTTCGGCGCGTTCCTCTTTGGACACTCCGGCGATCTTCAGTGCGAAGCCCATGTTGTCGGCGACTGACATGTGCGGGTACAGAGCATAGTTCTGGAACACCATGGCAATGTCGCGGTCCTTGGGCGGGACATCGGTAACGTCGCGGTCCCCGATCATGATGCGGCCGGCGTTCACATCCTCAAGGCCTGCCAACATCCGCAGCGAGGTGGACTTTCCGCAGCCCGAAGGGCCGACCAGTACAAGAAATTCCCCGTCCGCGATGTCGAGGTCGAGCTTGTCCACTGCGGGACGCTCGGTACCCGGGTACACCCGGGTGGCTTGGTCAAACGATACCGTTGCCATGTTTATTTTTCCCTTCACCGGCAGGTACGTGCCGGACGATCCGTTGTGAATGGTGAATATTCAGTTATTTGGGCTATGCCCGGAGGTGACGTGGTTCACGTCCCTGAAGAAGTATGGCAGAAAAAGTCCGACGGCGTGCATCGGGGACGTAACAAAGCTCACATGAGCGGACGAAAAAGGGCTCAGGCGGCCGACCGCTGAGCGCGGCTATCGGCTGACTGTGGCGCGCAGTTTCAGCAGGGTTTCGAGCAGATCCTGCACTTGCTCCGGACTCTCGATCCGGTAGCCGGCGCGGCTCAGTCCGGAACCGATTTTCACCCCGACATCCTCCGGCCCGAGCACGGCCATCGCGTGCTCATCGGTGACATCATCGCCTGCGAAAAGCACCGCCGTCGCGCCCGTCAGCGACCGCAGTGTTTCGATACCTTGACCTTTATCGGAGTGCACCACGCTGGACTCGACGACCTTCTTGCCCTCGGTCACGCTCAGCCCGTCGAGCCCGTTCAACTCCCTTAGCGCCGTCTCCACAGCTGCCGCGGCGACATCCGGTTCGGCGGTCCGGGTGTGCAGTACGACGCCGGCGGGTTTGGTTTCGATATGTGTGCCGGGGTGCGCTTCAACAATGCGTTCGACGACGGCGGTGGCTTGCGCCAGCAGCTCCCTCGCCGCAACGTCCAGCTCCAGCGGTTTGCGGTCCGGCCCGGTCCAGGTTTCGGCGCCGTGACTGCCAATCAGCAGCGTCTTTTCCCCGGGCGAGGCGAGGAGCCGCAGTGTGTCCAGAGCGCGTCCGGAAATCAGCGCCGTCGTCGTCGCCGGCAGTGCTGCGAGTTCCGCGAAAGCCTGCGCCGAGCGGGGGAGGGCCCTGGCATCTTCGGCCCGGTCGACCAGCGGAGCCATGGTTCCGTCAAAGTCCATGGCCACCAGCAACCGCTCCGCAGTGGCCACCCGTTCGAGTGCATGGCGCAGATCCTCGGGAAGAGTGGCGCCGTCGTCCTCGCCGACCGTTTGCGCAGGAAGGGGGCCGCCGGCGTCGTTCTCACTCACTGGTTGGGCCTCTGTCCCCGGTGACTTCACGCAGGGTGCTGAGGAATGACTGCGACCAGTGCTCGACATCGTGGTCCAGGATTTCGCGCCGCATTTTCTTCATCCGCCGCTTCGCATCCTCAGGATCCATATGGACGGCCTTCAGGATGGCTTCCTTTAATCCGTCGATATCGTGCGGGTTCATCAGCACGGCTTCATCGAGCTGGTCCGAGGCTCCGGCGAACTCACTGAGCACCAGGGTTCCGTTCGATTCCACCCGCGCGGCGACATACTCCTTGGCCACCAGGTTCATGCCGTCCCGCAGCGCCGTCACCAGCATGACGTCGGCGGCCAGGTAGAGCGCCACCATTTCCTCCAGCGGGTAGCTGTGATGGAGATACCGAACGGCAGTGTGCTCAATGGTGTCGTGCTGGCCGTTGATGTGCCCGACCGAGCCCTCGATTTCCTCCCGCAGAATCCGGTACTGCTCCACGCGCTCGCGGCTCGGGCTGGCCACTTGGATCAGGACGGCGTCCTCAACGGTCAGCGTGCCGTCATCGAGCAGCTCGGAATACGCCTTGAGCCGGTGGCCGATGCCCTTGGTGTAATCCAGCCTGTCCACGCCGAGCAGGACCTTCGTAGGATTTCCCAGGTCCCGGCGGATCTGCGCCGCGCGTTCTATGACTTCGGCATCGTGGGCGAGCTTATGGATTTTCGTGCTGTCAATGGAGATCGGGAACGCTTCAGCCCGGGCAATATGGCTGACCTCGCCGTCGTCGTCCTGGACGTGGACAAACTGTTGCTTGACGCTGTAGCCCCGGAAGCGCCGGGCCGAGCGGATGAAATTGCTCGCGTCGCTGGTGCGTTGGAATCCGATCAGATCCGCGCCTAGCAGGCCGTCGATAACCCGTCCCCGCCAGGGCAGCTGAGCGAAGATTTCGGTGGGAGGGAACGGGATGTGGTTGAAGAAGCCGATGCAGAGGTCGGGGCGGAGCCGGCGGAGCATCTGAGGCACGAGCTGGAGCTGATAGTCCTGGATCCAGACCGTGGCGCCTTCGGAGGCAACAAGGGCGGCGGCGTCGGCGAACCGCTGGTTGACGCGCCGGTAGGCTTCCCACCAATGGCGGTGGAACTCGGGTGGGGCGACGACATCATGGTAAAGCGGCCACAGTGTCGCGTTGGAGAAGCCCTCGTAGTAGTACTCGACCTCTTGGCCGCTGAGACTGACGGGGATGAGGCGCATGTCGTTGTGGCTGAACGCGTCAAGATGCTCACTGGTTGCGCCGTTCCAGCCGATCCAGGCGCCGTCGGCCTTCGCCATGACGGGCGCCAATGCGGTGACCAGCCCGCCGGGGGAGCGGCGCCAGGAAGCGTTGCCGTCGTCGTCGACCACCCGGTCCACCGGAAGTCGGTTGGAGACGACTATGAAGTCATATTCGCGCTGGTCCGAGTCGCCGATCTGCGGGCTCAGATCCTCCAGCTCAGGTGAAGAGTTTTCGCCGGTATCAGCGGTTGTGGATGCAGTCATAGTTGCTCCCTACGTCGAATCGACCCCACATAGACTCTAACGTTTATGGAAACTTTCTGTTCCGCTGCTTCGTTTGTATGACGGTGCATGAAATTGCTGGCTAGACTGGCAAAGTTGCAGTTTTCCGTGGTTCGAGACCACGCCCAACAACACGAGGATTTATGACTCCGCAGAACAAAGGCAAGCCGTCCCGGGCCGAGCGTACGGCCGAGGCGCGCGAAAAGGCCCGCAAGATCCGCGAGGAACAGCAGAAGAAGGAAAAGCGGAACCGCCTGCTGGTGCGTTGGGGAGTCGTTGCCGGAATCGTCGCTATTATCGCCATCATCGCGATTATTGTTATGCAGAACGTTCGCGGCCAGATTCCTGATGAGGGCCCGACGGCGGCAAACACCAACGAGTACGGCGGCATCGTTATCGGCGCCGATAACGAGGTGTTGACCAACGCTCCGGCTGGAAACATTTCCGCTGATGATCTGCCCGACGAAGCACCGCAGCCGGAAGGGGAGGGACCTCTCGTACCGCCCGGAATTGAGCCTTCCGAAGAGGACGAACCCGTAAACGTCGTGCTGTTCGAAGACTTCCAGTGCCCGATCTGCAAGCAGTTCGAGGAAACCTTCGGTGGCCAATTGCAGGAGTTGCAGAACGAAGGCGATATCACTGTCGAGTACCGAATCATCAGCATTCTGGACCGGGCCACGACGACGAACTACGCGTCCCGGGCCGCCAACGCCGCTAAATGCGTTGCCGATGAGTCACCCGAAAACTACACCGCTTATTCGAACGCTCTCTTCGAGAACCAGCCACCTGAGGACGGCGGCGAGGGACTCTCGAATGAACGTCTGACCGAGATGGCCTCAGAGGTTGGAGCCGAAGGGCTGGGCGATTGCATCGACAGCACCAAGTTCCGCCCCGCCGTGGAGATCCAGACCGAGCGCGCCGGAATGTACGGCGTGGACGGGACCCCGACGGCCTTCGTGGATGGGGAGAAGTGGAACCCGCAGGAAGTTCCCTCGTTCATCGATTTCGTGGAGCAGAAACTCCAAGCGAAGCAGTAATTTCCAGCAGCCCGGGCGGGCGCGGTTTCCTACGACCGGCCCGCTTGGGCTAACCTTGTTTAGCGCGTTGAAGTTCCGCCGTTATGGCAGGAACGACGACGCTGGCCGGCTCACTGGGGCCGGTTCGCCTCCTTAGCTCAGTTGGCCAGAGCACCTGTCTTGTAAACAGGATGTCGCCGGTTCGAATCCGGCAGGGGGCTCCACGAAAAACCGCGCAGTTACTGGGATGTAGACCAGTTGCTGCGCGGCTCTTTTTTGCCCGGAGGCAGGGACCCGCCTTGGCTGGGCAGCTGAATTTTTCACTTTCCGCATGGCATGGGATGCACGAAACAGGTTATGCATCCTTGCTATGGGCGTGGTCGCATTAGCGGCGGATTGAGGACTGTGCGAATTGGCTCCCCTGTGGCCGGACGGGCTTCTTTGGCGAGCCGGTAAAGTGCCGCGGGGCGACCGGTTGCGCCCTCAATATTTCGTCCGGTTTCTTCGAGGAAGCCGGGTGTGCTGATGGCCTTACGGTGGAAATTGCGAGGGTCCAGTCGCGCACCCCATACGGCTTCATAGACCGAGCGTAACTGGGCAACTGTAAATTCCTCCCCGCAGAACGAGGCAGCCAGGGGGGAGTACTCAAGCTTGGATTTGGCGCGTTCGAGTCCGTCAGCCAGGATCTGCTGGTGATCGAAGGCAAGGCCTATGGCGGGGTCGTTGAGGACTCGTCGGACGGGGTGCCACTCGGCTTCTGCAGCATCGCTGCCTGCGGAGAGGACAGGAAGATCGGGCGCGAGCAGGAGGTAGGCGACAGTGAGTACATCCCCGCGGGGATCCCGACCAGCGGGGCCGTAGCTGCGCAACTGTTCCAAGTGACCGGGTATGCGATCGACTCCTGTCTCCTCTGCCAACTCTCGGCTGGCGGCGGTCGGCAGGTCTTCTCCGGGAAGAACGAAACCACCAGGCAGTGCGAGCCTGCCGCGAAAGGGCTCGATGAGCCGGGTGATGAGCAGGACATGCAGACCGCCATCACGCACAGTCAACGCGACGACGTCGACCGCCACTGCGAACTGCGCGGATGGAGGCAGCCCCCACTTCAATGCCGGCTGATTCCCGGTGTCGGAATCGCGCGGTCGCTCATTGGGGTTGGAAGAGAGTGCGGGCATGAAGCCACCGTAAACCCTTTATCGTCGGATTGACAATAAGGGCGTTGGTCGTTATCGTCATAGTGACGATAATAATTTCAGAAGCATAGGAGAACTCCCATGGCCAGCATCAAGTCTTACCCCTGGATCAGGCACTTCCTCGGCACCCCGACCGGATACGTCGTCCATCTACAGGGCGGTGCGGTTAAACACCAGGGCGTGGGGCAGGCGTTTTGGTTCCGGCCCAACACCTCGGTGTTGAGCGAGGTTCCGATTGACGATCAGGAACTGCCCTCGATGTTCCATGCGATCACCCGGGACCACCAGGATGTATCAGTGCAGGCGAATGTGACCTACCGCTTCGTCGACCCGGTATCGGTATCAGGGAGATTGGACTTCGCGCTTCAGCCTGACGGCACCGCCACGGCCACAGGTCGGGAACAGGTGGCCACGATCATCGGACAACTGGCACAGAGCCACGCCATCGACCAGATGGCTACCACCACGCTCGCTGAGGCTCTGGAGCGCGGGGTAAGTCAGCTTCGCGGAATGCTGACTGAGGCGCTTCGCAGCGATGAACGTCTGCGCTCGACCGGAATCGAGATTCTGGGCGTGCAGGTTTTGGCTGTTCGTCCCGAATCCGATGTCGAACGGGCCCTGCAGACACCCGTACGGGAGCAGCTGCAGGCCGAGGCTGACCGGGCCGTCTATGAAAGGCGGGCCTTGGCGGTTGAACGGGAGCGCACAATTTCCGAGAATGAAATGGCGAGCCAAATCGAGTTGGCCACCCGGCGTGAGCGTCTCGTCACTCAGGAGGGCGCCAACGCACGACGGCAGGCCGAGGAAAAAGCCACCTCAGGACTCGTCGACGCACGCGCCGCTGCCGAGCGCAAAGGGATTGATGCCACGGCCGAAGCCAATAAGGTCCGCGTGGTCGGCGATGCGGCCGCTGCACGTGAAGCGGCCGCCATGGAGGTCTATCAAGGCATGGATCAAGCCACTTTGCTGGCCATTGCACTCCGTGAGGCCGCAGGGTCGCTCCCCAATATCGGAGCTCTCACGATCACCCCGGATCTACTCAGCGGTGCGTTGACTGCGCTCCTGGGTGGAACGGGAGCAGCGACCGCCAATCAGGACAAGGTGGACGTCTAAATGGCCAACCCCAGGATCGTCATTGTCCACCGCCGCACCGAGCTCCAGGAACTGCTGGACCGTCACGCCACGCGTGGTCAAGCGGAGTTCTTCCTGCGCACCCGGGGCCGCACGATCGAGGAAGTTCAGGAACGGCATGATCGACTGGCTACAGCATTGGCGACCGTTCGTACGGCCATCCCTGCCGAATGGCGCCACGCCGAAGTGGAACGCGAAGACCTCAGCCGGTTCCTGCTCGCTCCCGAGGACATCATCGCCGTCGTCGGTCAGGACGGACTGGTCGCCAACGCAGCAAAATACCTTCAAGGCCAACCCGTGCTGGGTATCGACCCCGAACCGGGAATAAACCCTGGAGTCCTTGTCCGCCACACCGCCGAGGAGGTCGCGTCACTGCTCAACCGAATCAGCCAAGTCGGCGCCAAGGCAGGGTGTCAATTCGATCGCGAGCAGCTGACGACCGTCCGGGCGGAGCTGGACGATGGCCAACAGCTGTCGGGACTGAATGAAATTTTCGTCGGACAAGCCTCTCACCAGTCCGCCCGATACGCGATTCAAACATCGAGGAGTGAACATGAACGGCAATCCTCATCAGGACTAATCGTCTCTACCGGAACCGGCGCGACGGGATGGTGCGCCTCAGTAGCGCTTGAACGCGGCGGGCGTTCTCTCCCCGCCCCGTCTGATAGCCGGCTTGCGTGGTTCGTTCGCGAAGCCTGGCCTTCACCCATTACAGGAACCAACCTCACCGAGGGCATCCTTGAAGCTGGAGAATCGCTCACCATCACAGTCGCGTCCGATCAGCTCGTCGTATTCGCAGATGGAATGGAAAGCGACCGACTCACCGCCACATGGGGACAAACAATAACGGTAAGGCAGGGTGATCGTCCCCTCCAGCTCGTCACGAAGTTGCGTCGTTCGTAAGTTCAGACGAGCGAGCGGTTGGATCGGCTTCGCGGAGCCGTCCTTTCCGCCGTACTCTTTCTGAGCCGTACTCTTTCAGGTACCGGTAGAGGGTCGAGCGGGACAAGCCGACAGCCTTGGCTGCCTGCGCGCCGGTTTGCCGTCGCGTCTTATGGGCATCGCCGGATGCGCCGCGTCTTTTCATCAGCAGGAAGCTAATACCCATTACCGGGCCAGCGGCGGCAGCAAGATAGCCGTACATGGGCTGGTCCCCTGTCCAGGAGCTTCAGCTGATGAAAGGAAGTTATCTGGATATGGCTGGTTTGAAAGACGGCGGATTGATCCACGGGTCTGACTGACGGGCTGAGGATCGGCATGACGGTGACTTATACTCGCCTCGATCACCTCCAGCTCCGGGACGGCATTCACCGTGTCTTCGACGGATCTCACCATGCTTGTGGGCATCTGCCGGAGGTAGCTGGATGTTGCGCTAGTTGCGGCCGACGACGACCATCAGCAGGAGCTGCAGGAGCGGGTAGACCATGACGCTGAAAACAGTTATTCCGAGAGACGCTGCTGTCCTGAGTGCCCCGAAAGCCAGCCGCACTCCGGTGCGGAACCTTGTGCGGTCCTTGTGGTATCCGTTGACGATCCAGCCGGCCAACACCGTGGCGAGTCCAATCGGGAATCCGATGATGAATGTCCACCCTCCGACATCGGCGGAAATCGGGTCGGTGGTGCCGAAAGGGTAATTGCTGACGATCAGTTCAGGTGAAAAGACGTTCACCCATGTGGCCAGGACCAGGTAAGGAACCATACTCAGCACAATGATCCCACCGCCGATGTATTTGAGTTTCCTGCGCCATGCCGGTCCCTCGCCGACGCGATGAGTGCCAGCGGGAGGAATAGATGGATCGATGCGGTGGGAGGTCATCTGGGTCTTCTTCTTGTGGCGGGCCTGTCCCGGCAAAGACAATAGCGGAAACCTCAGCTGCGGTCTATTTGGTGATCTGGTCCATGTCCCGGTGCGTCGAACATTCACTGTCGACTATGAGTCCGCTTCCGGTCTCGCCCACTGTATAGGCGAATGACGCGCCATTTTCTGCTCTCATGGACAACTGAATGTATTTGCCTATTCCGGCCTCGTCCTTGAACTGATTGGTGACAGTGAATTCTCGGTCGAGAAAGTGTTCCTTGATCTTCGCGGCCGCGGCCTGCAGATCATCCGCGCCTGGCCCGAGCAGGGACTGGGAAAACCGCTGTACGTCGGAGGCGTCGCCACAGGGAGTGCCCCGGTAGCCGTCAGTAGCCTCCGGCTGCCATGCGGCCCCATCATTGTAGGTCCACTTGCCACCGTGAATTCGGACGATGCTGTTGGCAAGTTTATTGAGCTCAACAGCAATTTCGGTTGGCGGTTTGTTTCCCACGGTGTCCTCTTCCATGCCTAGCCCGCACGAACCCAGCCCGAGACTCAGAACGAGTATCGTAACAACCGCGAGCCAACGGACGCATCGTGGGCGGTGTGATCGGAACTTGTTAACGGACATATCGTAACCATTCCTGTCGCGCTTCGAGCTCCCGATGATTTAAGTCTGTATCAGTGGTCTCAACCAGCCCTCCGTGACCGCTGATGACCTTCGCGATGCTGTTGAGGCTCTGCGTGTCTACATCAAGATAGCCACCGCCTGCGTCGGTTTCCCAGAAGGCGAAGAAGTTCTCACCGTCTCCGAGTGCGCTGTGCCCGGTAGTCTGGGCGAAGTTTTCGGTGCCTTCGGAGCTAAAGACCTTTGCATCGAATGCCCTGGCGGTCGGGCTCACCCGCTGATCTGTTCCGCCCAAGCCAGCCAAGTCAATCCCGGTGGTGGCAACCACGTCCCTTCTGGCCTGGGTAGCGTAAACTTCCGGGTTTCCCTTACTATCGGTGGCTACGTGCAAGTCTGCTGATTCGTCGACGACGTCGGGGTTGACTCCGGCTGAGCCGTAAAACACCACCGTATCGAGGTCGAAACTGGTGTGGGTCAGGGCCAGCGACGCGGTCGTGGTCCCGTACGAGTGTGCAGTCACTGAGGTGAATGGCATAGCCCCATCCGCAATGCGGGCGGTGTGGAAGCCCTCCAACGCTGAGGTCAGCCGCGGAGCCCCGGCCTCTGCCGAGACCATCGAATTGACCTCCCAACTGGGCAGTTCATCCGGCGAGTCATAACCGACCCACGCCACCACCGTCTGGTTGTCCTCAGGATACAGAGCCCCTTGCCGGTCGTAGATGTTCTGGGATGCGTCGGTCCAATAGATCATGTCCCCGGTGTTCGACCCCATCCCGGGCACGTTGAAGGTCACGTGATCGGCAGTATCGAGGTCGCCGATCGCTACGGCGGCCAATGGCGGGCTGGACGCATCGAAGGAAACGAGACTCCGCTCACCACGGCCCCTCGCCTCCGACGCCAGGCTTTGTTTGATGTTTTGGTAGGCGTCGCGTTGTTTCTTGGTGGCGAATGGTTGGCTGGCGGCGAGGGCCAGTGCTGTGGCGTTGGCGGCGGCACGGGTGTCGTAGTCGATGCCTTCGAGGTTGCCGACCAGCGAGGGCAGTTCCTTGGAGAACAGGTCGCGCATGTCCTGGTCGAGACCGCGCCACCATTGCCGGTTCACCGCCGGATCATGGCCGGCCGCCCTCGGCGGTGCCGCCAGGGCAGCAGCCGGATTGGCCCCTACGAACGTCTTCAACTGGGCGGGGCTGAAACCGGCCAGCAACCCCAGATACCGGTCAAAAGCCGCCGCCGGATCATCGGCCGTGCCCACTGCCACCCGATGGGATGCTGTGGCCGCATCGAGTACGTCTCCGCCGCCGGGCCGGTCCGCGTCCGAGTACATGACCGGCACATCCACTCCGGAGCGTTCGAGCCTGGAAAGCGCGCGGATGCAGTCGTCTTCGGCCGCCTCCAGCCGGGCCGCCAGCGCGTTCGCTCTGTCCTGCAGCCGGCGCTCACCGGTAAGGAGGCTGGCAGCGTCGGCCGGTGACCATGTTTGGGCTTCGTGGTCGGCGAAGTCCGACTGTAATTCCGCCCGGGCCCTGCGGATGGCTTCAACTTCGGTGGCGAAAACCTCCAGGGCCTTCGCCGCTGTTGCCAGGACTTCGGCCAAGCCCGCTGCGGTGTCTTTGGGCCGGTCCATCGCCGCATACAGCATTTCCTGCTCCGGAGCCTGATACACCCCGGCCAGGTTTGCCCATTGCCGGTGGGCGTCATGGACAGTGTCGCTGAACCGTCGTCCGAACCGTGCCATATCGATGGCGGCATGGGAGAGCTCCTGCCCATCGGGTAGCGCGGCGATCGCCGAGAGATCCACCCCGCTCACCACACACGCCCCAAAGCGGCAATCGTGCTGGTCGCCATCTGCTCGTCGCCGGAACGATACGCCTGGACCGCCGTGGAGGCACCACCGACGGCGTTCCACCCGCCGGCGACAACCGAGCGGGCATCGGCCATGGCCACCGCATCGGTGAATGCGTTGAACGCCGGCCCCACCCGGCCCATCTGCAGGGCAGTCCCAACGGCATCCATACAGGACCGGAACTGCGTGTCGGCGCGGTCGATCTCGTCCAACCCGCTCTCCACACCTTTCACGATGGACGTGGCGGCTGGCACGTCGACGTCATACCGCACGAAGACCGCCACACGACGCCAGACCGAGACTGAACACAGAGACCATCTCACACGAATGGGAAGCGGGAAATCAAACGGAGACTAACACTGTGACGGCGTATCCAGCGTGTTGGTTTATCAGAATTCTCCCGGAGGACATGCTGCCATCTTCGTGCCACCAAGCATGCCCAGAGACGCTGCACTGTCGCCGAGGACATGATCTCCTGTCACCGAGTCTTGGGCTGGTCCGCCCCACTGGAACGGTTCTCAACGATCAGGATAAAACCGGGCGCCGCAACGGCGCTCAGGCCAGCGATGATGACCTCTGGCAGCGGAAAACCCACTCCCGTAGACGACGAAGCGAAATGTAAAGCGGCCGCTGACACGCCTACCGCAAGGTAAGCAGCCAGCGCCGCCATCACAACAGTCTGCCCCGAACGCAGGACAAAGTAGCTGACCGTACTCGCGACGGCTCCGATCATGGCACCGATGATGGCCCCGCCAATCAGGTGCCAAGCTGCCATGCCAGGAGCAACACCGGCAGGATCACTGCCCGCATAGAGCAAGAAGTAGGTGACTACGGCTATGGCGGCACCCGCCAGAAGCGCGACGGGAATCAGCCAGAAAAGCTTGTTTATCCTGCCGTTTGATGGGTATGAAGCTTTCACGATCAGCTGTACCTTCGGCTGTAAAGGACCAGTTTGGTGGTAAGACCAGCTATCGAATTTTGGATGTCGCGGCGGATGTCTTCGCCACGGTGGTGTAACCGGTTTGGTGGCCGGTGACCTTTACCTTGATCCTGTCGTAGCGGTCTGCGGCGACCAGCCTATACGTGCGGCCGGTCGCGCCCTTGATGGCTTTGCTAGAGCGGTACCACCGGTAAGTGAACTTTGTGTTGGCCGTCCAGGCCCGCGGGTTGGAGGTCAGCCGGTGGCCGACCTCTTTGCTGCCGGAAATCGTCGGGGTGGACGTCTTCAGAGTGCCCTTGGAGATAACGGTCGTGGGCTTCGAGTAGCGGTAGGAAGTGTTGTATCCGGGAAGGCTGGTTGCCAAGCGCACTTTGATCGTCTTGCCTGCGTCCTGGCCGGTCAACCTGTACGTCTTGTCGGTCTCACCCTTGATGGCGGTGCTGCCGCGATACCACCGATAGCGCATTGTGGGAGGCATGTCCGGGTCCGGCACGGATAGCCCATGCCACGAGACGTTGCTGTACGGTGCCGTCAGGATGTAGCCGGCCTTCATCGTGCCGGTCGGGGCGCTCACCCGGTCGGCGATCGAGAAGACGCCCTTAGTGACGGTAACGGAGGTGGCAGCTGTCCTCATGGTGGCAGAGATGAAGCCCGGCTTTGAAACGCTTATCCGGACGGTGTAGGAGTGTGTTCCTAAATCGTCGACCCTTGGATAGTAGGCCGATTTGGTTGCCCCGGTAACAGCCTTTCCGTCCCTGTACCACTGATATTTACGAGTCGTTTTTGGCGTCCACGTCGATGGTATGCGGACGGACCACTGGGCGCCGATACGACTGGAGGGGACCTCGATACTGAAGCTGGGGGCCTTGATTGTCCCTATGGCAACAGGCCCGGTGGGAGTTGACGTCTTTGAGGTGGTCTCGTAGCCGGTTCGCCGGGATGTCACTTTGACGCTGATCGACTTGCCTAGATCGGCGGCGGTCAGGGTGTACTTACCGGCGGCGGTGTGGAAGTACCAGGGGTCCATCCATTGCATGTCGATCACGGTGCCGTCGCGCATCCATTCGACCTTGTATTGGCCCTGGACCAGTGCCGGCTTCCAGATTCCCGGATCCACGGTCAGCGTTTCTCCGACTTTTGCAGTTCCACTGATGATCGGGGCTGCCGGTTCGAAGACTCCGAGCACGACGGGATGGGTGGGTGCAGACATACGTGAAACCGGATGGAAGCCAGGGCGCGTCCAAGTGACCTGCACAGTCAAGCGCTTGCCCGCGTCTCCGGTCTGAGGGGCGTAGGAGCGTTGGTAGGCGCCTTTCGGAGTGACGGGGGTTCCGTCCGCGAACCACTGGAATTCTTGTGTGCCCCCGTGGAAAACGTCGCCCATTTCCACGTGGAGCACTGAACCGCCCTGGGGCAGTCCGGTGATTGTGGGCGTAGATGGACTCCAATCGGACAGCGGAACCGGCACGGGAGCGGACTCGCGGGCGGTCGTGGCGTACCCCGGCTTCTTGGCCGTGACCTTCACGGTTATGCTCCCACCCCCTAGGGACGGATTGACAGTCAAACTGGTTCCGCTGCCGTAAATCTGGGTTCCGTTCCGGTACCAGGCATACGTCAGGCCTGGTTCGGGGCTCCAGATGCCGGGGTCCACCGCGAGGACCGTGCCAGGATCACCGGTGCCGTTGAGCACTGGCACCGGGGCATCTGTGAACTGCTCGATGGCAGGTGTTGCCAAGGCCGTGTCCGGCAGGGTAATGCCAGGTGAAGAGACGGCCACCGGATCGGCTGCTTCAGGCCGAAATGCGTCCTGATGCCACTCGGTGATGTGGGGGCCGTCCAGGCGGGGCTGTGTGTCGGTGTACCGGAGACGGTAGGAATGATCGCTGGCCACCGAGAGGGTGTACTGGCCGAGGGTGTTGCTGGTTCCGGTCGCGTCCGCTGGCACGCCCGCGGCCCCGGCATCCGGGCCGCTGAAAGCCGCAACTTGGATACCCTGAAGCGGCTGGCCGGCCTCGTCTAGGACCCGTCCCTGCAGGAATGCATCGGCTGCGTGTGCGGGAATCGCCCCGGCCAGCGATCCGGCAGCCAGAACGGCCGCGACGAGCATCGCGTAGAGAGACTGCCGGGCGCGCGGCATCGCGGATTGAATATTCAAGTTTCCCCCAAGTTTCGCAGAGCGGTCAAGATGTTCCGACTGCCGCGCAAATTTTAGCACGGTATGTGTGACTGCTGGTTAGCGGGAGCCCTAGTATGTGAACCATCAGCACAGTTGTCAGGAGGCCGGTATGAGCGAACCGAAGATGGTCGATACTAGGGATACCCGCTGGAAGAGGAATATCCGTCCTACCGGGTCCAGGTGTGGCATCGCAGGAGCCCAAACCCGGACGAGGCACTGTTTCTAGAGGAGTACCAGTTCGACGACGTCGACGTGGACCGCGTCCTTGAATGGGCTTCATCCCAGGAGGGGCCAGCCAGGGAGGTCGTCGTCTATGCGCGGATCACAATGAACTACGAGCCGGGCCTCATCCGGTTGCGCGGCAGCGACCCCTCCGTCCCAGACTCACCACCCAGAAGCTGAGCCGCAATGCCCCTGACAGGGTTTTTCATCGTCTGCATGGTGCTGATGTCCGTCTGCGGGTCCTGGCTCTATTTGGTGACAGACAACGGTGAGGTCCGGATTGCTGGGGTTGCTATCGCAGGGTGCGGGTTGGTCGGCGCCACCGCTGGGGTTTTGTCGCGGTCGGGAAAATGACCAACATGGTTTAGGCGGGCACGGGTTCGATCACTTTAAAGACAAGCAAAGGCTGCCAGTCGGTGCCTGGGTCACACCGTAACACCACTCATTCCATTATTGCCGTCGGCGCTCGGGGCAACGGACTTGCCTTTGAGGTCCTTGCAGTTCTCGGGCAGGTCGGCGTCAACAGCAAATTTGATATTGCCGGATTCAATCTCATGACGGCCAGCCGGGACGACGGTCAGTTCTGGACAAAATGGCTCCAGACTGTGCTGGATTCGGTGTGTACCTCTATCGCGCTCCTCCGGCTGCCTCCATCCGGATCCCACCGAACCGGTGCCAACAAGGGGACGACGAGGCATCCTGCTCAAACGAATTCGACGTCGACCTGGCTGAGCCGATTCTGCGGGTGGCCGGGCCGGATCAGGAGACCGCCTGCTGCTGATCGAGTGCGTCGTCTCGGCGGTGCCATCGCACGCCAGCCGGAAGTGCCAAATGCTGTTGGATCCATCGGGCATCTTCCCGCCTGCCCGACCTGCGGCGTGAGCGGAGCGGCCATGGCCTATTTGAGGTGCAGCGGGAAGGAGTTCCAGCCGTAGCCGATATTGGTCTTGGTCCCGAAGCGGTTTTTATAGACCGGGTAGTAGCGCAGCTGTCCGTTATCCATCCGGACCTGCAGCCCACGGGATCCCTCGGCCTTATACGTTTCGGTGGCCCGGATGCTGTTGGCCCGTTGCCAGCCGCTCCGGCCAACGAGCTTGCGCACCTTGAGGTTCATCGCGTTTTCATACACGTACAAGCGTTGGCCCTTGGTGGTGACGAGTTCGTTCCTGCCGTCCAAGTCAAAGTCGGTGAGCGCGAAGTTCCCGTAGCTGCCCCAGCCGCCAGTGCCGATGATTTCCGCGTCCCGCAGTCGTGAGCCGTTGTCGTAGAGGCGCATCCGGCCGTTGGAGTCCTTGGCGATCACAGATGGCCTGCCGCGGTTCCATTCCCCGACAGTGAATGTCAGGTTTTTCCAGCCGGTGGCCATAAGCTGCCGCCCGTGAAAACCGCCACGGCGCTTGCCCTCGTAGAAGTAAACCCTGCCGTTGTTGAACTGGCCGATCATGTCGAAGACGCCGTCGCCGTTCCAATCGGTGACGTGTGCGGACTTCATATCCTTCCAGCCGGAATGGATACGCACGCGCGGATTGAGCCAGCCGTTGCCGGCCGCCGGGAAGTTCCAGAGCACCCCATCACGTCCAGCCGAAAGGACATCGCCGCCGGATTTGATAGAGGCGATCGACAGGCCGGCGCCAGTGTTCTTGCCTTGGTGCCGGGTTCCGCTGAAGATGTCCCCAACGGCGCCGAGAACCATCCGATCTCCCGGAACGGCTGTGCGGAGGTACCTCTTCACCGTGGAGAGGTGCGTGGAGATGCAGCCCGCGGAGGTCACGTTTCCGGCGTGCAGGAAGATGGCGAAGGATGCGCCGCGGACCGTGGTCATATCGGGTTTGCGGTTCCAGTTGATGACCGCGGCCTGCTCGTAATAACCCTGGTTCATGTACCGGTATAGATTTTCGTCCGATTCGCCGCCGCGGCCCTCGAAGTACTGGTTGTAGCGGGAATTCCGCTCACCGCCCCATTTCGACGACGGTTTGATCCGGTAGTACTTCAAATCGGTGCCTGGATTGGACCTGCCGAGCGCTTCGGTGACGCTGAAGCTACCGGTAGGTGATTTCCAGGTGTCCTCCCACAGCTTGCCTTGCGCCGCGAAACCCTTCAGCCCCGCGAAGCCTGAGTCCACCCATTCCTGCTGATAGCGGACGTTCCGTTTCACGCAGCTGGTAATCCGGACCCGGTTGGACGAACGCGAGGTGGCAGTCGCAAAGGTGACACGCTTCGCTTCGTAGGTGTTGTACTTCACCTGCCCGGCGTTCAGCCGGGTGCAGGGATTGGTGACTTGGTATGCGCCCTCGGCTGGAGGGGCGCTGACCGTTCCGGCAAGGGGGCTTATCAACAGGGCGAGGGCCAGCGCCATTGCGGCAGGCGACATCAAACGGGCGATTCTCAAGGAATGTCCTTATGCAGAGTGAAGTGGCCCGGATGCCGGGCAGACAGGGCAAGTATTCGCCCCCTCCACCCAGGCGGGCAGAGGGGGCGGAAAACCTATCTGATACGAAGCATAAGGCAGAAATCCCCGATCCCTTGACAACGTTGTCGTCAGGGGCGCGGCTGGAACCCGTTAGGGCTTCAGCAGGACCTTGATGGAGCGTCGCTCGTCCATCGCCTTATACGCTTCGGCCGCTTCATCGAGGGGCATTTCGACGTCGAAAACCTTGCCAGGGTTGATACGTCCGGACAAGACATCCTCGAGTAGCTCGGGGATGTACGTGTGCGCAGGGGCCATGCCGCCGCCCACGGTGATGTTCTTGGCGAAGAGGAATCCGATCGGCAACTCGGCTCCTCCGGCGGGAACCCCGACGAAGCCAAGATTGCCGCCAGGCCGGGTGCTCCCGAGCGCCTGCCGCATGGATTCCTCCGTCCCGACGCATTCCAGCACCGAATCGGCCAGCACTCCACCGAGGAGCTCGCGTACTTTCGCCACGCCGTCGTCGCCGCGTTCAGCGACGATGTCGGTGGCTCCAAATTCGCGGGCCAAGGCTTGGCGGTCTTCGTGCCGGGACATGGCAATGATGCGCTCGGCGCCCAGACGCTTCGCGGCGAGTACCCCACACAGTCCCACGGCGCCGTCGCCAACGACGACGACGGTGCGGCCCGGTCCCACCCGTGCACTGACCGCGGCGTGATGTCCGGTGGCCATGACGTCGGAGAGTGTCAGCAGATTTGCCGTCAGGGCGGCATCCGGATCGCTGACACCTTCGACCTTCCGCAGCGTTCCTTCCGCCTGGGGGACGCGGACGGCTTCACCCTGGCCGCCGTCGACATAATCGCCATGCTCGTCGTTGCCGCCCCAACCGGTCAGATGATCGCAGGCTACGGTGACGCCATTGAGGCACTGGGGGCAGTGGCCGCAGCTGTCCACAAAGGGAGCGATGACGAAGTCGCCGGCTGACAGTTGGGTCACTTCACTGCCGGTTTCCTCCACCACGCCGACGAATTCATGACCGATCGCGCGGGGCTCCTCGGTTTCGCGCACGCCGCGGTAGGGCCAGAGGTCCGAGCCGCAGACACAGGACGCCGTCACTTTCACTATGACGTCGGTGGGCCGTTGAATAGTCGGATATTCCCGGTCTTCGACCCGGATGTCACCCGGTCCGTGGATGATGGCGGCACGCATGTATGCTCCTAAAGAATTTCGCTGTACTCGGCGGTTATGAGAATTGGTAAGTGGTCGGAATCGCCGCTTGGCAGGGTCTCGACGTTTTCGATGTCCATCCCTCTGGACGTGGCGAAGTCGAAGTGTCCCTTGAAGACCTTGTAACGCATATAGGTTCTGCTGTCGCTCAGTGTGAGGTCATAGCCGGAGGCGTTCATATGTGCGGTGAGGTTTTTCGTGAAGAAGGGGTAGTTAAAGTCGCCGACCATGAGTGAGATGAGTCCGGAACCCATGCTGAGCAGTTCTTCGTGCGCGGCATGGATCTGCTTCCGGCGCAACGAATTCGAGGCGGTCAGCGGGGCGGCATGGAAGGACCCGACAACGATGTCGTGGTGCGATTCGTTGTCGATGAGGCGTGTTCCGATGAGCCGCTCATGCGCCGGCGCGGCGATCCGGTCATGCAACGACTTCTTGAGGGAAAAGGCATTCGTATCCAGCGCAGTGAAGCGGTCCTGCGCGTAATAGATCGCCAGGCCGAGCCGGTTCGCCTTGGTGGAGTCGGCCAGGTGCAGGGTGCCGATCGTCTCGGGAAGTTCCGATACTTTGCATTCCTGAAGGCACAGGATATCGGGACGGAAATCCTTCGTCAGGTCGACAAGTTCACCACTGGCATTGTGCTTTCGGAGGTTGTAGCTAATGACCCGTATCAGGAAAAACACCCCTTCCGGCGCTGACTAGTGGACTACGGATCGAGTCTACCTACTGAGGCATTCGGATAGATCACGGTACTTCTACGGCGGAAGCTTCTACTGTGGAGGCGGGGTTGAGGATTGCCGCGTTTGTCGAACATCGTTTCCAGCGATCGTTTCCTGATGCACGAGCCGTAAATAGGGAGTGCCATTGGTGTGCTCCGCGCGTTCAATCCGCAGCTTCCCGGAGCCGGTGTCGAGCCGCAGCGACGCCAGGTGATTGCCGAACAACGGACCGGTTGTCAGGGACCACTTGATACCCGCCTTCGGAACCCGTGCTGTGTTGGCCAGCAGGCGGCCGATGAGTCTGGCAATCCAGGAATTCGCGATGATGATGGCCCTTCGCAGCTTCCCCGGATAGTGGCTGCGCAACGGGGAGCTGACGATCTGCGCAACCGGCGCCTCTGCCGTTCGGCCCAGCCGGTTGACGTGTGCGACGTAGGAATGGTGGACGTCGCCGGAGAGCACCAGTACGGTGGCAGGCGCCGCCCCGCGTTGTCCAGCCGCGACTTCTCCAATAGCTGCGGCCAGGCGTTTGAATGAGGTCCGGAACGCCCCCCAGTGCTCGAGATTGCCGATCAGCCGGAGTTTCTCGCCTCTTCTTGCAAACTTGGCTCCCCAAATGCCCTCGGTAAGCGCCTCGTCCCAAGCTTCGACGTCGTGCACTGATGGTTCCAATAAAAACGGGAGGGAGGAGCCGATTAAGAGATGGTCGCAATCGCCCCGGAGCCAGCCCTCGACCAGTTCCCACTCATCCTCGCCGAGCATGTTGCGCCGGCCGGTTTCCAGTACCCGTCCTGAGCGTGTGTCGAGCATAACCAGCCGGGTGCGGCCCAGATCGCGGCAGTAGCTCCAGCGGGACCGCTTGTGACCATTCACTTCATCATCGGCATGGGCGGCGAATTCTCGAAGCCGCTTCTCGCCGTCGTCCGAGTGCATCAGCGCCGGCCACAGGCCCTCTTCAACCAAGGCCGTCGGAGAGAGGTTGCCCATGTGTTGATAGAGCCAATACGCCAGGTAGGCGCCCATGATCTGTTCCGGCCAGCCCGGATCCTGCATCACCTCGCGCCGCCAGTGGGCCGAAATGTTCCAGTGGTTCCGCACTTCGTGATCGTCGAAAATCATCGCCGACGGCACAGTGGAGAGCAGCCAGCGGATATCCGGCTGCGACCAACTGTGCTGATACACCCAGGCATAGTCGTCAAAGTTGCGGGCAGCTCCCTTTGGGGGTGTTCCCGGCGGCTGCTTCCGGGTCATCTGCCCGCGCACCTCGGGCGACAGCCGCTTGTCCGCATAGATTTGGTCTCCCAGCAGCAGCAGAAGGTCAGGTAGCGGGCGTTCACCCGCTTGCAGTGCCCGGGACAACGCAATCAGCGCATCAACTCCCACTGCATCCGGCGCTTCGCCATGCTCCAGTGTCCACGGCTCAATATTGGGACGGTCGACCCTGCAGGAACCAAAAGCGATATTGAGTTCCCGGCCGTCTTCCATCGTACGGATCCGTGGTGTGGCCCGCCGCTCGTCCGGTTCCGGCCAGACGGTTGTTCCATCCAGGCTCACCGAGTACTCAGTCTCAGAACCGGCACCCAGTTGGTCGATAATGACGAGCGCGTAGTGGTGTCCACCGACGGAGAAGGTCCGGCTCGTGCGGCCGAGAACACCGACCTCTGCCGGCGCCGAAGTCTCTACCCAGACCGTGGCCGTTGTCTCGTCGACGTAGCGCAAAATTGGTCCCAGAATCAGGGACGCGTTCGCTGCTGGCATTCCACCAGTGTATTAGGGCAACAGAGGAGGTCAGCCTGAAGAGTCCGAATTCTTTCCGCAGGGAAGATTGCGCATCTGACGGGATCGCCGCAGATTAGCGCTTGGTGACAGTGATGGTCCGGGATGAGCAGGAGTTTGCGAACTTCACCAGCGCGTCCTTTTCCGCTCGGTCGACCTTCAGGCCCCAGCGGATCTTGATTGCGACCCAGTCCGCCACGTAGCGGCAGCGGTTTTTCGGCGGCATCCAGGCTTCGGGTCCGCTGGCCTGCTTGGATGAGTTCAGCGAATTCGTCTGCGGGTTCAGCGCCCGGCGGTCGCCCATGTCGTTATAGAAGTTGATGCGACGGTTTTGGCTCCACGATTTCGCGCCGGATCCCCAGGCTTCATGGACCGGAATCAGGTGGTCGATCTGGACCTTGGAAGCGTAGTAATGGGTGCGGTTATCCCAATTGGTAACCCATTTGCCCTTGCTGACCGTGCACCGGGTGGACGAGGTGAAACGCGGCGTAGTCTTCGACTCCTGAATCAAAACTTCGGCACGGGTGTCCTGACAATCCCGGTTGAAATCCTTCCAATCACCAAAATAGCGGTACCGGTCGTAACCGGTGTTCCGCTCGGTGGCCACCGGCAGCGAGCGGACGGCGCTGCGTAACGATGCTTTGTAGGTGGTGGCGGCTTCGGCCGGCACCGTGAACCCACTCACCAGCAGGATGGCGCCAACGATTACGGACAGAGCTTTTCCAAGCATCATTTACCCCCAAGTAATGAATTATCCAGCGCTCGGCAAAGCCTCTGTATGGATACGGTGATGTCTGCGCGGGACGAAGGTGTCAACGCGACGGAATAATAATGACATGTCCGGATGAATTGCGCTATAGGAACGTACCGGGAACTGATATTTGGATGGTTTTGAACAATTCGTCCTGGCTGCGACAGACCCAGTTCCAGCCAAGTTCGGGGTGTTATAATCCTGTTATCTTCGAGGTGAGCTTCATGCCTAACCATATAGTCCGGGTTGTTGGAGTCGATACGACGAGGTCAGATATGATTCGCGTTTTGATTTCTCAAGTTTCACCTACTCCTGTCTCGTGTCTTGGACCGAGGCTTTATGCGCTGCCCCGTCAGTACTTGCCTCCTCAACGGCCGAAGCAAGGGTCCAGCGCACTCAACTTTCTATTCGACGACGTGGAGCCGGATGCCGGTCTGACGATCGGCGGGGTCCCGGCCCCATAGGAAAGTCTCTCTATAGGACTTCAAAATGGCGTTTGACCAGCTCAATCCGCTTGAACATCTGGAAACGGATGCACTCATTGGTGCAGACTTCTCGGTTTCCGCCAGACAATTGACGACACTGGTGGAACGCCTGGCGGGGGAAATCACCTCCGCTGAAGGCGGAGGAGCGGTCGCAATTCTGGCCGAGCCGGGAATTGTGCCGTCCACGGCGGCTATTGCCGCGCTGTCCTCCCGGCGGCCCTACCTTCCCATCGCCGCGTCCTATCCCGAAGAGCGGATCAAGTACATTTTGGATGACAGCGGAGCAACCACTGTGCTAGCCGCTTCCAACGACGCCGACCGCGTGCGGAGCTGGGGATATGGTCTCAGCGTTGTGGACGTCGAAACCCTGCTCCACGATATGGAGGCAGATGCTCCGGCAGGAACAGCCCATGTGTGGGATCTGGTGGACTTGAAGGTAGAGCCGGATGCCCCTGCGTATCTAATTTATACGTCCGGTTCGACGGGCGATCCCAAGGGAATCGTCGTATCACGGGCAAACCTGGCCAACCAACTGGACTGGCTCCATGAGCAGGCGTACTTGACAGAGGGCACCCGGATCATCCAAAAAACCCCTATTGGCTTCGACGCCGCGCAATGGGAGATACTCGCTCCTCTGGCCGGCGCAGTGTCGGCGACTGTGGAAGCTGGAGAGCACAGGGATCCGTATGCCTTGATCGCCCGGATGCAGGAGGCCGCGGTGACCGCTTTGCAAGGAGTCCCGACTCTGCTCCACGCAATAGTCGAAACCGGCGAGCTGCCGAAGGTGACTTCGCTCCGTCGGATCTTCTCCGGAGGGGAGGCCTTGTCGTGGGACCTGGTGGCTAAGCTTCAAGAGCAATTGCCTGGCCTTGAGGTCGTCAACCTTTACGGGCCTACCGAGTGCACTATCAATGCGACCTCGTTCAAAATTCCGGCCAGCGGCCTCCAGGGGACGCGGCCCGGTACCAACTCCGTGCCGATCGGGAAGCCCGTGTCCAATGTTGGCTTGTCGGTGATGGAAGACGGACCCGAGGGGCCGGTGGCTGCAACGGTCGGCGAACTCTGGATCTCCGGGGCGCAAATCGCCATCGGCTATCAGGGCATGCCCGGAGAAACTGCCAAGAAGTTCCCAACTATCAACGGTAGGCGGTGCTATCGCACGGGAGACCGGGTGAGAAAGCTGGAGGATGGCAACCTTGAGTTCCTTGGACGGTTCGACAATCAAGTTAAAATTCGTGGAAACCGGGTCGAACTCGACGAAATAGCGGCACAATTCCACCGCCATCCTTGGGTTGAACGTGCCCATGCTTTGCTGCTGTCGGGCCGCCGGCCCGGCCAACAGGAGCTTGTCGCCTGCATCCAGCTTGACCCTGGAAATGCACCCTTGATGGATGGTGCCCAGGCGGCATCACACCACCGGTCAAAAGCAGACAGGACACAGGTAAAGGCCCAGCTCTCAAGCCCGGGGCTGCGCGAGGTTGGCGGCATTCCAGAGGCGGATGTCTTCAGTGTTCCGGGCAGCGGTTCAGAGGAACGCATCGAAGCACACACGTACGCGCGGAAAACGTATCGATTCTTCGACGGACCGCGTGCCCGCCAACGTGAGATTCTGAAGCTGATCGCGGCCGCGGAAACAGCCGCCGTCGAGCCTTCCGTGCCCGATGCGGACATCTACCGCGCATCGGTATTGGATATGCTTCACGCCGTGTCGGCTCACCATAGCCCGGAGCGGCTGCTGCCAAAGTACTTGTATGCCTCTCCCGGGGCGCTGTACTCCACGCAGATTTATCTGGAGAACGACGGGACGCTTGGCATCCCGCCAGGTATGTATTATTTCCATCCAATCGAGCGGCAACTCTACCTCCTGCCTGGCCAGAAGGAATGGAATCCGACGGGGCTCCGGTTCCATTTGGTTTCGAAGACCTCCGCAATCCAGGACGTCTACCAGAAGAACGTCAAAGAGGTACAACTGCTGGAAGCCGGTCACATGCTCGGCGCGATGGAACAGTTCGCGGCCCGGCACGATGCCCACGTGCACTTCGAGGAGCCCGGACGAAGCCACTTCCCGGGACAGGAGTCAGACGACGACGTCTACCTGGGCACAGTTGAACTGCGCACTTCGCGGCAGCCGTGGTTGGAGGCCTGCGACTTCTATATTTCGATTCCCGAGCACACGACCATGCCGCTCGAACCTGGAATGTACAAGCACAACGGGCAGAGCGGGCTGCAGCGCATTTCGGATCTCTATGTCCGGCAGAACGAGGTCATCGCCATTAACCAGGCGGTGTACAGCCGGGCCGACTTCGGGGTGGCCATCGTGTCCGGAGAAGACGATCCGCGGCATGCCTACATATCGATGGGCTACCAGATGCACAAGATCCAGGACAACGATCTGAAGTTCGGCTTCATGTCCGCGGGATACAGCTCATTCAGCGGCCACCCGCTGCCCTCGGCAACGACGATTCAAAGGGCACTCGGGGTCTCTGAAGAACGGGACCTTCCGTCATATTTCGCACTGGGAGGACACATCTCGGACGAACAAATCGAGCACCGGGGCATGAATGAAGACTCTGTACATATGACCGGCCCTGCCGAGATGATCACCAAGGACATGACGAACTACGTTCCCGACTACATGGTTCCGGACCGGACGGTGCTTGTCGCCGGGTTCCCGACGACACCGAACGGAAAGATCGACGGCCGCGCGCTGGAGCAGAGTCCGGAAGTAACCGCCCCCTCACGCAACCGCGGAATCGTTGAGCCGGGCACAGCGACCGAAACGCTGCTGGTCCAGCTGTGGCAGGGCGTTTTGAAGGTCGACGACGTATCGGCGGACGACAATTTCTTCCAGGTCGGCGGGGACTCGATCCGCGTCATGATGCTGCTCGCGAAGCTCAAAGAGCAGGCCCACATCACTATCGGGCCAGAGACAGTGTTCTCCAATCCGGTACTGAACGATCTCGCCAGCGCCATCGACGAAGGTTCGCACGCTTCCAGGCTTATCCCGCTGAGTGACTCAATGCCTGGCCCCGCGACCATTGTCTGGCCCGGTCTGGGAGGCGTTCCGATCAACCTCAAACCCTTGGCGCTCAACCTGCAGACTGAGTCCACCGTCTACGGCGTCCGGGCGAGCGGTATCAACCCGGATGAGCCCATCCACAGTGACGTACATGAGATGGCGCGGCACGACATTGAATTGATACCGGACCGCGACTCGTACCGGCTGGTTGGATACTCATTCGGATGCCGGGTCGCCTTCGAGGCAGCCTTTCAATTGGAGAATTGGGGAAAGAACGTCGAGTCATTGGTGCTGGTCTGTCCAGGCAACCCTGCGGTGGAACTCGGGGGAGAGCCTACAGGCAACCGGGCCGCCTCCTTCGAGAACCGCGAATTCGTCGCCATGCTCACCTCCGTATTCACCGGCCGGATCGATCTGGACCTGATAGCAAAGGCCTGGGAGGCCGTCGCCTCGGCCGAGGATATGGTCACGTTCGTGATGGCCAACGTCGATGGATTCGAAGCGTCGCAGGTGCGCCGGATCGTGGATCTGGTGTCCGGGACGTACGAGTTCGACTACTCCTTCACCGAGATGGCGGATCTTCAAATCAAATGCCCTGCACTCATCATCAAAGCAGCCGGTGATCTGTACTCCTCCGTAGAAGACATCATCTCCGATGGACAGCTGGACTTTGACGAGAAGCAGCTGCCGGACGACCACTACACAGTGCTCAGGGAGCCGGGTGTGCAATCCCTGGCGGCAGCCGTACGTGAATTCCAGCTCAAACACTCAAACGCGAAAGGCTGATTGATGCCCATCAGCATGGAGCGGCACGAAATCCGGGACCATCACACGCAGGCGTTTGCGGGTGAACGATCCTGTGTCACGGTTGAGTACGAAGGCTGGCGCGGAACTGCGAAAGTGCGGTTGCAGTCCGATGGCAGGCCAGCGCTGGCGTACCTGGCTGGAGAACTGGATCCTCAGACAGCTCTCTGGTGTAATCGCCGTGAACACGAGCGTGTATACCTCCGGCCCGAACCCGCCCGGTTTGCATCGCTAACGGGCACCGCCTTTGTGCGGCTGCTGATCGGACTGATGGCAGGGGGGATTGACCCGCGGCATGCCGGGCTGGACTACAGGCGCGGTATTCCAGTGCCCACCGACCCACAGTTGCATGCCTCCATTTCCCACAGCGGGTCCATGGTCTGCGCGGCGGTGAGCCGTGGCGCCCAAGTCGGCATCGACGTCGAACCGGAGCACCGGGCGCCGGAGCTGAAGTCCGTGCTCGCCTCGCTCCAAACCGCCACAGCTGAACATATGACCGACCGGCAACTGGTGGAGTGGTGGACTGCGCGGGAAGCTGTTTACAAGGCGTTGGGGGTGGGCATCGCCGGGTTCTTTAGTCCCGAGGCCCTGGTGATACGAGGACATCACTGGTCCAAGGGGCAAGCGGAAGGGGCCCTGGCGGCATTCGAGGTCGTGCACGACAAACAGGGCCGGAACCACTTCATGGCCGTCGCATGTATTTCGATGAACCCCAACGCTTCGTCAGGAAGGGCACCACAATGAAGGCACCGAATGCCACCAGTGCTCCCGCCACGGGCAGAACGACGCCTTGGAAATGGGTGTTGCTGTGCGCTTCCGCGCCTGCCGTGTGGGGCACCACCTACGTCGTCACGACCGAGCTGTTGCCCGCCGGGTACCCGGTTTGGTCCAGCGCCCTGCGTGCCCTGCCCGCGGGTATCATCGGACTGCTCATCTGCCGCCAGCTCCCTTGGGGAGAGTGGTGGTGGAAGTCGCTCGTCATGGGGTTGCTGAATATGGGAATGTTCTTCCCTCTGCTCTTCATCTCCGCTTACCGTTTGCCGGGTGGTCTGGCCTCGGTACTGATTGCCTGCCAGCCCCTGTTCGTCGCTGCCCTCGGCTTTCTGATTCTGAAAGAGGCTCCCACGATATGGAGAATCGTATGGGGACTTATCGGCATCGCCGGCATCGCCATGATGGTGCTGGATTCGGACGCCGTGGTGGATGCGTGGGGCATCGTGGCCGGTATCATCGGCGCCGGAAGCATGGCTGCAGGGATTGTGCTCTTCAAGAAATGGCACCGTCCGGTGGGAGGCCTTACCTGGGCCTCGTGGCTGCTGGCTTGGGCCGGCGTCATGCTTATCCCGGCCTCGTTCCTCTTCGAAGGCGCCCCTCCGCCAATTGATGCCGGTGCCGGAGCAGGTTACGCGTGGCTGGGAATCGTCGGCGCGCTTCTGACGTATTGGGCCTGGTTCGGCGGGCTGGGGAAGCTCCCTGTCTCGGCGGCTTCGTTCCTGCCTCTTCTGTCGCCGATCGTCGCAACGTTGCTCGGAATCGTGTTGCTGCAACAGTTCCTCGGTATTGTGCAGTGGATAGGGTTCTCCATCTGTCTGCTGGCCATCGTATGTGCCCAACTTCCACCGCCAGCGCGGACCCCAAAGAAGGACCAGGTTCCAAAGACGGGTTCCTAAACGGCGCCAGCGCCTGGGTATTCTGGACGAGGCTCATGTTCGCGAAGCGCACGCGGGCCGTGGGTTTGCGCGTGGATCTGCCATATTGACCCCTGCAGGATGACGGAGGAAGTTCTTGACGACGGCGACGCACTATTCGGCGGCGGATTTTACCGTGATGCCGTGGAAGAACGGTGGCGGAACGACGACGGAACTCGCCCGGGACACGGCGGAGGCGGATTACGGCTGGCGGCTCTCCATCGCCGACATTGCGGGGGACGGGCAGTTCTCAACCTTTCCGGGGATGCAGCGGATCATCACGGTTCTCGAAGGCGGCGGCATGCGCTTGACGGTCGACGGGAAGGCCAGCCGGAACCTCCTTCCCTTTGATGCCTACCCGTTCGACGGCGGCAGCGGCACCGAGTGCGTTCTGCTGGAAGGACCTATCCGCGATTTCAATTTGATCCACCGCCAGGACAGCTTCACCTCCCGGGCGGAATGGTTCAGCGTGCCGGATACGCGGACGTTCCTCACCGCCGCGGACACCGTTCTCATCTACAGCACGGGTGCGGGAACAGTTGTGCAGACGTCCTCCGGTGCCGAAATCACGCTCGGCCGGGGCGAGCTCCTCCGGCTCGACAGCACCGGCAGCCTGTACGAGGTTTCCCTCCACGGCACAGCCGGAGGCCACTGCGGAATCTTTGAACTGAGCAGGCGTTGATTCCTTAGACTTCGAGGAATTCGGTCAGGGCATCGATCAGCCGCTGCACGTCGTCGTCGGAAGTATAGGGGGCGAGGCCGATGCGGAGTCCGCCGTCGTCGTCGAGCCCCAAGGTGCGGGAGGCTTCGATGGCGTAGAAATTGCTGGCAGGGGCGAGGATGTTTTGTCCGGCGAGGAACTTGCTGACGTCGGCGGCGCGGTGGCTGTCGAAGCTGAGCAGCAGGGTGGACGTGCGGGCCGCTGCCCGCGAGTGCAGCACGAGGCCGGGCAGCCCGGCAAGTGCGGATTCGAGTTTCTTCTGCAGCGCTTCCTCATGCGCGTCGATGGCGGCGAAGGCTGAGACAATTTGCCCGCGCCGGCCGCCTTCTGTTCCGGCGAGGGAGGCGATGAAGTCCACGGCCGACGTCGCCCCGGCCATGATCTCGTAGGGCAGTGTTCCGAGCTCGAACCGTTCCGGCACGGCATTGGTGGAGGGCAGCAGCTTGTCGGGTTCAATGGATTCCAGCAACTCCGGCGACGCCGCCAGCACCGCACAGTGCGGGCCCAGGAACTTGTAGGGCGAGCAGACGAAGAAGTCCGCGCCGAGAGCCTGCACGTCGACCGCTTCATGGGCCGCATAGTGAACGCCGTCGACGTAAAGCAGTGCGCCGGCGTCGTGTACCAGGCGCGCAATTTCCGGCATGTCCGGTATGGTGCCGACGAAGTTCGAGGCCGCCGTGACGGCGACTACCCTGGTGCGTCCGCTGAGGGCCTGTCCGAGCTCGTCCATGTTCAGTTCCGCAGTGGCCGGATCGAACCCGACCCAGCGAAGAGTGGCACCTTGGCGTTCGGCGGCCTGGACCCAGGGGCGGACATTCGAATCGTGGTCCAGACGCGTGACCACGACCTCGTCACCGGGACCCCAGCTGCGGCTCAGGTGCCGGGAGAAGTCGTAGGTGAGCTGAGTGGCGCTGCGGCCGTAGACGATTCCACGGTGGTCCGCGTTGAGGAAATCGGCGAAGGCGGCGCGGAACCCCGCGACGGCGTCGTCGGCGTTCTGCTCCGGGAGGACGCTGCGGCCGCGGTTGGACAGCGGGCCGGTCAGGGTGGCGGCGATGGCGTGGCCGACGACGTCGGGCGTCTGGGTGCCGCCGGGTCCGTCGAAGTGGGCGATGCCTGAAGCCAGGGACGGGAAATGCGCGCGGAGGCGGTGAACATCGAGGGGCATGGCTGCCTTTCTCCGAAGGGGGATGCGCTCGCTGCAGCGCAGATATCCCGACTATACCCAGACGAGTGTCATATGGGTTTCGTGCCCGCAACATCATCTTTCGCTTCGCGGCGGAAAGCCGCCCGGAGCTGCGCGGCAAGGGAAGTGGACGCGAGCAAGATGGGCAAGCCCGGCAGGACGGATATCAGGGCCAGGATGCCGTATCCGGTGGCTGCGGCAACGCCTTCCGCGCCGGAGTAACCGTAGGCCATGAATGCCAGCGCGGTGGCGCCCTCGCGCGGCCCCCAACCGCCAACACCGAGGGGAATGAATATGCTGGCCAGGCAGATCGCTCCCAGACCGGCCACATGGGCGAATGGAATGCCTGGTGAGGTCATTGACGCCGCGGCCCAGAACATCAGCACAAAGCAGCCCCATTGCAGCAGCGACAAGGACCAGACCGCCGTCGACGCAGGCAAAGCAATTCGGCGGATGGAAGGCCAGGCACCGGCGAATACAACTACAGCCACTGCGAGCGTCGCAATGCTCAGCCGCCAATCCTGTGTCGCGAGCGCGATCGCCGCCGCGAGAATGACGATTACGGTTCCTGCCAACCGTTCTCCCGCGACCGAGCCGATGCTGCTGGACCACGATGACTTGTGCTCGGCCCGGTGCTGGACGGTTCGATGCGCATCGCCGGCCATCCCGCTGGGGAGTACAGAATTCAACAGCGTTGCGCCGTAGCACTGGCGCAACGCTTGACCGGTGGACAGCTCGATCCCATACCCGCGGCAGATAATCCGCCACCGTGCCCCCTGCGCCCAGGTTGCAACAAAGCCACACGATAGTGCCGCCAGCACGGTCCAGACGTTGACCGCTTGAATCCCGGCGGCAAAAGGGGCAACGCCAAAGGCATGAACGAGGTAAGCGATCAGACCCGCCAAGCACACGACTTGAAGGCCGCTGACCAGAAGCATCTTCCGCCCGGCGATCCGGCGGATCATCCGTGCAACCATACCCGCAGTGTACGCCGCGGCAGTCCCCTCGCGGCAGGTCCCGCTTCGGGCTACCCGGCTGGGCGGTTCCTGCCCTGTCCGGCGAGCAGATCCCCGGCAGCCGCTTGCAGCAGCGATACGTCCGTGGCCGCCGCAATCCGGCCGAAGCCCATGGCCCTGAACGACTCAAGGTGGTCCGGATTGGTGGTGAAGACGCCGCTCCCGATGCCATGCTCCCGGCAGACGCGGACAACCCGCTCAAGATGATGCCCGCCCGGTCCGGGATGGCGCTCGCCGTCTGGGATGCCTTCACCGTCTCCGACCAGCAGGCCATCGATGGTGGTGCCCAGGTCGATGGAGAGATCGAGCGGACCGACGAAGATGAAGCCGATCCCGGGTACTGCTGCAATTTCTTCGAGGTTGCGCAGCGCCCGGGCGGTTTCCACCATGACCCCGACCTGAACCGACGCGTTGGCTTGCTCGACTGATGGGAAGCCGCGGCCGCGGTGGACCTCGAACGGCCCCCGGCTGCGGTCCCCGGAGGGCGGGTACAGGCAGGCGCGCACGGCCCGTTCCGCTTCGGCTGCGGAATTGACCATCGGAACGATGACGCCCGCCGCCCCGGCATCGAGCGTACGGCCGATCAGGGCGGCGTCGTTGGCCGCCACCCGCACCAGGACCGGTGTCTCCAGCTGCCGTGTCATCGCCATTGCCTCGGTGACAGCGCCGTCGTCGTACTGGCCGTGCTGGGCATCCAAGCACACCCAGTCGAAGCCGGAGCGCAGCAGAAGTTCGACGACGGCGGAGCTGGCCAGCATCGACCACCCGCCCAGCAATGGAGTGTCGCTTTGGGTCATGGGGAATCGTCCAGTTCCTGTGCTGTTTCGGTGGCGCGCCGCCGCAGCTCGTGGCGGGCTTCGAGAGCGGCGAGGGCCTTTTCGGGGATGGCGATCAGTCCGTCAACCGCCTTCCGCAACTGCCGGTAGGCACCTTGTCTTTCCCCGGGCGAGCTCGCCTCATCAGCGGCCACGTTGAGCAATTGGCGGGCCGTCAGCAACCGCTGCTGTTCATCGGGTGTGAAATGTCCGCGCTTGACCCGCTTCGCTTCCGCTTCGGCAATCAGGAATGCCTCCTCGAATTCGCGCACCGCATGTCCGTACTCGCTGCCGGCGGCTTCCTCGTGATGGCCGGCTGCGGAACCGGGCCTCAGTCTGCCGGCAGCGCGCATCGCCTTGACCATAGCCACTGTATGCGGCTCGCGAAGGTCCGTCATCACGGGGTAGTCAATCAGCTTTTCCAGATCCAGTTCGTATTCCGACCAGCGGCGGAAAATCTCGTCGTGGAGGGCAAACGTTTCCTCCCAGGACCGCTGGATGCGGGCTTTGCGGTCGCGCCGCCAATTCAAGCCGAAGTGCAGTCCGTGGCCTTCCGGTTCGTCCTGGTCCACCCATTGCCCCGAAGCGAGAAAGCGCGGCGACTCTGGCTCCTTCACAGTGCCTGCCTCCCCTCCCACGGTAATGCTTCCAGTTTTCCCGGTCCGGCGGTGATGTCAAGCTGGACGGGATGCGGTACCGTCGGCGGAATTGATGCAGCCGACGGGTTGTTCGCATCGGTAGAGCCAACGCAGGAGAGGAACTTCATGGTTGAGAAGGTAGCCGATATCGCAGTAACCGGATCCACCGGCGCTCTGGGAGGCCGTGTGGCGCAGATCCTGTCCGACGCCGGACTGCAGCAGCGGTTGCCGGTGCGCGACATCAGCCGCGCTCCGCAACTGCCGGGTGCGGCCACAGTGCGTGCCACTTATTCGGACAGGGATTCGGCCGAAACGGCGCTGTCCGGCGTGAAAGTGTTGTTCATGGTCTCCGCCTCGGAAACCGCCGACCGCGTGACCCAGCACAGGACCTTCATCGACGCGGCGAAGGATGCCGGCGTCGAACATATTGTTTACACGTCCTTTCTTGGCGCCGCCACGGATGCGACGTTCACACTGGGCCGGGACCATTGGGCAACGGAGGAGCACATCCGTGGAAGCGGCCTTGGGTTCACCTTCCTGAGGAACAACTTCTACCAGGACATCATGCCTATGTTGGCCGGCGATGACGGCGTTATCCGCGGCCCAGGCAATCACGGCCGGGTGTCTGCTGTGGCGAGGGACGATATTGCCCTTGCCGCCGCCGTCGTACTTCAGGATCCGGGTCCGCATGCCGGCCGGACCTACAATCTCACTGGGCCGGAGGCCCTGACCTTCGCCGAGATCGCCGCAACCATCAGCGACGTGACCGGCAGGGATGTGGGTTATTACAACGAAACCGTGGAAGAGGCCTACGAATCCCGGAAGAAGTGGGACGCACCGGGCTGGCAGTACGATGCCTGGGTCAGTACGTATACGGCTGTCGCCAAGGGAGAGCTGGACGGAGTCAGCGGTGATCTCGAGGCACTTACCGGGCGGACCCCGTTGACTTTCCGGCAGTTCCTTGAGGGTGGGAAGTCCTGATCTCTGCGACAGGCGTCTGATCGATACGAGATGGTAAAGGCAGGACGTGGCCCCCGGTCCGATGGGCCGGGGGCCACGTGACGGTGAGCCAGCGTGCGGTTAGGTCCGGGCGTGGCCGCGGTTGGTGATGAATCCCCAAATACCGAGGACCACCAGTGCTCCGACCAGCGCGACGAGCCAGGTCTGGAGCGACCAGAATTCTTCGAGTCCGACCCCGAAGATTGCTGATCCGAGCCATCCTCCGAGGAGGGCCCCAAGTACGCCCAGCACCAAGGTGGCAATCCAGCCGCCGCCTTGCTTTCCAGGCAGGATGAGCTTGGCCAGCGCTCCCATAATGAGGCCAAGAATCAGGAACCCGATGATACCCATGTGTCCTACTCCTTAATGGATACTGCTACCTGAATTACCCTGACCGCGTCACGCTTTGGCGACGTGGTAGAGGTGGGAATCAAGTCGATTTCCCACGTGTACTAAGGATACTTCTTAATGCACGGTTTTATGGGGTCAATACGATTACAGTCTTTGCATGGAGTGGTTGTTTACGATTCTCGGAATTGTCGTGGCCGCGGTGGGGTTGAACGACGTTTTCCAGACCTTGCTGCATCCCAGTGGGCGCGGCGGACTGAGCCGGATGGTGGTCACGTCGGTGTGGTGGATTTCGAGGAGCCTGAAACGCAAGCCTGGACCGTTTACCGGTCCGCTGGCCGTGGTGTCGGTAATCGGGATCTGGGCTTTATTGCAAACCGTTGGGTGGGCGTTGATTTACTATCCGCATATTCCGCAAGGATTTTCTTATGCTCCGGGTCTTGATGAGTCCAGATACGCGGACATAGCCGAGGCGTTTTATGTTTCTTTGGTCACCCTTGGAACACTCGGCTACGGGGACGTTGTCGCCGTCGACAATTGGTTGCGGTTGGCGTCACCGCTGCAGGCCATTACCGGCTTTGCCCTGCTTACGGCAGCGGTGTCCTGGTTCATGCAGATTTATCCGGCGCTTGCCCGGCGCCGGGCCCTGGCTGTCCGGCTGAACCTGCTGCGAAGGGCCGACTACGCCAGCCAGTTGAGCGATGTGGATTCAGCGATCGGCAGCCAGTTGTTGGAGACCTTGGCTACGGATATCGTCCAAGTCCGTGTGGACCTGACGCAGAATGCTGAAACATATTACTTTCCCGAAGCGCAGGCGGAAACTTCGTTGCCTGCAATGATTTTCTTTGCGTCGGAATTGTGCGAAGAAGCGCGACTTTCACAACGGCCCGATATCCGCCTCGGAGGTCTGGTCATGTCCGAAGCATTGGACGATCTGGCCGAATATATGAGCGGCAAATTCATCGCAAAAGGCGACACTACCAAGGAGGTCTTTAAATCATTTGCTGCGGACCATGGATATACGTACGGATCGACGAGCTGAACTGCCATTTCGATAACGACAGTATGCTGACTGGTTCTGCTAGAGTGCGGAGCAGCAGCCGCGCCAAAATTGGTTTTCGGAGGTGACCGGAGAAATGCCGGGAAGTCAGAGGCTGGCATCATGAGCCAGGAAGGCAAGACTGCCCGTTTCGGCCATACCGAGCTTCCAGAGGAGCAGCAGGCGGCGCTGCGCAAAGCGATCAAATGGGAATGGATCACCATCTCCTTCCTTATCGTTGCGGTCGTCATCGTTTACCTTGTGCTGGGTAACTCGCAGGCTATGAAAGCGGCCTGGATCGAAGATCTGCTGTCGTTCCTGCCACCAATTGCTTTCCTCGTGGCATGCCGCATCATCCGGCGCGCTCCAACCGAGCAGCACCCTTATGGATTCCATCGCTCCGTCGGGATTGCCCATCTGGTTGCCGCCGTTGCCCTGCTGGTTATGGGTGGCTATCTGGTGGTCGACTCCGGTATCGCGCTGATCACCGCGGAGCATCCGACCATTGGCGGCATCACTCTGTTCGGGCAAACGTTCTGGCTGGGCTGGCTGATGATCGGTGCGATGGCGTTGACTGCTGCGCCGCCGGTGTATCTGGGCATGGTCAAGATGAAACTTGCCAAGAAGCTGCACGACAAGGTGCTGTACGCGGATGCGGATATGAACAAGGCGGACTGGATGACCGCCGTTGCGGCAGCAGTCGGCGTGGCAGGTATCGGCATTGGCTGGTGGTGGGCGGATTCCGTGGCTGCGCTGATCATCTCCGCGAGTATTTTGAACGACGGGATCCGGAACCTGCGGGGTGCCGTGGGAGGGCTGGTCGACACCCGGGCCCGGACCTACGACGACTCAGAACCGCACCCGCTCAGCGACCGTATCGATGCTTACCTTGGTGCCCTGGACTGGGTGGCGGAAGCTGAATCCCGAATTCGTGATGAAGGCCACGTGTTCCATGTCGAGTCGTTCGTGGTGCCCAACAAGGAACTGGCTCCGTCAATGAGACACCTCGAGCAAGCACGGAAAGCCTGCATTGAGATGGATTGGAAGGTCCAGGACATGGTGATCGTCCCGGTTGCGGAACTGCCTGAGGAATTTCTCCCAGGATTGACTGCCGCCTGGGGAGAGCGCTAGACAGAGTACGATTTGTGCGGGGCCTGTCGGCGACAGAAGCTGGACAGAGCCAAGGCGATGACGAAGGCGCAACGCCGTGCCACCAGCGCAGCTGGAATGAAATCAATGGCTGAAAGAAGCGAAGCGAGGAACTGTGCCCGAATTTTCCGCACGACTGGCCACTGCCGACGAGATCGCCGACTGGGATTCACACGTCACCTCGAATCCGAACGGCGGCAATGTACTCCAGTCGACGCCCTTCGCCGAGGTGAAGCAGTTGCAGGGATGGCGTCCGGTACATCTCGTATTCGAAGGTCCCTACACCAGCTACAACCTGGTGCTGGAAAAGGCCTTTCCGGGACTCGGAAGCCTCTGGTACATGATCAAGGGACCGGACGTCGCGGAACCGGCCGATGTGCCGGACATTACGGATGCGGCGGCGGCGCTGGTGAAGCGGCTCCGGCTCAACGTCTTCGCAGTCAAGGTGGAGCCCGACGTCGTCGCCACGGAAGAAATCCGCGCATTCTTTATCCGGTCCGGTCTGCTCAAAACCTTCAATATTCAACCCAATGATTCGACGGCGCTGCTGGACGTCAGCCCGGAACCGGAGGAGCTGCTGAAAAACCTGCACTCCCGCGGCCGGAACGCCGTCCGCCGTGCCATCCGTGAGGGTGTTGAAGTGCACAACATGGAACCGACGGAGGAAAACTTCCGGGCCATGTTCGGGCTGATGGGCCAGGCACAGCAGGGTCAGCTGACGGCAACGCTGCGGTCCTTCGAGTACTACCGGACCTTCTGGCGGAAGTTCGTTGACGCCGGCTTCGGCCGCATGCTGTTCGTTTACGAGGACGGTCAACCGTCGGTCGGTGCGTTCGTGATTAAGTACGGCTACAAGGGCACCTATAAAGACGGCGGTTCGACGCCGCGGCGCTCGCAGTACGGTGACTCCCACCTGCTGCAGTGGACGGCGATTAGCCAGCTCAAGGAACTGGGCGTGACGGAGTATGATTTCTGTGGAACGCCGCCGGCGGCCAGGCGCAAGGACAAGGACCACCCGCAGTACGGTCTGGGCTTGTTCAAGACCAGCTTCACCAAAACTGTCACCGATTTCGTAGGTTGCTATGACCGCGTGATTAGTCCCGTGAAGTACCGTGTTTGGAGCACTATCGGTGAGCGTGTTGCCCGCCAAGTGTATTGGCGGAAACATCACCAGCCATTCTATTAAAAATGACGGTATTGCCGGCCGGAACGTGACGTTGCCGGCGGTACCCAAGCAGCACTGAGGAGGGGTTCTTGGAGGATAAGACGCCCGGCCGCACACGGAAGGGCAAGCGGCCAGCTCCAGACAAGATGGCGCTTCCCCAGGAAACGAATCCTGCCACGGGTGGAACACGGCCGGTGCAGGCGGTCTCGCAGCCGCGGACGAATTATCCGGCCCGGCAGATGCTCCGCAAACTGGTGCAGGGCGAGTCGCCGCCGACGGCACCAATGAGTCTCGTGGACCGGTTGGTTGGCAGTCCATACGCCAACCCCACCATCCAGGTCGGCGGGGTTGACGCCAATGCCCGGAAGACCCTCGACTTTGCCCTGAACCTGGCCGAGTCCATGTTCCGCTACGGTGCCGGCGCGCTCGAAGTGGAGACCAGCATCATCGCCGTCACCGCGTCGCTGGGTCTGCGCAACGTTGAGGTGGACATCACCAACCAGTCAGTGGTGATCAACTACGCCCCGAAGGACCGCACCCCGATCACCGTGATGCGGGTGGTCCGCTCGTGGACCAATAACTATGCCGGCCTGTCGCTGGTGCATCAGTTGGTTACGGAGATTATCGACGGCGACATGACCCGCGGCGAGGCAGCCAACCGTCTGGGGGAGATCACCACCAGCCCGAAGCCGTTCGCAAAATGGATGGTGACTTTCGCCGTCGGAATCTTCGGGGCGGTGATTGTCGCCATTATCGGTGGCGGAATGACTGCCTCTGCTGTGGCCTTCGGCAGTACAATCCTCGTCAACATCCTCGCCCGGCAGCTGGGACGGTGGCGGGTGCCGGAGTTCTTCACCACCGCAGCCAGTTCCGCCGTTGTCACGTTTATCGCTCTGCTGTGCTGGTGGTTAACCATGCCGATCTCGCCAGGACTGGTGATCGCTGGCGGCATTCTATTGCTGCTGCCCTCCGGCCGGCTCGTCTCCGCCGTGCAGGATGCGATCAACGGGTATCCCGTCACCGCTGCAGGACGCCTGCTCTCGGCATTTTTGACCTTCGGAGCCGTGGTGTCGGGAATTGCCGTGGGCCTGGTCGGCGGTGTGATGATGGGCCTGCCGCGCCTCGACGTTACCGAGGCAACGCCGCCGCTCTACAATTTCTGGGTATTGACCCTGCTGGTGCTGATCGCCGGCGCGATGATTGCCGTTATCGAACAGAGCAAGGCCACCCTGCTGCTGCCCACTGGACTGGTGGCAGTCCTCGGGTACTTCGTCTATTCAGCCGCCTTGAACCTGGGCATCGGCGAGCGGTTGGCACCGGCGATGGCGGCGGTGGTGATTGGTTTTGCCGCCAGGATTGTCGCCTTGCGGCTGCGTTCCCCGCAGCTTGTGGTGGCTGTACCCGCGGTGCTCTACCTGCTGCCCGGACTGCTGATTTTCCGGTCCATGTACATCTTCACGATCGAGGAAACCGGAAGCCTGAACGGGCCGTTGGGAATTTTCAATGCACTGACGGTCATCCTTGCGATTGCCGGCGGCGTGGTCCTCGGCGACAACCTCGCCAACCCGGTCACCAAGGGTATGGGTGCCAATGAGCGGCGCCGCGGACGACGCCGGTAACTCAGTTCGGACGGCGGCGGTAGCTCAGTTCAGCGCAGGCGCCAGTCCACCGGCCCGGCTCCTTGCGCCTGCAGGAGTTCGTTGGCCCGGCTGAACGGCCGTGAGCCGAAGAAGCCGCGTGAAGCCGACAGCGGACTCGGATGGGCGGATTCGATCCGCGGCGTATCGCCGAGCAACGGAACGAGTTTTTGCGCATCCCGGCCCCAGAGGATGGCCACCAGCGGCTGATTGCGTCCCAGAACAGCCTGGATAGCAGCTTCGGTGATCGCTTCCCAACCCTTGCGGCGGTGTGATCCGGTCTCACCCGGACGGACGGTGAGCACCCGGTTCAGGAGCAGCACACCTTGATCACTCCACGCGCTAAGGTCGCCATGCGGGGCGGGTTCAATGCCTAGATCCGCATGCAGTTCCTTGTACATGTTGTTCAGGCTCCGCGGCAGCGGCCGGACATGCGGTTCGACCGAAAACGCCAGGCCGATGGAGTGTCCCGGCGTCGGATACGGATCCTGGCCGACGATCAGGACCTTGACGTTGGCGAGCGGACGTTGAAAGGCCCGGAGGACGTGTCCACCGGCCGGCAGGTACTGGTAACCCATTCTGAGCTCTTCCCGCAGGAACTCTCCCATCGCGTGGATATCCTGCTCGACCGGTGCCAATGCCTCGGCCCAGTCCGGTGCCATCACCTCTGAAAGGTCAGTGCCGTCGTCGTGCATATTTCCATCATTGCCGATGGCGGCGGGTACAGGCGAGTTGCGCCCGGCACCGCGGGCGGCGCGCCGGTACGAATGACACGGCTGTTATTTCCAACTACCATGGGGAGGTAATTCATGGCGGAAAACAATGATGGAGTGTGTCGTGGCAGCAGCTCAGGCATCCGGATCCCAACCGGCAGTATCCCCGGGGGCCGGCACGGCTAAGGCTTTTTCCATTGACACTGAATACAATCCGGACAGCGACTTAGGCGAGCGGGAGCAGCGGATGCTCGCCCTTGAACGGCAGTGGTGGAAGTACGCCGGGGCCAAGGAACAGGCCATCCGGGAGCTGTTCGACTTGTCAGCCACGCATTATTATCAGATCCTGAACGCGCTGATCGATACCGAGGCCGCACTGGCCCACGATCCCATGCTGGTCAAGAGATTGCGTAGACTACGTACGTCTCGTCAACGCGCACGTACTGCACGGCGGCTTGGAAACGAGGCGTAAGCCACCGCAGCAGCCAGCAATCACAAGGACATCAGCCGACTATGAGCAATTACCCTCGGGACGAGTTTGACCGGGTCCCGGAATCCTCATCGCGTCAGGGAGTTCACCGCGAACGGATGGAACAGCCGAAGGGCGGGGGACTGGCGATCGTCATCTCGGCAGGTGTGATCGCCCTCTTGATCGGCGCCGTGGCATACTTCGTCCTTCCCAACCTCAATCTTCCGGGCGGCTCCCAACCGGTTGCGACCCAGGGCGCGGCTTCGCAGGCTACCGACGAACCTGTGGAAGCGATCAACGACGACGAGAACAAGCAATCGTCCGGGCCCAGCGAGGAGCCCGAGGGCGGTGCGGCCCCGGCGGTGAGCGAAGCCCCCGCTGAGGAGACGGAAGAGCCGGCGGAGTCGGAAGCGCCTTCAGAGTCTGCCGAACCTTCGCCGGAGGCTGCGGCGGTCGACAAGACCACTGGCGTCGTCGTTCTGAATTCAACGACCGTGCCCGGTTTGGCCGGCAACGCCAGCAGCCGGCTGACCGCCTCCGGATGGCCGGTCACGTTCACGGGTAATTGGGCCGGCGCACCGCAGGCAAGTTCCGTGGTCTTTTACAACGGTCCCGATCAGTTGGCCAACGCGCAGGCAATTGCGGGTTCGCTGGGGATTGAGCAGCTTGTGGATACTGCCGATTTTCAGCAACCGCTGACCGTAGTGCTCGGACCCGGCTTTAGCTAAAGCCGCTGAATCGTTACGCCTCGATAACGTTCCGCGCGCCGCCGCCGTCGTTTCCGGGGACCGGCGAATAAAGTGATTGCATGCCCCGGTCAGTGAGACCGCCGCAACGGGGCATGACAGTCTGGAGAAGGTACGGCGCAGGGAACTGTGAAATGGTTCAACGCGGAAAAGGGGTACGGCTTCATCAGTGTCGATGAGGACGGTTCCGAAGTGTTTGTTCATTGGTCGGCTATCGAAATGGACGGGGATCGTGCCCTCAATGAAGGACAGCGCGTCCAGTTTGATATCGCCGAGGGCCATAAAGGCCCGCAGGCCGAAAGCGTAAGGCCGCTCTGAGCGGCCTGGTCACGCCATGGCAGCCGTAAAAACAGGCCGGAACAGGGTGGTCAACGCCTCCGCAACCGTGGCGATGGTGGCCGCGTTGGCGGTGGGTATGTCTGGATGCGGTCAGCCACAGCCGAATCTCAGAATCGCCGATACGCAGGCCAAAGGCAACGGTGTGCTGAAAATCGGGATGATCCTGGAAAGTACCGGAGAGCAGAAGTTCCTGAACGACTCCCAGCGGGCAGCGGTGCAGTTGGCCGTCAGGGAAATCAATGATGCAGGCGGGCTCAACGGCCAGCCGGTGAAACTGCTTCCTTCGCAGGGTGGCGAGGCCGCGGTTGTGGCCGCGCAGGACTTTATTGACGGCGGCGCCGACGTCGTCATCGGCCCCACTGATTCCTCGCATGCGCCTGCAGCAGCCGACATGTTGAGCGATGCCGGGACGGTACTGATTTCCCCTTCCAATGGTGCAGCGGCTTTGAGTGACTATTCCTCCGGGGGCTTCTACTTCCGCACTTATCCTTCCCATGTCCTGGAAGGCGCGGCGCTGGCCGATCAGCTATGGAAGACGGGAAAGCGGGACGTTATGGTCCTGCACGACGAATCGGCCTATAGCGCCACTGTCACCGAAGCCCTGAAGGAGGAACTCGCCGGCAAGGTAACATCGCCGGCCTTGGTTTCCACCGCCGGAGATCCCGGCCAGGCAGTCGCGAAGGCCGTGGACGCAAAGCCGGACGCCGTCGTCGTCATAGCCCGTGAAGCGCGGACCGTCCTGGAACAGCTGACCGCGTCCGGAATAGCACCTTCGACGTTGTTCCTGGGCAGCGCCGCCACCGGGAACTATCACGAGGAGCTGCCGGCCGGAGCGCTGAAGGGCAGTCACGGAATCCTCGCGGGAAGCATGCCGTCGACACCATTCCAACGACGAGTCCTCACGGTGAACCCGGACCTCGAACATCTGACCTTTGCGGCGGAGGCTTACGACGCGGTTATCCTGGCTGCGCTTGCTGCGGCCGATGCTGATGACGACGCCGGGGCGTCCATCGCTGCCCACCTCCTGGCGGTCTCGGGTAATCACGAGTACACGGATGGTTCTTCCGTTTCCTCCGGTCCGGCGGCAACGGAGTGTTCCGGCTTCGCGGAGTGTGTTGCCCTGCTGGCCGAGGGCAAACGGATCGACTATCGAGGACAATCCGGTCCCACCACCTTCGATGCGGACGGCGACATTACCCGGGCGAAGTTCCAGCTGTACGAGTACGGCGCGAACGGCCGGGCGGTAGCAACGAAGACGATAACGGCAACCACAGGGGAAACAGATCCGGAGGAATAGGAAGCCCCAGTTGCGCGGGCGGCGAACAAGGGCGCTGCAACGCCGCCACAGCTTGCACTCCGGGGGCCTGAGTGCTAATTTTTGGCTTAGCACTCTTACCGGTTGACTGCTAAGCAGCGCTGGGCTGGAGTGGAACAGTAAACCTCTGTGGTGAGGGCCGGCGCGAGGCGTAAAGAGATCGCCGCGTGTCAGTCCGTCCGTCGCGGGCATCGCAGCAGGTCTGTGCTCTTTATAGCTGACAGTGGAACTGTCCAGGAGGGACATCAGCCGTTATGGCCAAAATGATTGCATTTGACGAAGAGGCACGCCGTGGCCTCGAGCGGGGTCTGAACATCCTCGCTGACGCCGTCAAGGTCACCCTCGGTCCGCGTGGCCGCAACGTGGTCCTTGAGAAGAAGTGGGGCGCTCCGACGATCACCAACGATGGTGTTTCCATCGCCAAGGAGATCGAGCTGGACGACCCGTACGAAAAGATCGGCGCCGAGCTGGTCAAGGAAGTTGCCAAGAAGACCGACGATATCGCCGGTGATGGTACGACGACGGCCACCGTGCTGGCCCAGGCATTGGTCAAGGAAGGCCTGCGCAACGTCGCGGCCGGCGCTGACCCGCTGAGCCTCAAGCGCGGCATCGAGAAGGCCGTTGAAGCAGTGACCACGGAACTGCTGGCCTCCGCCAAGGAGATCGAGACCAAAGAGCAGATTGCTGCCACGGCTTCGATTTCCGCCGGCGACACCGCCATTGGTGACCTGATTGCCGAAGCCCTCGACAAGGTGGGCAAGGAAGGCGTCATCACCGTCGAGGAGTCCAACACCTTTGGTCTGGAGCTCGAGCTCACCGAGGGCATGCGCTTCGACAAGGGCTACATCTCCGGTTACTTCGTGACGGATGCCGACCGCCAGGAAACCGTACTGGAAGACCCGTACATCCTGATCGTCAACTCCAAGATCTCCAACGTCAAGGACATGGTTTCCGTCCTGGAGAAGGTCATGCAGTCCGGCAAGCCGCTGCTGATCGTCGCCGAGGACGTCGAGGGCGAAGCCCTGGCCACCCTGGTCGTGAACAAGATCCGCGGCACCTTCAAGTCCGTAGCCGTCAAGGCTCCCGGATTCGGTGACCGCCGCAAGGCTCAGCTGGCGGACATCGCCATCCTGACCGGTGGCCAGGTTATTGCCGAGGAAGTCGGCCTGAAACTGGACAATGCCGAGCTCAGCATGCTCGGACAGGCCCGCAAGGTCGTTGTCACCAAGGACGAGACGACCATCGTCGAGGGTGCAGGCGACGCCGACGAGATCGCCGGCCGTGTCAGCCAGATCCGCGCCGAGATCGAGAACTCGGACTCCGACTACGACCGCGAGAAGCTGCAGGAGCGCCTGGCCAAGCTGGCCGGCGGCGTTGCAGTTATCAAGGCCGGTGCAGCCACCGAGGTGGAGCTCAAGGAGCGCAAGCACCGCATCGAGGATGCCGTCCGCAACGCCAAGGCGGCTGTGGAAGAAGGCATTGTCCCCGGTGGTGGCGTGGCTCTGATCCAGGCTGGCGTGAAGGCATTCGCCAACCTGCAGCTTTCGGGCGACGAGGCAACCGGTGCGAACATCGTCAAGGTTGCTATTGATGCTCCGCTGAAGCAGATCGCATTCAACGCTGGCCTCGAGCCGGGCGTTGTGGCCGACAAGGTCCGCGGCCTGGACGTTGGCTTCGGACTCAACGCAGCAACCGGCCAGTACGAGGACCTGCTGGCCGCCGGTGTGGCCGACCCGGTCAAGGTGACCCGCTCTGCCCTGCAGAACGCGGCTTCCATCGCCGGTCTGTTCCTCACCACCGAGGCAGTTGTCGCCGATAAGCCTGAAAAGGGCGGCGGCGGAGCCCCGGGCGGCGACGACATGGGCGGCATGGGCGGTATGGGCGGCTTCTAGTCCCCACAAGCTCAGCTTTCGGTTTAGCCGAGCGCAACGAAGGGCGCGGCATCCACTGTGGATGCCGCGCCCGACGCGGTTAAGCCGGCGGTGTGGATAGTGCCGGCAGTGTTCGCCTAACGTCTTAACCAGCAGCGGGACCGCGGCTTTGAACAGCAGGAAGGAGTGATCTGTGGAGGACAAGTCCTCAAAGGGGAATGTCTCAGGCGCTGCTTCCGGCGGCGGCCAACGGCCGGACCCGTCCACCTTGCAGGGACAGCAGAGCGCCAAACCGCCTTCCATAACCCGCAGCCGGCCGTCTCCGGCACGGCTGGCCGGAGGAAAGGGCCGCGAGAGCGACGCCCGCCGCGTCCTGCGCCGGCTGGTGCGGGGTGAGACGCCGCGTCCGCCACAGAGCTTGGTCGACAGTCTTGGCGGCGGCCCCTATGCGCAGGCGAAGAGCCGTGCGGTTGCGGATACCGACTCGCGCGAGACGGTCGATCTGGCACTGCGCGTGGCAGAAGGCATGCTCCGGTTCGGAGCCGGTGCGTTGGAGGCTGAATCAAGTATTGTCGCTATCGCGGCCGCATATGGATTGCGCGAGATCGAGGTCGACATCACCAACCAGTCCGTGAAGGTGAACTACCCCGACACCAGTTCAGAGCCGGTCAGCATGATGCGGGTGGTCCGGTCCTGGTCACAGAACTATGCCGGCTTGGCCTACATCCACCAGTTGGTCAGGAAAATTGCGACCGGCGAATTGACCCGCCCGGCGGCCCTGCAGGAGTTGCAGGACATCATGACCCGGCCGAAGCCGTTTGCCAAATGGATGGTGATAGCGGCCAGTGCAACGGCGGCGTCGGCACTGACCGGCGTTCTCGGCGGTGGTCTGGTCGATTGTATGGCTGCTATCGTCATCACCCTTATCGTGCAGTTCCTGGCCCGGCAGCTCGGAAGCTGGAGGTTGCCGGAATTCTTCACGATGGCGGCCTGCTCCGCGTTCATCACGCTGGCCGCCATTGCGATACTGCGGATGGGTCTGCCGGCCGGTACCGGATTCATCGTGGCCGGCGGCATCATTCTGCTCCTTCCGACCGGCCGCGTTATTTCCGCCACCCAGGACGCTATATACGGTTTCCCGGTCACAGCCGCAGGCCGGTTCTCCTCAGCGTTCCTGGTGCTGGGGGGACTCGTTTCCGGCATTGCCGTGGGAGTCGTTACCGGTGCCTTGCTGGGGTCGGGACGGATTGATGTTACCGAAGAGGGCGCGGTTATCAGCCCCTTCCTGCTGGGTGCTCTGCTGGTGCTTGCTTCCGCGATGCTGGCCATCGCGGAGCAAACGAAGCCCAGCTATGTTTTGCCGACCGCTGCTATCGGACTGGCTGGCCTGCTCGTCATGAACGGTTACATCGCCCTCGGGGTGGGGAACTTGCTGGCGCCGGCCGTTGGCGCCACTGTCGTTGGTATTGGATCCAGGCTGGTTGCCAGTTGGATGCATACTCCGCAGTTGGTGCTGGCCGTACCAGCGGTGACTTTCCTCCTGCCCGGGTTGCTGCTGTTCCGGTCAATGTATGGCGTCACCGTCGAGTCCGTGAATTCGGTCGAAGGATTCGTCGGTCTGTTCAACGCGCTCACGGTTACTCTCTCGATCGCCGGCGGCGTGGTCCTGGGGGATAATCTGGCCCGGCCGTTGACCACCGAAGCCGGCTGGCAGGAGCGCCGCCGTAACCGGCGCCGCTAAGGCCGGTTCCCGGGGTTGTCCCTGCCGGTATGAGAGACGAGCAGGACCGGAACCGGGTGAACGCCGGTCAGCCCGCGGTAAACATCCTGGTGTTCGCTTGTTCTGCCTGCGCGTACTGCGTGGCTGCGGTGGAAAGGGCCGTATTGATACTCTCCAGTGACGCTTCCACCTTCATTTGGGTTGCACGCCAGTCGACGATCAATCCCTGGAACGTCGTGGAGGCGGCACCGGTCCAGCTGCCCTGAAGTTCCTGCAGTCCGCGCTGCATCGTTTCCACTTCTGTCCGGATACGCTCCACCGATCCCCGGACCGCGGAACTCTTGAGCTGTAGTACTTCGCTGTCAACATTGAACTGTGCCACTTGGCTGCCTCCTGTTTGTGTTCGCCTGTGATTCAAGGCTAATTTCACAAAGGACGCGCCGCCAGGGGCAATGCTTCAACTGTGGATAACTATCAGCAGGCCGGTCAGCGACCGAAATCGACCGAGCGGGAGGTGGGCTCAATGACCTCGACAGAATCGGAGTCGGGGCCGGTACGTGCATCTGCTCCGCCGGTGTGGGACGCAGGGTGCACATAAGGCAGCCGGATCGACATCGTCGCTCCGCCACCTTCTGTTTCCTCCAGCCGGACGGTGCCGTCGTGCTGGGCGACGATCGCGGCAACAATGGCCAGTCCTAGACCGGTACCGCCGGTTTCGCGGGTTCGCGAGGTATCTGCACGGTAGAAACGTTCGAAGACCCGGGCCGCCTCCGCATCGGAAATGCCGTGACCGTGGTCGCGGACTTCGATGATCGAGTCTTTGCTGTCATCTATGACGCGTTGTACGCCCACGGCAATTTCGATCGGGGTGCCGGGAGGGGTGTAGCGGAGCGCATTCGTCACCAGGTTCGCCAGAACCTGGCGAAGACGGGCCTCGTCGCCGGCGGTTGGCGCACTGGCGGGCCTGCCGCCGTCGAGCGATATCACCCGGATGTTGCGGTCCTGGTCACTTGCCATGGCGTCCGTGGCGGAGTCATGGGCAAGATCGAGCAAATCCACCGGCTGCATTTCGAGGGGCCGCTGCTCATCGATGCGGGCGAGCATCAGCAGGTCCTCCACCATTTGGCCCATCCGCTTGGCTTCGTTCTCGATCCGGCCCATCGCCGTCGTAATGTCTTCATCGCTCTGAAGTGCACCATGCCGGTACAGCTCGGAGTAGCCACGGATTGTCACCAGCGGGGTGCGCAGTTCATGGGAAGCATCCGCCACAAAACGGCGCATCTTCTTCTCGGACGCGGTGCGGGAGGAAAACGCGGCCTCAATATGGGCCAGCATCGCATTGACGGATTTGCTGAGCCGGCCCACCTCAGTGGACGGGTTCTCCACCCGTACACGCTGCGAGAGGTCCCCTGCGGCAATGGCGGAGGCAGTTCTCTCCATTCTGGCGAGCGGCCGGAAGGAACGCGCAACGGCCATATACGCGATAGCGGCCGCGGCCGCCGTCGCGAGGAGGCCACCGGTCAGGATGCGCCGGGTGGCACCTGCGATAACGGCTTTGGTGTCATCGAGCGGCAGGGCAATTGCCACGCTGCCTTCCCCGCTCTCCAAGGGATACATCCGGACGCGCCAGCCGTCGCTGTCTTCGGCTGTGCCAGTGACACTGAAAGCATCTGTGCCGCGGGCTCTGACTTGTTCCAAGGATGGCGTGCCGATCTTGGGCTCATCTGCGCTCTCAAAGGCAATCAAATGTTCGCCGCTGGGGCTGAGCAGGATGCCATGGTAATTCGTCAGCGTCACCTGCGATGAGTCCGTCATGCCAAAGAGCCGGTCGGAGACGCCCTGCCGGTTGGCTTCCAGATCCTCGTCCAGCTGGTCGGTCAGAAAGTCCTGCAGGAACGTAATGGTCAAGATGCAGGTCACGCCTACGACGATCACCATCAAGGCGGACATGATGGTGATCAGCTGCGCTCGCAGCGACGAAGATCTCCAGAGCTTAACCAAGGCTTAGCGCTTCTCGGCCGTCCGCAACAGGTAACCCACCCCGCGTTTGGTCTGGATCAAAGCCGGCGCATCAGGATGGGCGTCGATTTTCCGCCGAAGGTAGGAAATATACGATTCGACAATGGATGCGTCTCCGTTGAAGTCGTACTCCCAAACGTGGTCGAGGATCTGCGCTTTCGAGAGCACCCGGTTGGGGTTCAGCATCAGGTAGCGGAGCAATTTGAACTCGGTGGGGGAGAGGTCGATGTTCTCGCCGGCACGGCGCACTTCGTGGGCATCGTCGTCGAGTTCAAGGTCATCGACGCGGATGATGGCGTCGTCTTCCTCCAGCGGTGCGGTCCGCCGCAGGACCGCTCGGATGCGGGCCACGACCTCGTCGAGGCTGAACGGTTTGGTTACGTAGTCGTCACCACCAACCGTCAGTCCGGTGACCTTGTCTTCGGTGTCATCCTTGGCTGTCAGGAACAGGACCGGGAAATGCCGGCCTGCTGCGCGGAGTTTGCGGGTGACGGTAAAGCCATCCATATCCGGAAGCATCACATCCATGACGGCGAGATCCGGGTTATGCTCCTCGACAGCGGTGAGGGCGTCGCGGCCATTGGCGGCAGCAACGACGTCGAAACCGGCGAAACGCAGCGAGGTGGCAAGCAGTTCACGAATGTTGGGCTCATCATCTACAACCAGCAGTTTTGCTTCAGTGTCAGTTCTCTTCACAATTCCATCCTGCACGGCGAGTCTGTGTGTTTGCTGGGAACACATTGGGAGCGGATGTGGTGGCTCGCCCCGATAATGCCAGGCGTTCCGGTGGCGATACAGTGAGGGAAAGCCTGCACGGCCCCCGTGCTTCCGGCCCGCTCTTGGAAAGGATGGCAGCGACATGCCCTTGCTTCCGGTCGATTCCCTACCGGTGCTCCGCCGCCGGCACAGCGCCAAATGGAGTACGTTCGACGACGACGTCCTGCCGCTGCCGGTGGCCGAGATGGACTTCGCGCTCGCCGAGCCGGTGGCGGCTGCACTGACCGCGGCTGTGCAACGGTCCGACACCGGATATGTTCCGCCTAATCCGGAGCTGCCGCTGGCACTGAGCGGGTTTGCCGACCGGCGCTGGGGCTGGCGGATCGACCCCGGACAGGTGGCGGTGGCACCCGACGTGGGCGTCGGCGTCGTCGAAGTGCTGCGTCTAATCGTCCGGCCCGGTGATCAGGTCGGTATCAGCTCGCCGGTCTATGCGCCGTTCTACGACTGGTTGAACGAAGTCGGCTCGCGAACGGTCGATGTACCGCTATCGAAGGACAACGGCGGTTGGCGGCTCGATTTTGAGGGTCTGGAAGCGGCATTTGCGGCCGGACTCAAGACCTACATACTGTGCAATCCACAGAATCCCGTCGGCCTGCAGCATGGACGGGAGGATCTGGAGTTGCTGGCTGAGCTGGCGCACCGCTACGGCGTCTACATCCTCAGTGACGAAATCCACGCGCCGTTGGTGCTGCCGGGAAGCAGTTTCGTGCCGTTCCTGACCGTGTCGGAGACGGCCCGGGAGCAAGGCTTTTCCTTTATCTCCGCGAGCAAGGGCTGGAATCTCGCGGGTCTCAAATGTGCCGCCGTCGTCACCGCCAACGCTTCCAACGCCGACGTCGTCCGCCGGCTTCCGGAAGCCATCCAGTACCGGACGGGCTTGTTTGGGATCCTGGCCAGCACCGCCGCTTTCGAACACGGCGGCCCGTGGCTGGACGACCTGATCTTCACACTTGATGCGAACCGCTCGCTCCTGCAACGCCTGATCAAGGAGCAATTGCCCGACGTCGGCTACGAACCTCCGCAGGCCAGTTACCTGGCGTGGCTGGACTTCCGACGGCTTGACTGGGGCCATGATCCGGCGGTGCACATCCTGGAAAACGCCCGGGTCGCCCTCGGTCCGGGGCCACGGTACGGTCCTGCGGGGGCAGGGCATGCGCGCTTGAACTTCGGGACCTCGCCGGAGATTCTCACGGAGGCCGTCGGGCGGATCGCAGCCGCAGCGGGCAGATAATTCAGTACGGTGCTGGGGGAAAATTTGGTGCGGTACAGCAGGGCCTGACGGCCGGACGTGCGAGTAGCATAAGAACGGGCGTCAGAGGTGTCTTTTGGTATCGAATCAGAGAATCCGTTTTGCCACCACCCCGGACGGCGCGCGGATTGCATACGCCGTTCACGGACATGGGCCTGCCTTGGTCAAGGTGGGGCACTGGCTGACGCACCTTGAGTATGAGTGGGACAGCCCCGTCTGGCACCACTGGCTGGAGGATCTGGGTCGATCGCACCGGATGATCCGCTATGACAGCAGGGAAACCGGGCTCTCTTCAGCGGGAAAGAACGATGTGTCCCTCGACGTCTGGGTCAATGATCTGGAAACGGTAATCAACGCGGCCGGGCTGGACCGCTTTCCACTGCTGGGGATATTGAACGCAGGCCCGGTCGCGATTGAATATACGCTTCGCCACCCAGAGAAGGTCACCGCTCTCGTGTTGTATGGGACGTTCCTCCTGGGACGAGCCCGCCGCGCGGATACTGTCAAGAGCCGGCAGGAGACGGAAGCCTTGCAGACCCTGATGGAAATATCCTGGGGCGAGGACAATCCGGCCATCCGGCAGCTCTGGACGGCGCGGTTCATGCCGGATGCGTCGCTGGAGCAGTACCAGTGGTTTAATGACCTGCAGCGCCATTCCGCCACGGCCGCGGCAGCAGTACGGTCGATGCGTGTAGGACACGATATCGACGTCACCGGCCAGGCTCAATGCCTTGATGTTCCAACGCTCGTGCTGCACAGCCGGTATGACGCCGTGGTGCCGATGGAGAATGGATACCAGGTGGCGGCACTGATCCCCGGTGCTTCGTTTGTGTCGCTGGACAGCCGGAACCATGTGCTGCTCTCCCACGAACCGGCATGGCCGCAGTTCCTGGCGGCGGTGGGCGACTTCCTTGGCACCGAGCCATCACACGTTCCGAGGGCGCTGGCCATGCTGACCACCCGGGAACGTCAGTTGCTGGAACTGGTGGCGGCCGGACTGGACAATGCGGACATCGCCCGCAAGCTGGTGATCAGTCCCAAAACGGTGCGGAACCACATCACGCATATCTTCGAAAAACTCGCAGTGACCAACCGGGCCCAGGCCGTCATCCTTGCCCGTGACGCCGGTCTGGGCGGGCGCTGAACAGCGACGGGACTCAAGTCCCATGGCTCGATCGGAGTGGGGCTGCTTCCGCTGAAAAATAGGGCACCGGTCTCATGATCACGCCAATGGTAAAGCCCCACAGTTGGTAGTGAATCCGTTTGCCATTTATGTCCCAGGAGGGCTGAATCATGGAGGACAACCAGTCTCCCGTCGTCGGGCTGAGCCAGCCCATTCCGGTGTCCGCCCCAGTGGAGACTCCGATCATTGACGTCCAGGACGTGATCGAAGCAGCAGACCAGGCACACCACAAAATCCGGCGGGCCATTCACGGCATTACCGGACGGTCCCATCGGCTGGTGGCGTTCGTCGCGCAGCATCAGGGATCGCCGGATATCGCCCGGTTGGAACGTGAGCGGGACCAGATTCAGCTGCAGATGTACCGGAACAGCGGCATGCGCTGACCAGCGCAGGACCGGCAACATTCCGCCTTGGCCGCCAGCTGGTCCTGCGCCCTCAGCTCCGCCCCCGCTTCACCTCAATCGCCTCGGGTGATGGCGGTTGTCAGCCGAGGCGCCTAAGCCGCGGCGATGTCTTTCGCGTCCATAATCGTGTACGCGTAGCCCTGCTCTGCGAGGAAACGCTGGCGCCGGGCGGCATACTCCTGATCCAGAGTGTCCCGGGCGACGACGGTGTAGAACCGGGCGGACCGGCCGTCGGCCTTGGGCCGAAGCAACCGGCCGAGACGCTGGGCCTCCTCCTGGCGTGAGCCGAAGGACCCCGAGACCTGGATCGCCACAGAGGCTTCGGGCAGGTCGATGGAGAAGTTCGCCACTTTCGAGACCACTAAAGTCTGGATTTCGCCGGCCCGGAAGGCGCTGAACAGCCGCTGGCGTTCCTTCACCGGAGTCTCGCCCTTGATCACCGGTGCGTCCAGTTTTTCGCCGATCTCGTCGAGCTGGTCGATGTATTGTCCGATCACGAGCAGCTGGTCCCCGGTGTGCGAGGCCACCAGCTGTTCCACTACGGAAGTCTTGGTTTCCGACGTCGAACATAATCTGTATTTGTCCGCGTCCTCCGCCATCGCGTAGGCGACCCGCTCATCCCGCGGCAGATCCACGCGCACCTCCACGCAGTCCGCCGGAGCAATGTAACCCTGCGCCTCGATGTCCTTCCATGGGGCGTCGTAGCGCTTGGGCCCGATCAGCGAGAACACCTCTCCTTCGCGGCCGTCTTCGCGCACCAGCGTGGCGGTCAGCCCGAGCCGCCGCCGCGCCTGCAGGTCCGCTGTCATCCGGAAAATCGGTGCCGGCAGCAGGTGGACCTCGTCATAAATGATCAGGCCCCAGTCGTTCGCGTCCAGCAGCTCGAGGTGCGGATAGAGCCCGCCGCGCTTCTTGGTCATCACCTGGTACGTGGCGATCGTCACCGGGCGGACTTCCTTCACCGTGCCGGAATATTCGCCGATCTCATCCTCGGTCAGGCTGGTGCGCTTGAGCAGCTCGTCTTTCCACTGCCGTGCCGAAACGGTGTTGGTGACCAGGATCAGCGTCGTCGTACCGCTGGTTGCCATGGCTCCCGCACCCACCAAGGTTTTGCCCGCGCCACAGGGGAGGACGACGACGCCGGAACCGCCGGCCCAGAAGTTCTCCACCGCGAGGTTCTGGTACGGGCGGAGCTGCCAGTCAGTCAGGTCCAGCTCGATCGGATGCGGCTGCCCGTCGACGTAGCCGGCGAAGTCCTCGGCTGGCCAGCCGACCTTGAGCAGCAGCTGCTTGAGTTGGCCGCGTTCGGAATTATGCACGACGACGGTGTTCGCGTCGATCCGCGGGCCCAGCAGCGGCTCGATCTTCTTGGCATGCATGACCTCTTCGAGGACGGGGTAGTCATTGGTGCGCATCACCAGACCGTGCTGTTCGTCCTTCTCCAGCCAGAGCCGCCCGTAGCGGGACATCGTTTCCTCAATGTCCAGCAGCAGCGAGTGCGGCACCGGGAAACGCGAGTACTTCAGCAGGGTGTCCAGCACCTGTTCGGCGTCGAGCCCCGCGGCCCGGGCGTTCCAGAGTCCGAGCGGAGTGAGCCGGTAACTGTGCATGTGCTCGGGCGCGCGTTCCAGCTCCGCGAAGGCGGCGATCGCGTGGCGGGCTTCGGTGGCCTGCTCGTGGTCGACCTCCAGCAGGATGGTCTTGTCGCTTTGGACGATCAGTGGTCCGTCGCTCATCGGGTCTCCGGTTCGGTTGCTAGTTCAACGTCCATGACGCGGTGAATGGAGATGACGCGCTCCATCTCGTGGGCCGGGTCGTATACCCGCACGCGGCCGCCCCCTGCCGAGAGTGGAACAAGCCGCTCCCGCTGGTGATTCCCTTGGCCGTCCACGATACCCATCGAGACTTCGCTCTTGAGCCGGATGGCCTTGTTCAGCGTTTCCATACTGATCAGCGGGCCGCTTTCCCCCGTCGAGGCCGACCGGCCGGGATCCGCCGTCCGCAGTCTGGTGATTTGCGCGTCCGCTTCTGCATTGCCCGCCTCACCGCTGGCCCCGCCCGCCGAGAACGGTCCTGACCCGCCAAAACGGTGGTGCTCAGCACCGGTCTGGCGGCCGGGCACCGTTCTCGGCGAGGCATCGTCGATGGCACCATGCGATTGGCGGCCGGGCCCAGTTCTCGCTGAGGTAGTCCCGCCGCTCACGCCACCAGCGGACCCAGTCCCTCGCCCACCCGAGGTCCGCCGCCCAGCAGGGGCGCCGCCGTCGTCGTGCTCTATCAAGGGGGCCAGCCCGAGCTCCTCCAGCACCACGGCAACTTCCCGGGCACTGGCACGGCTGACGACGACGGTGGGCGCGATCTGCCGCAACCCGAGCATGGCAGCGTGGTTGCTGGAGAGCAGCACAGCCAAGGTGTCTTCGTCCTCGCTGCGCAGGTAGCTTCCGGCCGCGCCGACCCGAAGCGTGCCGTGCCGGGAGGCCGTGTCCGTTACCAGGTAGACCAGCGGCTGCGGGACTTCCGTGGCTGAGTGCTTTTCCAGGAAGCGCAGGATGGCGGCACCGTCGCGGCCGGCGTCGAGGGCGCGGCGGATGGAGGCGGCGGAGAAGCGGTAGGTGGTGGCCGGACCCTGGCCCTCCGCGTCGGACAGCAGGGTCAGCTCGCGGGCGAGTGTGGGCTCCAGATAGCCGGGCGCGACGGCGGTGAGGTCGGCCTGGAGGAGGACGTAGTCCAGCGGTTTGGGCAGCGACGCGTCGAGCTGTTCGGCGGCTGCCCGGAGGTCGCCGCGGGCGGTGGCAAGGCCGACGTCGGTAAGCGCACCCGAGCCGGTCAGCCCCAGCAGCTCCGCCTCGCGCAGAATGCCGGGCACCAGGCGGCGGAACCGGCGCTGCAGCCTCGGTTGATGCCAGATCAGGCGGGTGAAGACGGCCGCCTCGTCGAGGACCGGGGGACTTCCACCGCTATCGGCTTCAGCCGTCAGTTCAGACAGTACCTCCAGCGTGCGACGGCGGACGATCGGCGCCTCGGCTCGGGCGGCTTCGGCGGCCAGTGGGTTGATCACGGCGCCGGTCGGCAGCGGCTCGCCGACTAATGATGGCGCCCGTCCGGCCACCAGCCAGCCGGTGAGCAGTTGCGTCCACTGTTCGGCCCGGGGGAGGCCCATCCACTCGGCCGCATGAGTGCCTGCCATCCACTGTGAGGTATCAGGATCCAGATCGATCAGTGCCGCCATCGAGGCCAGTTCCAGCGTCATGGCGGCCTCGCGCTCCTCGATCCGGAGCCGCTCGCTGAGCCGCCGGATCTCGCGGACGCCGATCCCGCCCGAACGGAGGGTTGCCAGCGGGTGGTCCTCCAGCTGCCCGAGCAGTTCCGCCACGACCCGAAGCACCTCGGCCGCTGACGCGAAGGCGGCGTTGTCCCGGCGGGCGGCGCTCACGGTGGACAGCTCGGCGGGGCGGGGTTGAAGCTGCAGATTATCCACCAGGACGTGTCCCCTCGCGGCTTGGCCGACCGGGCGGGGAAGTTCCACATGTTCGGCATCGAGAGGAACCAGCAGTCCACGGGCCAGCAACCATTGGAGGGGGCCGGCGTCGTCGGGCTGGGCCAGGACCGAAACCCGGCGCGATGCATCGGGGACGGCTCCGACGGCGGCGCGGCGGAACTTGGCGAGCAGGTCGGCCGTCTGCTCGGGAGCTTCGGCCATCAGAGAGTCCCAATGCGCCGGATTGCACACCCAATCCTGCAGGGCATCGGCAGCTTCGTTCGAGGTTGCCGCCGGCCCGACCGGGTAACCATATTGGCGCAGTTCGCCCGCGAGTTCGACGATGTGCTGGCCGAAGGATGGTTGGCTCGAGGCGAGGCCCTGAAAGCTGCGGCCCAGCCCGAGCGGATACGGGCCGACGACGTCCTTGAGACTGGAAACCGGCAGGTAGAAACGCTTGCGCGACTTGCCGTCTGGTTCGGCCCGGTGGATCAGGGCGAGGTCGTGAAGCTCACCGAGGATGCTTTCGAGGACCTTTTGGTTGGAACCGGCCATCACCGGCTTGAGCCCTGCCGCCGAGGTCGTGACACCGGTGTCCTCGTCGGTGACCAGATGGACGGCTTCCAGCACGCGGGTCTGGGGGAGTGTGAGATTCTCCAGAGCCCGCTGCACACTGACGCGGGTGGAGGCCCGGGCGGCCAAGGCGGCGAAATCCGGCACCGGCGGGGAGATCAGATCCGGCCGGGCGGCGAAAAGCGTCCGCAGCGAATCATCACTGCGGCCCGTCAAATCTGCGGCCAACGCACGGATAGAGGACATCAGATTAACGTTACCCCGATACGGGCGGCCCGTTCTGCCCGCTTGTGCAGAAGCTGCGGTGGATCAGCCCTGGCGGCGGTTCCGGACGGCGGAAATGATGAGAGCCAGCATCAGGATGAAGGCGATGGGCAGGCCGATCATCGGGATCCAGGAGAAAACCGCCCAGGCCGTACCACCGCTGAGATTGATAGCCACCACGATCGCAAGGCAAAGGACAGACACGGCGGCAAGGGCGACGGCGGTGAGCAGCGCGGGAGAGGAGCCGCCGGCGTTGTCTCCGGGCAGGTTCGGACTGGAAGCGGGCATCATGGTTAAAAAGTATCAAGACGGAACGTGGGAATGCGGCGCGGTCTTCGCTGTATGTGAAACAACACAGCCGATTGGACACGCCGGGATAACCTATAGGTACACAAACTTATGAGTAGCGAAGAGGTTTCAAGTGCCCATCGGCAAGGTTAAGTGGTACGACACGGAGAAAGGCTTCGGGTTCCTGCAGGCAGAAGACGGTGAAGAGGTCTTCCTTCACGCTTCGGCCCTGCCGGCAGGCGTGTCCGAGGTCAAAGCAGGCACCCGGATGGAGTTCGGTGTAGCCGCCGGCCGCAAGGGAGCCCAGGCGTTGTCGGCGCGGATTCTTGATACGCCGCCGTCGGTGGTGCGGGCTCACCGCAAGCCTGCCGACGACATGGCGCTCATTACCGAGGACTTGATCAAGTTGCTGGATGGCGTGTCCAACGGCCTCCGCAAGGGACGGTATCCGGAAAAGAAGGTGGCCAATAAGGTCGCCTCACTGCTGCGTGCTGTAGCGGATGATCTGGACGCTTAAGAAACTCGTGGCGAGAAGGTCAGCGAGGAAAGCAGCGGCGGAGGAAACCGGGCAGCCGGAATTGGCAGCGGTGGAGTTGGACACACCGGCCGATCCGGAAGCTGCCGAACGCGCCCGCGCCGTGCAGACTGCAGAAGACGCCGCGGCTGCTGAAGAGGCTGCCGCGGAAGAGAGTGCGGAAGCCGGCGTACCTGCAACGGGCGACGACGGTGCTGAAGGTGATGGCGTCGGTGGCACTGAAGCCCAAGACGGAACGGCAACAGCCAAGGAAGGCTCTGAGCAGCATTCGGATGCAGAAGCCGAAGCTGCCAAGCCGGCCAAACGCCGTCGTGCGCCAAAACTTGACGCGCTGCTGGCCGCCGACATCGACGTCGCACGTAAAGCATTGCTGGAAGTCGCGCCGGAAGACCAGATTGGTGAACACGCCGGGGTCAAGGCCGAAGACGATCGCGTCGTGACCCACCTGTTCGAGTCGTACCTGCCCGGTTATAACGGCTGGCAGTGGTTCGCCGTCTTGACCCGGGTGCCACGTGGCAAGGTCGCCACCGTTTCCGAAGTGGGCCTGCTGCCATCGGAACGTTCAGTGCTGGCGCCGGAATGGGTTCCGTGGGCCAAGCGGATCCGGCCCGAGGAAAAACAACAGGCAGAGGCGGACCAGGCCCAAGAGGACGCCAACAATAAACAAGAGAGCCAATCTGCAGATAAATAACTGACGCAGCACGCCGGTCCTTGAGGGCGGCACTGCCCCCGCCGGGGCGCTGCGGCTGACGGAAGAGGAGGGTACGGACAGCCATGTTCCGCTCCCTCCACATCCTCAATTACCGCATCTGGTTCATCGGCGCCCTGGTGTCGAACATCGGCACCTGGATGCAGCGCACAGCCCAGGACTGGCTGGTGTACGACATACTGACCGACCAGAACGCGTCGGCACTGGGAATCGTGATGGCACTACAGCTCGGCCCGCAGCTGTTGCTGGTTCCCTGGTCGGGCTTGATCGCCGACACGTTCAGCCGCAAGAAACTCGTCCTGATAACACAGTCCTCGATGGCCTTCCTGGCGCTGGCCCTCGGGCTGTTGGTAATCACCGGCGCCGCCGAACTGTGGCACGTCTACGGGTTTGCGCTGGCGCTCGGACTCGTTGCGGCGATCGATGCACCTGCCCGCACGACTTTCGTCTCTGAGTTGGTCCGCGACGACTACCTGTCCAACGCCGTCGCCCTGAACAGCGCCTCCTTTAACGGGGCGCGGATGTTCGGCCCGGCGATCGCAGGTCTGCTGACGGCGGCGGTTGGACCAGGCTGGGTGTTCATCATCAATGTGTTCACCTTCCTGGCCATGATTACGGCCCTGTTGAAGATCCGCTCGGCGTCCCTGCGGAAGCTGCCGAAGTCACCCAAAGGCAAAGGCCGCATCCGGGAGGGGTTCCGCTACATCCGCTACCGGCCCGACCTGATCGTGGTGCTGACCGCGATCTTCATCGTCGGCACGTTCGGCCTCAATTTCGCCCTGTTCATCGCCGCGATGGCGCGGACCGAATTCGGCGAAGGGGCGGACGCTTTCGGCCTGCTCTCCTCGGTCATGGCCGTCGGATCGGTCGTCGGTTCGCTGATGGCGGCACGGCGGGACAGGCCCCGGCTGCGGTTCATTTTCGGCGCTGCGGGAGCCTTCGGTCTGGCCTGCGGACTCGCGGCACTGGCCCCGAACTATTGGGTCTTTGCCATCGCCCTGATCCCCGTCGGCCTCTTCGCGCTGACCCTGATGACAAGCGCCAACGCCTACGTTCAGACGACGACGGATCCGGTCATGCGCGGCCGCGTGATGGCGGTGTACATGGCCATCTTCATGGGCGGCACACCGATCGGCGCTCCTATTGTTGGCGTCGTCGCCGATGTCCTCGGACCGAGATGGGCGCTCGGCGTTGCTGCGGCATCAGGACTGGTGGCAGCCGCCGTCGGGCTGGTCTGGATCACCCGCACCAAACACCTGCGGATCCATTTCGACCGCTCGGCATCCCGGAAACTGCATATTTCCTACGACGGCAGTTAGGTTCCTGCCGGTTTTCTGGGGCCGTTAGCGCAGGTTCTCGATCACATAGTCGATGCAGTTGATCAGCGCGGAGACGTCGTCGGGCTCGATCGCCACGAACGTGGCCACGCGCAGTTGGTTCCGCCCCAGCTTCCGGTACGGTTCAACATCGACGACGCCGTTGGCCCGAAGCACCTTGGCGACGGCGCCAGCGTCAACCGTGTCGTCGAAATCAATCGTGACGATCACATTGGACCGGTCGGCAGGGTCGGCCACGAATGGGCTGGCTGACGGTGAATTCTCCGCCCAGTTGTACAACCGCGCCGCCGAATCGGCCGTGCGCTCGGATGCGAAAGCCAGACCGCCATTGCCGTTCAGCCATTCCAGTTGCGCATCAAGCGTCACCAGCGTGCCAATCGAGGGCGTGTTGTAGGTCTGGTTCTTCAGTGAATTGTCGATGGCGGTGGACAGGTTCAGGAAGTCCGGAACCCATCGTCCATCCGCGGTAATTTTCGCAGCCCGGTCCAGCGCGGCGGGCGAGAACAGTCCGAGCCACAGGCCGCCGTCGGAGGCGAAATTCTTCTGCGGTGCGAAGTAATACACATCGGACTGGCTGACATCGACATCCAGCCCGCCGGCGGCGGACGTCGCGTCGATCAGCACCAGCGAGCCGTTGTCGGCGCCGTCGACGCGGTGCACCGGAGCGGCGACACCCGTCGAGGTTTCATTCTGCGGCCAGGCGTAGACGTCTACGCCGGCCCCGGCCTGCGGAACCGGACGGGTTCCCGGGGCGGACTCGATGATCGAGGAAGGATCGAGGAACGGGGCCTTGTCCGTCGCGGCGGCAAACTTGGACCCGAACTCGCCGAAGGACAGGTGCTGCGCCTTTTTCTCCACTAAACCGAAGCTGGCGGCATCCCAAAAAGCAGTTGAACCGCCGACGCCGAGAATCACCTCGTAGCCGTCCGGCGCCTGAAACAGTTGGCTGATGCCTTCGCGGACGCTGCCGACCAGATTCTTTACCGGAGCCTGCCGGTGCGAGGTTCCCAGCAGTGTGCTTCCGGCCTCTGACAGGGCCTGGATCTGCTCCGTGCGGACCTTCGACGGTCCCGCACCGAAGCGGCCGTCCTTAGGCAGCAAATCACGCGGGATGTTCAAGTTCGTGGTCTCGTTCACGTCGAAGACTCCAGGATGTTGGGGCACGGCGCAGACCTGCGCCTGGCGGTGATGTTGTCTGATTATTCTGCCCCACGGCGGCAACGGCGGCTAAACCGTGACAGTGTTATTGCGGCCGCCCCCGCCGCATCCACACTGTTCGCGCAATTATCTGTACTCTGTCCAAATAAGCTAATGTAGGGGGCAAGTCTTTTTTCTGGCAGCGTCCAAGGAGCCCTCTGTGACCGATCTGATCGATACTACCGAAATGTATCTGCGGACCATCCTTGAGCTGGAGGAAGAGGGCATCATCGCCTTGCGTGCCCGCATCGCCGAACGCCTCCGCCATTCCGGCCCCACTGTCTCCCAAACGATCGGCCGGATGGAACGCGACGGCCTGGTGGTCGTGACCGGCGACCGCCACCTTGAGCTAACCGAACAGGGCCGCGGCCGCGCCGTCGGCGTCATGCGCAAACACCGGCTCGCCGAACGACTTCTCTTTGACGTGATCGGTCTGGACTGGGCCTATGTCCACGATGAGGCCTGTCGCTGGGAGCACGTCATGAGTGAGCGGGTTGAACGGCGGCTCTACGACTTACTCGAGCGGCCCACCGAGTCTCCGTACGGCAATCCCATTCCGGGTCTCGAGGCCCTCGGCGGGCAAACGGCCGGCGCGTTTTCGGATGGTGTCATCACCCTGTTGGACGCCATGCCGCGCTATACGCCGGAGTCCAAGGTGGTCATCTGCCGGCTCTCCGAGCCCATCCAGGTGGAGCCGGAACTCTTGGGGCAACTCGACGACGGCGGCCTGCACCCGGGTGCCGAAATCACCCTGCAGCGGGCCGGCGACTACATCTCCGTGCGCGTGCCGGGAATCGAGGGTGCACTGGAACTCCCTCCTGAAGTCGCCGCGCACATTTTCGTCTCCATGTCCTGACGGATTGTTATCCACAACACTCAATAACGGAAGTGTCTCTTTCGGATTTGAAGCCCTATAGTTGATCACTGGCGCTGATCCGTAAAGCGTCAGCTGATCTGTATGCCGAACCCTGCCGGCGGATCAGCTTCCAATCATTACGGCAGGGGCGGGGGACCCACCAATCGGTGCAGAACTGCGGATTCCAGCTGGAATCAGCAGGTGCATCTTGGGGTGAAGCCCGGCAGAACGCGCATCCTGAACCGCAAGGCGGTACTGGGCTGTGCGTTTAGCGCGGGCCGAGTCGCTCTCAGACTCGAATCCGACAGCTAACTCCGCAGGCCGGTACGAGAGGAACAGCTTTGTCGAGGCATAAGCTACACGGGCGCCGCCGCGCGTCCGCTTCCGTTGTGGAGTCGCGCCCTAGGGATGCCCATCGCGCTGCACGGCGCAACCGGAACCAGCTGGGACAAATCTCTTTGGCGGCCACCCAGGCCATGGGTGGCGTGGGGCAGAAGGCGGCCATCGTCGTCGCCGCTTCCGGGCTGGCAATGGCAGTGGCGGTTCCGACGGCGACAGTGACCGCCGCCGGTGAGCCGGCAGAAGCGCAGAGAGCACAGAAGACACTGACGGCATCCGCTGCCGCAACCACATCGCCGGATTCGAATGGAGTATCCACGGTAAAGGCTTCCGACAACGCCACCGTTTCCTTCGTCCGTTCCGATGTCACCAGCAGTTTTGATCCCGAGAAAAAACTGGCCAGCGTGATGACCGCGGCCGCAGGCGAAGCCGAACCGGCCGCTTCCGAGGGAAGCCTCGACATGCCCGTACCAGCTTCGAATATGACCTCCAGTTTTGGTTACCGGACAAGTCCAATCACCGGTTTTGCCGGGGAAATGCATACCGGCCAGGACTTCGGCATTGCCTGCGGTACTGAGGTTGCCGCGGCAGCCGAGGGCGTCGTCAAGGAAGCGGGTTGGCACCCCTTCGGCGGCGGTAACCGCATCGTCGTCGACCACGGCGGTGGACTCGAAACCACCTATAACCATCTCTCCTCTATTGCTGTCTCCGCTGGCCAGTCCGTTTCCCGCGGGCAGACCGTCGGAGTGAGCGGTACCACCGGAGCGTCCACCGGGTGTCACCTGCATTTTGAAGTCGTGGTCAACGGGCAGACTGTCGACCCACTTGGATGGCTGTAACCGGGCGGAGCGCATAGCACCGCGGTGGGGCGAAACGCCGCGAATCGGCGTGTCGTGACCGAAGTGTGACAAGTTACCGTTCCGTGATGTAGGCTGATCCGCGTGCCGGCTTCCAGTAGCGTCGGCGCCCTTGGACAGATTGCCTAACCCTGTCACTGTCGCAAGGTCCGTTCGCAACAGCATCTGACAGGGGCGGGGGAACCAAATAGCGGGCTTCGTCAGAAGTCCTTGGGGTTAAGACGCATAGGTAGCGTGCACGTTGTAGTGCGCCTATACGTCCGGGTGGCTCCCATCCGAACCCGACAGCTAACTCCGTAGGCATTGGGAGAGGCAATCAACGTGTCCAAAAATCCTAACCTTGCTCGCCACCGCGCGACTCCGGTCAGCCCCATGAAGTCCGTTTCCAAAGCGGTCTCCTCCAATGCAGGCGCCATCGGCCGTCCGGTAGCAGTGGTTGCTGCCGCATCCGGCATGATGTTCGGCCTTGCCGTTCCGGCAAATGCCGCTGAGCACACCGTCAAGTCGGGCGACACGCTCAGCGAAATCGCCGCTCAGCATGACGTCAGCGTTGAGTCACTGTTCTCGCTGAACGGACTCGGTGCAAACTCGGTCATCTATCCCGGCGACAGCATTGAGTTCTCAGGTTCGGCAGTGGCTTCCACCAGCGCTTCCACCTCGGGCTCCTACACCGTGAAGTCCGGTGACACGCTGGGAAAGATCGCTGCAGCCAATAACGTCAGCCTGCAGACAGTCTTCTCGCTCAACGGCCTCGGATGGAACTCCGTCATTTACCCGGGCGATACTATTAAGCTGGCGGGCAACCCGGCTCCGGCACCTGCACCTGCTCCGGCACCCGCCCAGGCGGCTGCTCCGGCACCGGCACCTGCTCCCGCTCCGGCCCCTGCGCCGGCGCCGGCTCCGGCCGCACCGGATAACACCACCGGATTGAGCACGGCCTCCAGCGGAGGGGTTCAGGCGCTTGGAGCGTCCGTCTCCACCGCAGGAATCGCCGGCACCGCCCAGTCCATGGTTGGTTCGCCGTACGTCTACGGTGGCACCAGCCCGAGCGCCGGCTGGGACTGCTCAGGCTTCGTTCAGTGGGTCTACGCCCAGAACGGCATTGACCTGCCGCGTACCTACCAGTGGCACTCCATGACGCCGACCAGCAACCCGCAGCCGGGTGACGTTGTCGTCCAGAACGGTGGAAGCCACGTCGGCATCTACATCGGTGGCGGCAAGATGGTCAGCGCTTTGAACCCGAGCCAGGGCACTCTCGTCCATGACGTTAGCGCCATGTCGGTGATGGGCTTCTACACCATGTAAGACAGCCTTCACAGGCAGGAACCGGTCCGCCGGAACCTTCTCGAATGCACCGTCGGATTTGTCCGGCGGTGCATTCGGCTTTAAGGCGCAACATGCCCGGGATGCGCCGACACGGAGATAATGTCCGATTTATTTTTTTAGCCCACTCCTGCCACGGTATCCGCCCTCTGACCAGCGGTTACTCCCGGCCGACCTGAGGGCAGCCGTTACCGGGATGTATCGAAATGACACCTCCCCGTGACCTCAGCGTGACATCGATCTCGAACTGGGGTACCGTCTTACTCGTGCCAATTTCCAGAGGGGTTTGGCACCCTTGGACAGATTGCCTAACTCTGCCACTGTGCCAAGGTCCATTCGCAACTTATTCGTCTGGCAGAGGCGGGGGAACCATTATCGGGCTTCGCAAGAAGTCCTAGGGGTTAAGCCGTACCGGCGTCACGAGGAATTTTTCCCTTGATGCCGTGCGGCCGGGTGACTCCCATCCGAATCCGACAGCTCACCCCGCAGGCTATGGGAGAGGCTACAGACGTGTCTTCAAGCTCTACTTTGGGCCGCCATCGTGCTGCCCGGGTGCGCAGTAATCCGCTTGCGGTAATCTCGCAGGCAGTGTCATCCAACGCCGGATCCATGGGCCGCCAGGCAGCCGTTATCGCCGCAGCTTCGGGTCTGGTCCTGACCGTTGGAGTGCCGGCGCAGGCTTCCGGCGCCGAGCGCGAAGCGAACGCCTTCACCGCTGTCACCGCAGCCCAGCCGGAGACCGTGGACGTCAGCGTCCCGGCCGATGCCAGGATTTCCTTCGAGCGTGCCTCCGTCACTTCCGAAGCCGCTCCGGCAGCTCCCGCCGCCCCCGTCGAGGTGAGCGTCCAGTCCACCGAAACCGCAGAACCAGCCGCCGCCATCGACGTCGAAGCGCCTGCTCCTGTTGCGGAACCCGTGGTGGAAGAGGCTCCCAAGCCTGAGCCCAAGCCCGATCCCGCTGCAGCCGTTTCGGCCGGTAACTCGAGCGTTGCCGGCGCGGCCTACGCCGGAGTCGGCAACCCATACGTCTACGGCGGAACCAGCCCGAGCGCCGGCTGGGACTGCTCCGGTTTCGTGCAGTGGGCCTACGCCCAGGCAGGCCTGAGCATTCCCCGCACCAACCAGTGGTCGGTCATGACTCCCACCAGCAACCCGAAGCCGGGCGACCTGGTGGTGCAGAGTGGTGGCTCACATGTCGGTATCTACGTCGGCAATGGCCAGATGATCTCGGCCCTGAACCCCAGCGACGGCACCCAGCTCCACTCGGTCAGCGCCATGCCGGTCTCGGGTTTCTACACCCTCCCGTAGGGCCCCAAAAGCTTCGACGGGAACGGTGGCCCGCTGCAATTCCACCGCCATTAGTATCCGCAGGCTGTGACCAGCTAGAAATCGAAAGAGAGCGCATTCCACAATGTCGACCAGCGCAACCATTGCCCGCCACCGGGCACCGGCCCAACCCACCGCACTGAGCAGCATCGCCAAGGCGGTCAGCTCCAACGCCGGCAGCATGGGCCGCCAGGCCGCTGTCGTCGCTGCTGCATCCGGAATGGTCCTAGTCACCGGCGTTTCCGCGACCGCTGCCCAGGGAGACATCAACCGCGAGGCTTCGGCGGCTTCGGAACTGCAGATCCAGACCGCTTCCGCCATCCAGGTGAACGCTCCCGCTGCCGCGAAGATCTCCTTCGACCGTCCGGATGTCCGCTCGGCCCCCGCTCCGGTCGTGGAAGCACCGGAACCGGTTGTTGCCCCGCAGTCCAACGACGTCGAGCCCGTCGTCGCGGAACCCGTGGAGACCCCGGCGCCGGCTCCTGCACCAGCACCAGCACCTGCCCAGAGCGAGCCTGCGCCCGCTGCCACCGCAGACACGGCAAGCACCGCTTCCACGCAGCCCGCCGCCAAGTCGACGCCGGAGCCCGCGCAGCAGAAGGCTCCTTCCTCCAGCGGAGTTGCCGCGGGGATTGCCTCCGCTGCGTACGCGCAGCTCGGCGTGAGCCAGGACTGCACCATGCTGGTCACCAACGCCCTCGCCGCCGTCGGCATCAACCACCACGGCTGGCCGGACTCCTACTTCTCCCTCGGCACCCAGGTCAGCGCCTCGCAGGCCCAGCCGGGTGACCTGGTCTACTACGCGGACGGCGGCATGGGCATGGCCCACATCGCGGTCTACGTCGGGAACGGCCAGGCCGTCCATGGCGGCTGGGAAGGCGGCAAGACCGTTCTGGCTTCCGTCAATGTCGGCTCCGGCCCGGTTTACATTCACGTGAACGGCTAATTCCACCGGATCCCGTCCTGACCGGACAGTATTAAAGGCAAAGGCTCCCGCTGCGGCGGGGGCCTTTCGTCGTTTCTCCGATGGCTCGCGGCGGCCCCCGTCGCCGCTTCCGCCGGGCCTCGGTCGTGCCGCAGCGGTGAATAACTGGCACACCGGGTCAGATCTCGTTTACTCTTGGCTTGTTGATCCAAGACCCGCGGGCACTGAACCGGCACAACCGGTGCAGTGGCCGCAGGTCCGGCGCGAAGAGGTATGTGCATGCGCACACTCGTTCTCAATGCTGGATATGAGCCGCTGGCGGTTGTCACCTTCCGCCGGGCGATCGTTCTTGTGCTCGGCGGCAAGGCGAGCATTATTGCCGAGGCAGGCGATCCCGTTGTGGGGCCCAACGAAATCCTGGCCCGGCCTTCCGTCATCCTGCTCAATCGCTACGTGAAGGTTCCCTACCGCGAAGGTGCCCCGGTAACGCGCCGCGGAGTCCTCCGCCGGGACAACCACCTCTGCGGCTACTGCGGCAAGCCGGCCAGCACCATTGACCACATTGTTCCCAAGTCGCGCGGCGGAGCCGAAACCTGGGAGAACCTCGTCGCCTGCTGCCTGCGCTGCAATAATGCCAAAGACGATCACACTCTCCGCGAGATGGGATGGGAGCTGCGGGTGCTTCCGAAACCCCCGCGCGGATCCCGCTGGCGGATCAAGGAGCTCGAACGGCCGGCTCCACAATGGACGGAATTCCTTAATAATGCAGCGTAGCCCCAATGCCGCGTAACCCCGTCGACAGCGTCGACTTCGACGCCATCATCCTGGCCGGGGGCCGTTCGTCCCGCCTTGGCGGCGTGGACAAGGCGTCGTTGATGTTCGACGGCGGCACGCTCCTTGCGCGCACCCTGGCCGCCGTCGAGGGGGCCGGCACCGTCGTCGTCGTTGGTCCCTTTTCTGCTGATGAGCTGCCGGAGGGCGTGCGGTGTGCCCGGGAGGATCCACCGTTTTCCGGTCCTGCCTCCGCCATCGCCGCGGGAGTGGATGCACTGGCCGGCAGCACTGCTGAATATACCGCCGTTTTGGCCTGCGATATGCCCTACGCCCGCACCGCCATGCAGTATCTCCTGACGGCAACCGCGTCGCTGGCCCGGACCGAAAAGGGCGCGGCGACCTCCGGTGCGGACGGTGTGATGGCGCAGGACGAAATGGGCAAGCTGCAGCCGCTCGCTGCACTGTATAAGAGGTCCGCGCTGACGGAGGCTGTGCGGCAGCGGCGCGAAGGCGGCGGCGTCACAGGGATGTCAGTCTTCCGGCTGGTTGCTAGTCTGCAGGTAGTGCCGGTCACCGTTGCCGCGCCCGCTACCCGCGACGTCGACACCTGGGACGATGCGCGGACGTTCGGCATCGACGGTCCGGCATAAGCTGTCCAGCAACCGGCAGCGGCTGTGCAAGCAAAAGGAGATGGGCCTTGACTGACCAGAAACAGATTCTTGAACCGTGGTGCCGGAAATTGATAGAAGCACTGGAACTGCAGGGACTCGAGGTCGATATTGACGAGGTGCTGGCCCTTGCCGGCGAGGCGGCGCATGCGGTGGTGCGGCCCGCGGCTCCGCTGACCACCTTCATTGTCGGTTATGCCGCCGGCTGTGCATCGGCCACCGGACAGGCTTCGGACGACGTCGCGATCCGCTCCGCCAGTGAAGTTGCGCGCCGGCTGGTGCGTGAAGCAAAGCAGGACGACGACGGCGGCAGCGGGCCGGGTGCCGGAGGCGGTCCAAACGCTGGCGAACGTGGAAGTGGGGCCGACGCCGGGCGTGGAGAAGGCGCTGGAGACGGAAGCGGGCTCGATACAGCGGGAGAGGACGCCTCCGCTGCCCAGGCGCAGGAGGCAGTCCAGGCCACATTTGGCGGCGGCACGCCGGAAGGGAGGAAGCCCTGATGGCTGAACATTTGGTGCAACCGAACTGGACCGATGCCTTCAACTTTGCGTTCCAGTTGCCGGAGTCGAAGGTTCCGCAGACCCTCCCGCTTGCCGAGACGATCGGCCACACCCTCGCGGAGGACATGCTGGCGCTGATGGAGGTGCCGCATTACGACTCCGCGGCGATGGATGGTTGGGCCGTCTGCGGACGCGGTCCGTGGGAGCTGCGCGAGTATGCGCAGGAACTGGAATCCGGACAGGCCTGTTCGATCGTGACCGGTGGCCTGATCCCGGGTGGGACGACGTCGGTGTTGCGGGCTGAGCATGCCCGGATTGAAAACGCGAAGCTGTCCGTGAACGAGAAGGCCAGGCCCGGCGAACCTGAACCTGGCCAGCACATCCGCCCGGCCGGGGAAGAAGCTTACGAGGGGGAGACGGTGCTGACCGCCGGCACGGTGGTGTCACCGGCCCACGTTGCCCTCGCGGCCGTTTGCGGCCATGATGACCTGCCGGTCCTGCGGGCGCCACAGGTTGCGCTTGTTTTGACAGGTGATGAGGTGGTCGATTCAGGACGGCCTGAACCGGGCCAGGTCCGGGACACCTTCGGACCACAGCTGCCTTCCTTCATCAGCATGCTGGGCGGCCATGTGGTGGCCCAGCACCGGATCGCGGACAACCTGCATCATGTGGTCCAGGCCCTGGCGGGGCAGGCCAGTAACGTCGCCTCAATCCGCGAGGGGGGAGCCGACGTCGTCATCACCACCGGCGGAACGGGTATTTCGCATGCCGATCATCTGCGGGCGGCGTTGACGGAGCTGGAGGCGGAGATCCTGATTGACGGGCTCTCGATCCGTCCGGGCCATCCCGGGTTGCTTGCCAGGCTGCCGGACGGGCGCTACATCGTGGGATTGCCGGGTAATCCGCTCGCCGCGATGATGACCATCCTGACACTGGTCCGTCCGCTGTTGGCCGGCATCCAGGGTGCGCCGCAGCCGCTGCTCGGTGCCGTCGTCGCCGGCCAGGACATGCCGGGAATGCCGGGCCGCGACCGTTTGATCTCCTTCACGCTTGAGGATGGCATGGCCGTGCCTTCCAACTGGCAAGGCTCCGGGATGATGCGGGGGCTGGCCACGGCCGACGGCGTCATGGTGGTTCCGGCGGACGGGCTGACGGCGGGCGAGAGCGTGACAACGGTCCCGTTGCCGTGGAAGATCCCGACCGAGTAACCGACCGCGCCGGTGGCCGGTAGAGTTTCATTATTGGCCCGGACGGAGGAAACATGGGCAGAGTTACACAGCGCATAAAGGTCACGAAATTCACCGTCGGAGGCCCGGTGCGCACCCGTGAGGACACGACGGCGGCGGAGGAGCCGCTGGAGATCCGCGTCAACGGCACACCGTTCTCGGTAACCATGCGTACGCCGGGCGACGACTTCGATCTGGTGGCCGGTTTCCTGGTCTCCGAGGGGATCATATCCGAAGCGGAACAGCTCTCGACGATGCGTTTCTGCGCCGGGGAGGACGAGACCGGACGGCAAACGTTCAACGTCATCGAGGCCCAGCTTGCTCCAGGTGTGGCGCCGCCGGATACCAGTCTGGAGCGGCATGTCTACACCAGCAGCTCGTGCGGCATTTGCGGGACGGCGTCCATTGATGCTGTGCGGAAGACGTCCCGTTTTGCGATCGACACAGATCCGCTGCAGATCGGGGTGCAGGTGCTGGCCGGGCTGCCGGACAACCTGCGGAAGCGGCAGAAGGTTTTCGATCGGACGGGCGGCGTGCACGCGGCAGGTCTCTTCAACGCCGATGGCGAACTGCTCTGCCTGCGTGAAGACGTCGGCCGGCATAATGCGGTCGACAAGGTCGTGGGCTGGGCGTTGCGCGAGGGACGGCTGCCGCTTGCCCAAACGGTGCTGCAGGTCTCCGGCCGGGCTTCGTTCGAGCTGGTGCAGAAGGCGTACCTGGCGGGCATTCCGGCCCTGGCCGCCGTGAGCGCACCCTCCTCGTTGGCCGTCGAGCTCGCCGAATCGGTGGGGATGACCCTGGTGGGCTTCAGCCGCGGGACCTCCCTGAATGCGTACTCCCATCCGGAACGGATCGTCTGAGGGATTCGATAATGGTTCTTCGCCATCCTCGCGCTGCCGCCGTCGATGATTTCACCTCTCGCGCGGGCCCATCCTCTCGGGGATTCGAGAATGCTTCGAGTTGGGACATTTAACCCTGCGCGCGCATGTCGAAATGTCCCAAATGGAAGCGATCTAGACCGTTTGGAACTGCAGTTCCCTGTTGGAGGTTGCCGCACTGTCGAGTTTCAGTTCGAGCAAGTCGTCACAGACCGCCGCGTCCTCAGGACTGTGCGTCACCATCACGACGGACTTCCCGGCCAGGCCGCGGCGCAGATCGGTCATGAGCTGCCGAGCGGATCCGCGGTCCAGATGCGCCGTCGGTTCGTCAAGGAGTACGACGTCGGCCTCGGTCAACAGGGCGCGCGCCACGGCCAGGCGCTGCCTTTGACCACCGGACAGCCAGGCGCCGCCCGGTCCGATCGAGGTAGCGGTCCCGTCCGGCAGGCCGCGGACGAAGCCGCCTAAGCCGACGCTGTCCAGAGCGGAATGGATCTCCGCCTCCGAGGGAGGATCGCCTGCACTGCGGGCAAGGACGAGATTGGCCCGGATGCTCGAGTTGAACAGGTGCGCCTCCTGGGGGCACCACGCGACGCGCGGGATGGTGCCTGCTGAAACGGCTGAGTCTGCGGAGACGTTCGCCGTCAGATAGCTTCCACGGTCGAGCGGCAGGAATCCGAGCAGCACGCCGAGCAGGGTCGATTTTCCACTCCCGGAAGGACCTGTCACCGCCAACCACCGGCCACGCCCCACCTCGAGTGACAGGGACGAGAAAACCGGTGACTTCTGTCCGGGATAGCTGTAGCCGGCGTCGCGGAGTTCCAGGACCTTGTCCGAGGCCCGAAACGCGCAGACGTTGCGTGGGGCGTTATCGGACGGCACCCGGGCGGATCCGAGTTCGGGCAGCACACGTTCGCCTACGGCGCGCCAGGCTGCGAGTTGCTGTGCGGCGGTGTTGACTGCAGCGAACGGTTCTATCAGCGCCAGCTGCATCAGAACGACGACGGCGGCGACCCCGGCGGGAACGTCGTCCGCGGCGCCAAGCATGGCCAAGGCGCTCAGGGAACAGGCCAGGGCGGTTAGCGCGTTCGCCAGACCTTGTGCCCAGGCGCTGCGCTGCAGCCTTGCCGTGAGATCGGAGTCGAGCTTCCCGGCGTCGTCGCGCACGGTGTCCGCCACAGCGTTGGCGGTCAGATCTTCCGCTGCGGCCAGCATCCGGGACGAAGCGTTCAACATGCTCGCCTTCACCTCAACTGCGGCACGGCGGGCGGCACGGTCGGCGGCGAGAGCCAGCGCCGGCGCGGCGAACAGGCAGACGGCGGACAGCAACAGTTGCCACGGCAGCCCGGCTGGCAACCAGACAGCGGTAACGACGCACGAGACGGCCGCCGTCGCCAATCCGACCAACGGGGTGAATACCGCCCGCGGGGCCAGATCGCGGAGCTCATCGACATCGCCCACGAGCTTCTCCAGTACACCACCGCCGCGGGCCAGCTTCCGCCAGGCCGCCGGGCGCTCGAGCAGTCCGTTCCACAGCCGGAGCCGCAGGGCGTTCGTGCTCTGGAAAACCGCGTCGTGCAGGCGCAGGCGCTCGCAGTAGCGCAGTACCGAGCGGCCGATCCCGAAGAAACGGACTCCCACAATTGCGGTCAGAAGATACAGGATGGGCGGCTGTTCGCTGGCTCGTACGATCAACCAGCCGGACAGTGCGGTCAGCGCCACGGCGAACAGGGCAGCCCCGGTGCCGAACAGCAGGGCGGCGACGAATTGCCGGCTCCAGGGCCGCAGCATTGCCAGATTCCGCAGCACGGGTTGCTTCGCGGCGGGCGCTGGGGCCGGATCCGGCGTTTCCGGCAACGTCGACGAGGGTCCGACGGCGGCGGTCCCGTCGTAGCCGAGCTTGCGGGACTGCACGGTGTGCTCTGCGGCGCTCGTGGTTGATTCGGTCCACACCCCCACCGGAATCACTTGGTCTGCGAGCGCAGCGGTCTCCGGATTGTGCGCGATGAACACCATCGTGACCCGGCCACGCAACGCCGCCAGCGCGGACTCGATGGCGCGGGCACTGGGATCATCCAGGTGTGCCGTCGGCTCGTCCGCCAATAACAGGTCAGCATCAGTGTTCTCCAGCCGGGCCAGCGCCCTCGCCACAGCCACGCGCCGCAACTCACCCGGACTGAGTTCGCCGGTCGGAGTGTCGAGCAGGGCCGCCGAGTGGAGTTTGTCGAGGGCTCGGACGGCGGCGTCTCGTCGTTCCTGGTCATCCGCCAGGCCTGAGTAGAGTCCAATCTCTTCGGCGACAGTGGCAGCGGTCAGCACAGGATGCTGGGGGATCCAGGCGATCGAGCCGCGGTCCGCTCCAGTGATGGTGCCGGAGACCCGGGAGCCAGGACCGTCACCCCGCAGTCCGGCCAATACCTCCAGAACGGACGTTTTGCCGCTGCCGCTGGGGCCGGACAATGCTGTGATCGAACCTGATGGCACCGTGAAGTCCAGGTTCTCGACCACATTGCCGTCCCGGCCTTCATACCCGATGGACAATCCACGAACCGTCAGGTCACGGCCCCGCTGATGCCCGCCTGAACCGTCCGGAACCAGCCGCCGGACAGGCGGCGCCTCCGTTACCTGCCGGGTTCGTTCCAGCGCGTCCAGTCCATCCTCGCTGGCATGGTGCGCGGCACCGAGGTCGCGGAGCGGTTGGTAGCATTCCGGCGCGAGAATCAGCGCGAGCAGGCCAAATTCCAGGCTCATATCCCCGTGCAGGAGCCGAATGCCAATGAACACCGCCACCACCGCAACGGAGATAGTCGCAATCAGCTCCAGCGCCAGCGAGGACAGGAACGCGACCTTGAGCGTCTCCATCGTGCGGGAGCGGTATTGGTCGGCTACGTCGCGCAGTGCCCTGGTCTGCGCGCCGGCACGGCCAAGCCCCACCAGCACCGGCAGCCCGCGTGCGAGCTCGAGCAGGTGGTCGGAGAGACGGTCCAGTGACGACGACGCCTCCCGGACCTTGTCCTGTGTGTGCAGCCCAATCAGGACCATGAACACCGGCACCAGCGGCACGGTCAGCACGACGACGACGGCGCTGATCCAGTCGGCGAACAAGATACGCGCACCGATCAGCAGCGGAACAACCGCACACGTGACCAGCGCCGGAAGGTACTTGGTGTAGTAGTTATCCAGCCCATCCAGTCCCCGGGTGAGCAGCACACTCAAGGCGCCGGTGCCCAATCCAGCCGCCCTGCCGCCGTCGTCCATCACCCTGGTGGTCAACGCGGAGCGGAGCTCTTCCTTCACCCCGGCGGCGGCCCGTTGCGCGGTGGATTCCTGGCCCCAGACGGCGACCGAGCGGATGATGGCCCCGAGGATGCCTTCGGCGAGGAGTCCGGTCCAATCGACCGCACCCGCGGCCAGCGACGCGATTCCGGTGGCGACGGCCTGGGCGATCAGGACCAGACCGGCGGCCTTGAGGGCGGCTAGCAGGCCAAGCAGGTAAAGCGCGCGCCGGCTGGTGGCGCTGACCGTCAGGACGGGTTTCATTGTGCGGTCACCGAGTGCGCCTGCGGAATGCTGCCGCTGCTGACCCGGCGGCGGAACACCCAGTAGGTCCAGCCCTGGTAGACGAGCACCGCCGGCAGCCCGATCAGCCCGACCACGCTCATCACCGTTAACGTATAGTCCGACGACGACGCGTTGGTGACCGTGAGATCGAACGCGCTGCTGATGGTCGAGGGCAGGACGACGGGGAAGGCGGCGGTGAAGATGGTCGCGGTGCCGCCGGCAAGGAAAACCGCCATACCGGTGAAGCTCAAACCGTCCCGCTGCCGCGACGCCATCCGCCAGGCGAAAACCGCGCCGGCCACCGCGACGCCGAGAGTCAGCCAGGTGGCGACCTTGCCGCCGTCGAGATGGACCACGATCGCCCACGCCGCCATCGGCAACAGCCCCACCGGCATCCACCTCAGCAATAACCGGCGGGCACGGACGCGGATATCGCCGTCGGTCTTCAGGACCAGGAAGGCCGCGGCGTGGACCAGGCAGAAGAGGACGACGCCGAAGCCGCCCAGCAGGGCGTAGCCGCTGAACCAGGAGAAGGGGCCGCCCTCGCGGTCGCCGTTCGCGTTAATCGGCAGACCGGTGGTGGTCAGCGCCAAGGCGGCACCTACGCCGAAGGACGACACGAACGAACCGAGGGCGATCGCCCAGTCCCAGCGGTTCCGCCAGGCGGCCGAATCGACTTTGCCCCGGTACTCGAACGCGACGGCGCGGAAAATGAGCCCGATCAGCACGGCCAGCAGCGGCAGGTACAGGGTGGAGAACAGCGAGGCGTACCAGAGCGGGAAGGCCGCGAAGGTGGCGGCGCCGGCAGTGATCAGCCAAACCTCGTTCCCGTCCCAGACCGGACCGACCGTGTTCAGCAGCACGCGGCGTTCGCTATTGTTCCGGGCGAACAGCTTCATCAGCATCCCGACGCCCAGGTCGAAGCCCTCCAGCAGGAGGTAGCCGGTCCACAGGTAGGCGATGATGACAAACCAGAGGGTTGGCAGGAATTCCATCTCAGTTCTCCAGTAGATTCGGCAATGGTGAAGAGCAGGGGGCAGGCGGAAACGCCGAAGACGGTCCTGCGCGTCGAAAACGGTGGCGCCAACCACCGTCGTCGGCGAGGAGGTCCGTTCTCGACGTGGCCGGGTCAGTAGGCGAAGGCGAGCACATCGTCTTTGTCCTTGCCGTGGTCGCCGGAGCCATCGCCGCCGGTGCCGTCGCCGCCGTCGGGCGGGTGCTTTGCGTCGGCGAGCAGTTCCGGCATGGCAGAGGGGACGCCGCCGCGGACGTAGGTGAAGAGCATCTTGACCTCCACAACCAGCAGGACGCCGTAGACAGTGGTGAAGGCGATCAGCGAGGTCAGCAGCTCGCCCGCGGATACGCCGGGCGAGACGGCCGCCGCCGTGAACATGAAGACGTTGTCGATACCGTTCGGGTCCGGATTCGGGGCGACGACGAAAGGTTGGCGGCCCATCTCGGTGAAGATCCAGCCGGCCGAGTTGGCGCCGAAGGGTGCGAGGATCCCGAATACGGCCAGGCGCATCAGCCACTTCGACTGCGGCACGGTTCCCTTGCGCGTGACATACAGGGCTGCGGCGGCAGCGGCGGCGGCGATGGCTCCGAACCCGATCATGATGCGGAAGCCCCAGTACGTGACCTCCATGACCGGGACGTAATCGATTTTCGTCCCCGCGCGCTCGCCGTAGATCGGGTTGTTCGGAAGGTGCGTGCCGAACTTCTCCTGGTACTCGGGCAGTAGCGAATTCACGCCCTGGATCTCGGTGTCGAAGTCGCCGTTGGCCATGAAGGAGAGCATGCCGGGGATCTCGACGACGGCGACAATGTCGTCACAGTTCTGCGAACCGAGATTGCCCACCGACAGGACGGAGAAGCCGGTTCCATCGTGGCAGGCGGCCTCCGCGGCGGCCATTTTCATCGGCTGCTGCTCGAACATGAGCTTCGCTTGCAGATCGCCTGTGACGGCGACACCGGCAAAGGATACGACGGCGACGACGGCACCTATCCGCAGCGAACGGAGCCAGACGTGATGGTCGGCGGCGTCGCGTCCGGTGGCCTTGACGTCCCCGACGAGTACCTTGCCGCCGTCGTCCACCACGTCGATGCCGTCCTTGCGGCGCTTCCACAGGTGGTACCAGCTGATGCCGAGCAGGAAGCCGCCCGCCACGGAGAAGGCACCGAATATGGTGTGCGGGAAGGCGACGAGGAGGGTGCTGTTGGTCAGGACAGCCCAGATGTCGTTCAAGACCGGACGGCCGTCGACCATTTCCACGCCGACCGGGTGCTGCATCCACGAGTTCGCGGCGAGGATGAAATACGCGGACATGATGGAGGCCAGCGCCGCAGACCAGATTGTTGCGAGGTGGAGCTTTTTGGGTAGCCGGTCCCAGCCGAATATCCACAGGCCGAGGAACGTCGACTCCACGAAGAACGCCAGCAGGGACTCCATCGCCAGCGGGGCTCCGAAGACATCACCGACGAAGCGCGAGTATTCGCTCCACGCCATGCCGAACTGGAACTCCTGGACCAGGCCGGTGGCTACGCCCATGATGAAGTTGATCAGGAAGAGCTTGCCCCAGAACTTCGTCATCCGCAGATATTGCGCCTTGCCGGTGCGGACCCACATGGTCTGCATGACGGCGACGACCAGGCCAAGGCCGATCGTCAGCGGCACCATCAGAAAGTGGTACACCGTGGTGATACCAAATTGCCAGCGGGCCAGTTCCAGAGCTTCCATCAGCCGTCCTCACAACCGAAGAGCCGGACGGGGAAATGCGGTGTCCGACGCGAGTTCCTAAGTCTTCTACAGGTCGTAGAAACAGTAACTTCTACACATCGTAGAACATTCTCGGAAGCGCCGGTAATCGACGTCGAATCGTGTCTGGCAGGTTGTCGAATGCCCGGAAGAGCCGCCGATCTACGGAGAGCATCACCATGGGGTGCAGAATTGCAGAATGAACGTACCGCTCCCGAAGCGCACGCCGCCGCAACGCACGCCGCCGAATCCTGATGACCTGCTGGTTCTCCTCGCCGTTTCCCGGTCCGGACGGTTTACCGCCGCGGCCGAAGACCTTGGTCTGAACCACACCACCGTTTCGCGCCGGATCGCGGCACTGGAGAAGAATCTGGGTGCGCGGGTTCTCTCCCGCGCGTCGGGCGGCTGGGAGTTGACCGAACTCGGCCGGCGGGCGGTTCTGGCCGCCGAAAACGTCGAACTGGCCGTCGGCCGGTTGAACGGCAGCGACGAAGAGGCAGACCGTCTTACGGGAGTGGTCCGGATGTCCGCCACGGACGGTTTCAGCGCCTACATCGCGGCGCCGGCCGTTGCGTCTCTGCGCCGGCAGCATCCGGGACTCAGTGTGGAGATCGAAACGGTCACCAGGCGGGCTCTCCAGCAGCGGTCCGGGCTCGATATCGAGGTCGTGGTGGGGGAGCCGCAAGTCCACCGGGCGGAAGCCATCCGCCTGGGTCCTTACATGCTGGGAATGTATGCCTCCCGCAGCTATCTGGCAGAGCATGGAACGCCTTCGACGCCGGAGGAGCTGAAGGAGCACCCGCTGGTCTACTTCGTCGACTCGATGCTTCAGGTGGACGACCTGGACGCACCGCGCCGGCTGGTGCCCTCGATGCGGGACTCGCTGACGTCCACCAACGTGTTCGTCCACGTGGAGGCCACCCGGGCCGGCGCCGGAGTGGGGTTCCTGCCCTGCTTCATGGCCGACCGGCACCCGGATCTGGTCAGGCTCCTGCCCGACGACTTCAAGGAGGAGCTGCCCTATTGGATGGTGCTGCGGGCGGACTCACTGCGCCAGCCCGCGGTGGCCGCCGTCGCCGAGGCGCTGTGGAAACAGACGACGTCGTACGAGGCCGTCTTGCTGGGCCGGAAATAGAAGCGATTCGCGGGTAGTTGCGGCCAGTATGGAACTCGGAATCTTCAGCTTTGGCGACATCCACCCAAATCCACTCACTGGGGAGAGGACATCGCCTCAGCAGCGGATGGCGGATCTGCTGGAACGCGCCAGACTCGCCGATGAGGTCGGGCTGCAGTACTTCGGGATCGGCGAGCACCACCGGCCCGATTACGCCGTTTCCGCGCCGGCGATGGTGTTGGCCGCGGCCGCCGCGCAGACCAGGAATATCCGCATCGGCAGCGCTGTCACCGTGCTGAGCACCGAGGATCCGGTCCGCGTCTACCAGCAGTTCGCCACACTGGACCTGCTCTCCGGCGGCCGGGCGGAGCTGACCGCGGGCCGGGGTTCCTTCATCGAGTCCTACCCGCTGTTCGGCGCCAATCTTTCCGACTATGACGAGCTTTACAACGAGAAAATCCAACTCCTGCTCGAATTGGACGAAAACGAGTACATCACTTGGAACGGCAAGTTCCGCCCGGCGCTGGAGAATGCGCGCATCCTGCCCCGGCCGGTGCAGGAGCACCTCGATATCTGGATCGCCACCGGCGGAACTCCCGAGTCGACGGTCCGGGCGGCGGTTCTGGGCAAGCCGGTGATCTACGCGATGCTCGGCGGCGCCATCAACAGCTTCGCCCAACACCAACAGCTCTACCGCCGCACCGCCACAGAAAACGGGCACGACGCCGGCAGCCTCAAGGTTGGCGTCAGTTCAGTTGGGCTGATTCTGCGCGGGAAGGCGCACGAAACCTACTTCCCGCACTGGATGGATTCGATGAGCCGGATCTCAGCCGAGCGTGGCTTCCCGGCGCCGAGCCGCCAGTCCTTCGATATGCAGGCCTCGGAACGCGGCGCCCTGTTTGTCGGCAATGCGGAGCAGATCACGGAAAAGATCCTCCGCACGCACGAATTCATGCAACATGACCGGCAGATCTTCCAACTGGACTTCTCTTCCGTGCCGCAGGCGCAGGTCCTCGAGTCGATCGAGCTGCTGGGAACCGAGATCCTGCCCGCGGTCAATAAGGAACTCGGCACCGGGACGAACAACACCGGATGACGCACCCCATTCCGTGAGCATCAGGTCTGTGGCTGTCCGGAATGGAATGACCTCCGCTGCTGTTGTGGCTTTAGGCTCTTAGCAGCGCCTTTCCGGCGCAGGCACCCGCCGGCGCAGATTGCCGGGCGGCGATAACAAGGTATGGAGGTCCGTGCAGATGAGCATGGAAGGGGCGGCATGGCATTCGCTTTACAGCATCACCCATGCCAAGAAGGACGCAAAGCCATTCAATAAGGCCACGCTGAAGCGGATCATGGGTTTTGCCGCTCCGCACCGGAAGAAGCTGGTGTGGTTCCTGATACTTTCGGTCGTCACCGCGGTTTTGGCCGTCGCCACGCCGCTGCTCGCCGGTCAGGTAGTCAATGCGATCACCAGTTCCGAATCGGTGGAAACCGTCGTCCGGCTTGCGGTGCTGATCGCGTTGATCGCCATCGCCGACGCCGGTCTCGGGCTCCTCAGCCGGTGGCTCTCCTCGCGGATCGGCGAAGCCCTGATCCTGGACCTGCGCACCGCCGTCTTCGACCATGTGCTGAAAATGCCAATCGCGTTCTTCACACGGACGCGCACCGGGGCTCTGGTCAGCCGCCTGAACAATGACGTCATCGGCGCCCAGCGTGCCTTCAGCGGAACCCTGTCCGGCGTCGTGAGCAATATCGTGGCGCTGGTGCTGACCTTCGTCGTCATGCTGGGACTGTCCTGGCAGGTGACGCTGCTGGCGCTGATCATGCTTCCGGTCTTCGTCATCCCCGCACGCCGCATGGGCAAGCGGCTCGCGGCCCTGCAGCGCGAATCTGCCAACCACAATGCGGCGATGGGCACCCAGATGACCGAGCGGTTCTCGGCACCCGGAGCCACCCTGATCAAACTCTTCGGCCGGCCGCACGAGGAATCAGCAGAGTTCGAAACCCGCGCCCGCCGCGTGCAGGATATCGGCGTCAAGACGGCCATGGTGCAATTCACCTTCGTCACGGCGCTGACACTGGTCTCAGCGCTGGCGCTCGCCTTGGTCTACGGTCTCGGCGGTTTCTACGCCATCATCGGTCAGCTCAACGCCGGCGACGTCGTCGCGTTGGCTCTGCTGCTGACCCGCCTTTACGCGCCGTTGACTGCATTGGCCAGCGCCCGGGTCGAGGTCATGAGCGCGCTGGTCAGCTTCGAGCGCGTCTTCGAGGTCCTTGACCTCGACCCGCTGATCAAAGAGAAGGACGACGCCGTCGAGGTTCCGGCCGGACCCGTGGCAGTGGAGTTCGACGACGTCACCTTCGCCTACCCCTCGGCGGAGAAAGTATCGCTCGCCTCATTGGAGGAGGTGGCCGTATTGGACACCCGCGGCGGCGAAGAGGTCCTGCATGGGATCAATTTCCGGGTCGAACCCGGCCAGACGGTGGCCCTGGTCGGGTCTTCCGGCGCCGGTAAGTCGACTATCGCCAACCTGCTGGCGCGGCTTTACGACGTCGACGGCGGCGCTGTCCGGATGGCGGGCACGGACCTGCGGGACGTGACATTCGAATCGCTGCGGAACACGCTCGGGATGGTTACCCAGGATGGGCACCTGTTCCATGACACCATCCGTGCCAACCTCACACTTGCCGCCCCCGACGCCACCGATGAGCAGGTCTGGAGCGTGATCGAACGGGCCCGGCTGGAACCTGTTATCCGATCCATGCCGGACGGGCTCGATACCGTGGTCGGGGAGCGCGGATACCGGCTCTCGGGCGGTGAACGCCAGCGGATGACCATCGCCCGGCTGTTGCTCGCCCAACCCCGCGTCGTGATCCTCGATGAAGCCACCGCCGCGCTCGATTCCACCTCCGAAGCAGCGGTGCAGGCAGCACTCGCCGAGGCACTTGCCGGACGTACAGCCGTCGTCATCGCCCACCGGCTCTCCACCATCCGGGCCGCAGACGCGATCCTGGTGGTGGAGGCCGGGCAGATCATCGAGCGCGGTACACATTCGCAGCTGCTGGCAGCCGATGGGCGCTACGCCGAGCTGTACCGGACGCAGTTTGCGGTGGACAAGGCGGAGACGGACAAGGCCGAGGCCGATGTCGCTGCCACCGAGAAAGCCGAAGCCGAGGTCTAAATACCTGCGCGGACGGCGTCAGCGACGGGGGTTTCGCCTCCGACAAGTTCCCACACGTGGCCCTGCGATCCGGGCTGGTCCAGCACCGCGATGACAGTGGCCGCAACGTCCTCGCGGGGGATCTGTCCGCGCTCAAGCTTTTCCGCCAGCTGGACCTTTCCGGTGCCGGGATCATCGGTCAGGCCGCCCGGACGGAGGATCGTCCACTGCAGCGAGGTGGACTTGAGGCTGTCATCGGCGTCCTTCTTGGCCTTGACGTATGCCGTCCACTGCTCGTTCGCATCGTCGCCCACCGGCTCATCGACGCTGATTGCGGATATTTGTACAAAGCGGTCGACGCCGGCAAGTTCGGCTGCTTTGGCCGACAGCACTGAACCGTCCCGGTCCACGGTCTGCTTGCGTTCAACGCCGGAGTTTGGTCCTCCGCCGGCCGCGAAGACGACGGCGTCGAAACCGTCCAGGTTTTTGGCCAGGTTGTCTGCGTCCGACTGTTCCAGGTCAAAGACCAGTGGCGTTCCTCCGGCCGCAATGACGTCGGAGGTGTGGTCCGGGTTGCGGAAAATACTGAGGACTTCATCGCCGCGGTCCGCGAGCTGGCGGGTCAGGGACATGGCGATCTTTCCGTGGCCGCCGACAATTGCAATCTTCATCATGCATTCCCTTCAGATTGGTCCATAGGAAGTTGCCTACGGGGGAGGAACCACAACCTGGACAGCGTTTATTCCGCTCCCGTTTGCTTCGGGTCCACGTCGCGTCGGAGATCGCTGGTCAGCAACAGATCCTTGGCAGGCCCGGTCACGCTCCATGCGTAACTCCATGAGTCGGCGTCCGCTACCAGGAAGGAGCCGCGGTAGATATCGGGGGAGCAAGGGTGAGCAGGGTGGTCCGTTCCGGTGGCTAGGTCCAGCCGGTGGAACGGACGGCCATCGTCGAAGAATACGTCCAGGGCGGAAGGAGAACCTGTCGGTCTCAAAATCAAACGGCGGGTGGTTGGCGCCGCTGCCTGACCAGGCCAGACCAGCGTGCCTGCTTCGTCATGGGTCAAGCCGCCGGCACCGTCGTTGTGAAAGACCGCGGTGCCGGTAAATGTTCCGCAGTTGCCGGACGCGCGGTCAAGCAACCGGCGCTCGATCCGCCAAGTGCCAAGCAGGAACGCTTTGAGGTCAGCAACGCCACTATCCGTCTTAAGGTCCTCCGAACAATCCATGTAACGCCTGGTTCAGCTCGACAAGTGCGCGAGGCGGGATTCGAACCCGCGACCTTCCCTTTAGGAGAGGGATGCTCTATCCAGCTGAGCTACTCACGCAGAAATCCACCAGCAGCGCCGGTGCGCAATCCAGCTTACAGCCTGGAAGACCCGGACTGCCCGCAGATCAATCCAGCGAGCCGAAACTGCGCACTCCTGTAAGGTGGAAAGTGGAGAGCCGGGAAGTCTGGTCGGCGCGATTATTGCCGCGCCAAACCTGAGGATACTCCCATGAATGACCGCTTCCCAACGCCATCAACTTCCCCACCTCGTGCTTTCCGCCGGAGCACTTACCCTGAGCATCTGCGACTATCGGCGATTCTGCGAAAAGAAACCGTCGGAGGCGTTCTACTACTGGTCGCGACCGTCGTCGCACTTGTCCTGGCCAATTCGCCAGCTTCAGAATCATACTTCGCTTTGCGGGACTTCGAGATCGGCTACGAGCCGTGGCATCTGAAACTGAGCCTGGGCGCGTGGGCAGCGGACGGCTTGCTGGCGATCTTTTTCTTCCTCGCCGGACTTGAGCTCAAGCGCGAATTCGTAGCAGGAGATCTTCGGAAATTCGAGCGGGCCATCGTGCCGGTCGCTGCGGCCGTCGGGGGAGTGGTTGTGCCGGCAGCCATCTACGTGGCAATCAACCTGGGCGGCGGCCGTGACGCGTTGCAGGGTTGGGCAATTCCAACGGCTACCGATATTGCGTTTGCAGTTGCCGTGCTCGCCGTCATTGGGTCCCACCTGCCCAGCGCCCTGCGGATTTTCCTGCTCACGCTCGCAGTCGTGGACGACCTGCTCGCCATCGCAATCATTGCTTTCTTCTACTCCAGCGACATCAGCTTCACGCCACTCATGCTGGCGGTTATTCCGCTGGGGGTATACGGCCTGCTGGCGCATAAGCACGCTCAGTTCTTCGGCGCGAAGACGTCGGGAGCGTGGTTCATCCTGCTGCCTCTGGCCGTGCTGGTTTGGGTATTGGTCCATGCTTCGGGAGTCCACGCCACTGTTGCCGGAGTCTTGCTGGGCTTCGCCGTTCCGGTGATGCGCAGCCGCCAGGGTGGAGGGCCGGAAGCTGGTCCCGGTCTCGCGGAGACGTTTGAACACCGCTTTCGTCCAATTTCGGCTGGGGTAGCCGTCCCTCTGTTCGCCTTCTTCTCAGCTGGTGTCGCCATTGGAGGCATTGCAGGACTCGTTGAAGCGCTGACCGATCCTGTGGCCGTGGGAATCGTTGTCGCGCTGGTTGTCGGAAAGCCGGTCGGAATCCTGCTCGCCACGCTGCTCGTTATCAAGTTGACCAAAGCGACCCTTGATCCGGATTTATCGTGGGTCGATATATCCGGTGTAGCGATTCTTGCAGGTGTTGGATTCACTGTTTCACTGTTGATCAGTGAGCTCGCATTTGGGTCCGGAACGGTTCAGGACGACTATGCCAAAGTGGCCATTCTAACCGGATCCCTACTGGCGGCCCTGTTGGCAGCCATGGTTCTTCGTGCAAGGAACCGGCAGTACCGGAAGGTCGAGGCGAAGGAACGCGTCGATGCGGACCGTGACGGAGTCCCCGATGTCTTTGAAAATTAGGCATCCCCGGTCTGTTGCAAAATTGTTATAACCGTGCAGGAACCCCCGAACTCGGCAACGCGTTCTTCACTTCGGTTGAAATGGTTGCCGGAGTGCCTCATTTCCCAGCGTTGGCGCCATCGCGGTATGTTTGAACCGTTACGAAGGACGGCTGGCAAGCGGCGGAATGGGTTGCCAAATTGACCAATTTGAGATGTGTGGTATCAATCACAATCTGATCTCATTGTGAGAGAATCGACTCACTCAGTTTGAGATTCGTCACAATTTACGATTGGTTATTGAACCATGGCAACAAACGTAATCGCACCCCTCGCCCAGTCCGAGTGGCTTACATCTATTGAAGAATCAATCAACACAGTTTTCGAGCCTGTGGCGTTCTGGTTTGGGAAGATTGTATTTTTCCCCATCTCGATCGGCGGCTTTGAATTCCCGTTCGTCGTCGCGTGGCTGATCGCCGCCGGCATCATCTTCACTATCTATTTAGGCTTTATCCAATTCCGTGGCCTCAAGGTTTCCGCAGAGGTCGTCCGCGGACACTACTCCACTCCCAGCGACCCCGGAGAAGTGCCGCACTTTCAAGCTCTAACCTCGGCCCTGTCCGGAACTGTCGGTCTCGGCAATATCGCCGGTGTCGGTGCCGCTATGGCCATCGGTGGTCCAGGCGCCACATTCTGGATGATCCTCGCCGGTCTTCTGGGTATGTGCACCAAGTTCGCCGAGTGTACCCTCGGTGTGAAATACCGCGAAGTACATCCGGACGGCACCGTTTCCGGCGGGCCGTTCAAGTACCTGATGGTCGCCTACGGCAAGATCGGCAAAGTCCCGGCGAAGATCATGACCGGCATCTTCGCGGTCGCCATCCTGATCTTCGGCGTTGCGGGCGGCAACATGTTCCAGGCCAACCAGACCTTCGCGCAGATCCGCAATGTGACCGGTGGAGCAGACGGATTCATGGGCAGCGATGGCGCCGCCCTGATCTTCGGTCTGATCCTGGCCGGCCTCGTCGCGGCAGTCATCCTTGGTGGTATCAAGTCCATTGGTGCCACTACGAGCCGGTTGGTTCCCGCGATGGGCATCGTCTACGTGATTGCCTGTTTGATCGTGATCTTCCGCAACTTTGGCCAGGTGCCGGAAGCGTTCGCTTCCATCATCGAGGGTGCGTTTGTGGCAGAGGGCATCGCCGGTGGTGTTATCGGTGTGATGATCACCGGATTCACGCGTGCGGCGTTCTCGAATGAGGCAGGTCTGGGCTCGGCCCCGATTGCGCACTCTGCGGTAAAGACCCGTCGTCCGGTCAGTGAGGGTTTCGTCGCACTGTTCGAGCCGCTGATCGACACCGTGGTTATTTGTACGATGACGGCCCTCGCCATCATCATCGCCGGGGCCCCGAGCTTCCAAGCCGGTATCGATCAGGTACAGGCTGGCGAGGGAACGCCGGATGGCGTGATCCTCACATCCGACGCCTTCGAAACGGTTCTGCCTTGGTTCCCGATTGTGCTGGCCATCGCCGTAGCGCTGTTCGCCTTCTCCACCCTGATCACCTGGTCCTACTACGGGCTGAAGGCCTGGGAGTTCCTGTTTGGGCGTAGCAACGTCTCGGAAGTAATTTACAAGGTCGTCTTCCTGATGTTCACCGTCATTGGAACCGTGCTGACCTTCGGGCAAGTCCTGGCGTTCTCGGATGCAGCACTGTTTGTCTGCGGCTTCGTCAACCTCCTTGGTGTCTACCTGCTGCTGCCGGTCATCAAGAAGGAAATGAAGCAGTACTTGGCCGACCGCCGCGCTGGCACCTTGAAGGAGCTCGGCGAGGAATCGGATGATCGTACCGCAGCAGGTCGCTAACAACTGAACTGTTCAAGCCGAGGAGCGGTTTGAACGCAATCTCCAAAGCAATGTGTCCGCTGGCTTCCAGAGCCGGCGGACACAATGCTTTAAGCGTGGAGCATTCACCAGAGCCGCCGTCGTTCCTGTCTGTGCCAGCGCCTAGACTTAAAGCACCATGAATTCTCTTTACTCGGAACTGGCAGACACGGACAACCGCCCCGCCGCCCCCGCGCTCCCCGGAGAGCAGGACTTACTAGCCGGGTTGAATCCGCAACAGGAGGAGGCGGTCAAGCACGCGGGCAGCCCGTTGCTGATTGTCGCCGGAGCCGGTTCCGGTAAAACGCGGGTGCTGAGTCACCGGATCGCGTTCCTGCTCGCCACCCGCAGGGCCAGGCCGGGACAGATCCTCGCCATCACGTTCACCAACAAGGCGGCGGCCGAAATGCGGGAACGCATTGGCTCGCTGGTCGGTGATTCGGCGCGGAACATGTGGATCTCCACCTTCCACTCCTCGTGTGTGCGGATCCTGCGCCGTGAGGCCAAAACCGTCGGAATGAACTCGAATTTTTCCATCTACGATGCGGCGGATTCGCTGCGCCTGATCACGCAGGTGGCCAAACAGCACGAACTGGACCCCAAGCGCTTCACGCCGAGGTCGATCCAGCACAAAATTTCCGCGCTAAAGAACGAACTCATCGATGACGACTCTTTCGCCTCCTCCGCAAACCTCTCGGATCCGTTCGAGCAGGCGGTTGCCGAAGTCTACAAGGGCTACACGCAACGGCTCCGGGCGGCGAACGCCATGGACTTCGACGACCTGATCGCCCAAACCGTTTTCCTGCTCCGGGCCTTTCCCGCGGTAGCCGATTCCTACCGGCGGCGCTTCCGCCATGTACTCGTCGACGAGTACCAGGACACCAACCACGCGCAGTACGCACTGGTTCATGAGCTGGTTGGCGCGTCTGATTCGGACGGTCGTGCCGAGTTGACCGTCGTCGGGGACTCGGACCAATCGATTTACGCATTCCGCGGTGCCGACGTCCGCAACATCGTCGAATTCGAGAAAGATTATCCGGATGCGCGGACAATTCTGCTGGAGCAGAACTACCGCTCCAGCCAGACCATCCTTTCGGCCGCGAACGCCGTCATTTCTAGAAACCCGGACCGCCCGGTAAAGCGGCTCTGGACCGCCGAAGGCGACGGCGAAAAGATCATTGGCTACGTCGCCGAAAACGAGCACGAGGAAGCCCGCTTCATCGCCGAGGAAATCGACCGGTTGCAGGACGACCACGGATTGCGCCCGGGCGATATCGCGATCTTCTACCGCACAAACGCCCAATCCCGCTCGCTGGAGGAAATCCTGATGCGCGTCGGTTTGCCCTACAAGGTTGTCGGCGGCACACGGTTCTATGAGCGCAAGGAAATCAAAGACGCACTGGCATATCTTCGCGTGCTGGTGAACCCCGACGACGTGGTGAACCTGCGGAGGATCCTCAACGAACCGAAGCGCGGCATCGGTGATCGGGCAGAGGGCGCGCTGGCAGCCTTGTCCGATCGGGATCGCGTCAGTTTCATGGAAGCGATGCGCCGGGCGGAAGAGGCACCCGGCATGGCAACCCGGTCGGTCAACGCTGTCACCGGCTTCGTGAAACTCCTTGATGACCTTCGCGACGTTGCCGACGGTTCCGGTGCGGCCGCGGCGTTGGAAGCCGTGCTTGAGCAGACTGGATATCTTGCGGGACTGAGGCAGAGCTCCGATCCACAGGATGAATCCCGGGTGGAGAACCTTGCGGAATTGGTTGCCGTCGTCCGGGAGTATGAGCGCGATAATCCGGACGGCTCACTGGGCGCGTTCCTGGAGCAGGTTTCGTTGGTAGCCGACGCCGACCAGATTCCGGATCAGCCGGATGAAGGCGCATCGGAAGAGGATATTGCAGCCCAGGCCAAGGCGGCGCGCGAACAAGGCGTTGTCACGCTAATGACGCTGCACACGGCCAAGGGACTGGAATTTCCGGTCGTTTTCCTGACCGGCCTCGAGCACGGAATCTTCCCGCATCAGCGTTCGATGGCTGATCCGGCCGAACTGGCTGAGGAGCGGAGGCTGGCATACGTAGGCCTGACCCGCGCCCGCAAACGCCTGTATCTAACGCGTTCGGAGCAGCGGAGCATGTGGGGGCAGAGCCAATACAACCCGGCCAGCCAGTTCATTGAGGAGGTCCCCCGTGAATTGGTCGACTGGAAGCGTGAAGGCAGGACGCGGAGCTTTGCCGCGGACGGCTGGGGCTCGACCAACAGTGGCGGGACGAGCAGGTACGGCGGATCCTACTGGGGCGCCGCCGGCGGAGGCCAGTTGCCACCCAGCACGGTATCCCGGCCTGCCGCTGCAGGGAGGGTCCAACCAAATAAAGAGGTTCTTTCTTTGGAAATTGGAGATAAAGTTAGTCACACAAGTTTTGGAAATGGTACAGTTCTCTCGCTTGAGGGGTCTGGAGACAAGACCGTTGCCAAGGTACAGTTCAATGTAGGGGAAAAGCGTCTACTGCTCAGGTATGCACCACTGAGCAAGGCGTAGGGGTCGAAAACCACCGACAACTCAATATTCAGCACCAACTTTCTTATTACTCGCATCAAGGGAAACACTCGCTCGGGGGAGACCGGAATGAACCGCTCGGCGGACCGCATACGTTTGGTGTATGCGCTGTTGCTGTCACTCATAGTGGCCGCCATGAGCCTTGCCTTCGTTGCGCCCTCCCAGGCCGCCGCTCCGATCATTTACCTCACGGCCACGTCCACCACATCGCCGCAGCCCGGACCGACGCCGACTTTGGACGGTGGCCCTACCTTGGTGAATGAATCCCCAATTGTTATCCCGAAGCTGAAGACTGCCCCAGGGGCGGACAGCCTGACGGGGGGCAGCACGTTGACGGAGCCGCCGTCGACAGAGAGCCCCACAACGGGCGATACGCCGTCCGGGGAGACGCCGTCCGAGGCGCCGGCGCCGGCCCCGGAGCCGGAACCGGTGCCGGCACCTGAACCGGAGCCCGAACCGAAGCCGCAGCCCGACCCGGTTGAGAGTTCTCCAGGCGACGGCGCTTCCAGCGGGGGAACCGATAACGGTGGGACCACACAGGAACCGCCTCCCTCTGGGAAACCCAGCACCGATACTCCCACCACTCATCCGGCACCTGGTGGCCAGGTGGAGCAACCCACCGTCCCGGTGGAGGGCCCGTCGACCGGCACGACAGACCCCGGTACGACCGGCCCCGGCACGACTGACCCCGGGACACCAAAGCCCGATGCTTCGGCGCCGTCCGGGCCGAAGGATCCTGCGGTCCCGCCGAGCGAGCCGGCTCCCGGTGATCCGGAACCACCGCTGTCACTTGATCCCGACGTCGACTCCGGCATTGTGGCCGGAGAAGAAGTCAAGCTGAACCTGGATGTCCCCGGCAGAACCGGTGATGTCACCTACCGCGTGGTCTCTGGGGCGCTGCCTCCGGGATTGACCCTGGATCCGGATACCGGTCTCATCACAGGCACCGTGAAGCACGTTGGGAAGCATTCGTTCACCGTCGAAGTCATCTCCGGGAACGGCCGCGACACCCACAAGTACACGATTGTGGTCAAGGAACGCCCGCTCGATATTGAAGCGCCGCCTCTTGAGCCGGCCCGCGCCGGTGAGCCTTACGAGCCGGTCGTGCTCCACACCGAGGGCGGCAAAGGCCCCTTCACCTACAGCCTCAAAGGCTCCCAGCTGGCAGGCACCGAAGCGGATTCAGCGCCGGTGCAGAGCTCACGCTGGATTGGAACAGCTCCCACTACCTTGACGGGTTCCTCGAAGCTGCTTGACTCCGGGCCAACCCTCCAAGGCGTCGCCGACAGCAAGAGTGGCGGAATTGTTACGGGAAGCTCTAACAGGGTCGGTAATCTTCCGGCCGGTATGCGGCTGGAAGGCGGCGTACTGACGGGCCAGCCGGAGTCCCACGCAGCGGGAACCTACACTTTCACGGTTGTCAGCACCGACCGGTTCGGGTCAACAGCCGAACAGGAAATGACCATAACGGTCCTGAGCGATGGCGATCCCGTGCCGATTCCAGCCGGTGAAGTATCTGAAACCGGTTCACCTGCAGAGCTGGCCGGCAACGACGTCGATGATGGCAACAGGGCCGTGGCGACCATGCCGGAAGCACAGATGGGCCCGGCGCCGCTGTTGCTCGGGGCTGCCGTCCTCGGCGGGGGAGCGCTGTTCCTGTTCCTGCGGCGCAGGATCACCACCGGCACGCATCAGTAAACGCTGGATTTCCGCCATCCGGGCACTAGCGCAGACGCCGCATTTTCTACAAGTTATAGAACTGTGTGCTTACTCACGAAAGCGGTAGTGTGGGACGGGCAGCCGCCCAAACTGAACTATTGTTCCCTTTGGAACTTAACCATCGACTTCGACGTAGAAGGACAGTAACTGACGTGGACCTGTTTGAATATCAGGCTCGCGATCTATTCGAAGCACACGGCGTCCCCGTGCTTGCTGGGATCGTGGCCCATACACCCGAAGAAGCAAAGGCGGCAGCCGAGAAAATTGGCGGCGTCGTTGTCGTAAAAGCCCAGGTAAAAGTTGGCGGCCGAGGCAAGGCCGGCGGCGTCAAGGTAGCCAAGAATGCAGACGAAGCGTTCCAGTACGCCACTGACATCCTCGGGATGGACATAAAGGGCCACACCGTCCACAAGGTCATGATTGCCCAGGGCGCGGACATCGCTGAGGAGTACTACTTCTCGATCCTGCTGGACCGGGCGAACCGAAACTACCTCGCCATGTGCTCCGTCGAAGGCGGCATGGAAATCGAGCAGCTTGCAGTTGAGCGTCCCGACGCTCTGGCGAGGATCGCCATTGATCCAGGCACCGGCCTCGATCAGGCCAAGGCAGAGGAGATTGTCGACGCGGCAGGCTTCCCGGCCGAGGTCCGTGACGGCGTCATCGCAGCCATCCTCAAGCTCTGGGTCGTCTTCACCAAGGAAGACACCACGCTGGTCGAGGTCAACCCGCTGGTGAAAACCGGAGACGGCGCCATCATCGCCCTCGACGGCAAGGTCACCATTGACGAGAACGCCGCGTTCCGGCACGAGGATCACGCTGCACTCGAGGACAAAGAGTCGGCCGATCCGCTGGAGGCGAAGGCCAAGGCCGCGGACCTGAATTACGTGAAGCTCGACGGCGAAGTCGGCATCATCGGTAACGGCGCCGGTCTCGTCATGTCCACGCTGGACGTCGTCGCTTACGCCGGCGAGAAGCACGGCGACGTGAAGCCCGCTAACTTCCTCGACATCGGTGGCGGAGCGTCCGCCGCTGTCATGGCAGCCGGCCTGGACGTCATCCTCAACGACGAGCAGGTTCAGAGCGTTTTCGTGAACGTCTTCGGCGGCATCACCGCCTGCGACGCAGTCGCCAACGGCATCGTCGACGCATTGAAAATCCTTGGCGACAAGGAGAATAAGCCCCTGGTCGTCCGCCTGGACGGCAACAACGTGGAGGAAGGCCGCCGGATTCTGTCCGAGGCCAACCACCCGATGGTCACGCTGGCTTCAACCATGGACGAGGGCGCCGATAAGGCGGCCGAGCTCGCCTTCTCCGCTCGCTGATCGAGCTTTTTTACGGCTCGCTGATCGAGCTAGTCGAGATCTAAGGAACTTCACATATGTCTATCTTTTTGAACAAAGACTCCAAGGTCATCGTCCAAGGCATTACCGGCGGCGAAGGCTCCAAGCACACGGCCCTGATGCTCAAGGCCGGATCCAACATCGTCGGCGGCGTCAACGCCCGCAAGGCCGGAACCACCGTGACCCACGGCGGGAACGAACTGCCTGTTTTCGGCAAGGTCTCCGAAGCGATGGAGAAGACTGGCGCTGATGTGTCCGTCGTCTTCGTCCCGCCGGCGTTTACCAAGGATGCCGTTGTTGAGGCCATCGAGGCTGGTATCGGTCTCGTCGTCATCATCACCGAGGGCGTTCCGGTTCAGGATACGGCCGAATTCTGGGCGCTTGCCCAGTCGAAGGTCGACGCCGACGGCAACCAGATCACGCGGATCATCGGACCCAACTGCCCCGGCATCATCACTCCGGAGGAGTCGCTGGCGGGTATCACCCCGGCGAACATCACCGGCAAGGGACCGATCGGCCTCGTCTCGAAGTCCGGTACCTTGACCTACCAGATGATGTACGAACTGCGGGATCTCGGATTCTCCACCGCCATCGGCATTGGCGGCGACCCCGTTGTCGGCACCACCCACATCGATGCGCTGGCAGCTTTTGAAGCAGACCCGGATACCAAGGCCGTCGTCATGATCGGTGAAATCGGTGGCGACGCAGAGGAGCGCGCGGCCGACTACATCAAGGCGAACATGTCCAAGCCGGTTGTCGGCTATGTCGCAGGATTCACTGCGCCGGAAGGCAAAACGATGGGCCACGCAGGCGCCATTGTTTCCGGCTCCGCCGGAACCGCCTCGGCCAAGAAAGAAGCCCTCGAGGCGGCCGGTGTGAAGGTCGGCAAGACTCCTTCCGAGACTGCCGGGTTGTTGCGCGAAATCGCAAAAAGCCTCTAAAGCAATACCTGAATCCCCGGGCTCATGGTCGCTGACTATGGACCCGGGGTTTTTGCTGTCCGGGCATAGTTGCGCAGGACAACGACCATTAGACTGTTCTTTCAGGCGGATCACGAGCCAACGAATCTTCAGGAGGACCTGCGGGAAGTCCCATGAGCACAGCCACCAAGCCCACCGATACCGCTGCGGGCGGTAAAGAACCGGGTATCGTCCTGCTCTTCGTCGGGCTCATGCTTTCCATGCTGTTGGCGGCACTGAACCAGATGATCCTGAGCACGGCATTGCCGACCATGGTTGGCGAGCTCAACGGGGTCGACCAGATGCTGTGGGTCATCACCGCCTATATCCTGGCGGCAACAGTTGTGATGCCGGTATACGGCAAACTCGGCGACCTGATGGGACGCAAGAACCTGCTCCTGCTGGCGATCGCCATCTTCATGGCTGGTTCCATCGTGGGCGGGCTGGCTCCGGGAATGAACTGGCTGATCTTCGGCCGCGCCATCCAAGGACTCGGGGGCGGCGGCCTGATGATCCTCTCGCAGGCGATCATTGCCGACGTCGTTCCCGCCCGGGAGCGCGGCAAGTACATGGGATTCATGGGCGCGGTGTTTGCGCTCGCGTCGGTGGCCGGACCCCTGCTGGGCGGCTGGTTCACGGAAGGTCCGGGCTGGCGCTGGATGTTCTGGATCAACATGCCGCTCGGGGTTACCGCCATGGTCGTCGTGTTGCTGTTCCTGCACCTGCCGCAACGCCCGCGCAGGCGGGCCAGGCTCGATATCACCGGAATGATGCTGTTGGCCGCTGGTACCACGTCGCTGGTCCTGGTCGGGACCTGGGGCGGAACGGAATTCGGCTGGAGCTCGCCTCAAATCCTTGGACTGCTCGGCTTGACGGCTGCCAGTGCCGTGGCGTTTGTGCTGGTGGAACGAAGTGCGGAAGAGCCGGTCCTGCCGATGTATCTGTTCCGGGAACGGAATTTCGTGTTGACCACCAGCGGCGGCCTGCTGATCGGCGTCACCATGTTCGGCGCCATCGGTTACATGCCCACGTACTTGCAGATGGTGACCGGCGCCAGCGCCACGAATGCGGGACTGTTGATGGTCCCGATGATGGGCGGCATGCTGCTGACATCGATTATTGCCGGGCAACTGGTGAGCAAAACCGGCAGGTATAAATGGATGCCGATTGCCGGTGCCTCCTCCGTGGCCGGGGGCTTGCTGCTGCTGTCCCTGATCACGCCGTCGACGCCGGTAGTGCTCATCTGCCTGTTCCTGTCCCTGATGGGCATTGGGCTTGGATTGAGTATGCAAATCCTCGTGCTGATCGTGCAGAACTCCTTTCCCAACAGCGTCGTCGGAACCGCGACGGCGTCGAACAACTTTTTCCGACAGATCGGCGCCTCGCTGGGATCGGCCATTGTGGGAAGTTTGTTCACCGCACGGCTGGCGTCCCTGTTGACCGAACGCTTGCCGGCCAATGGTGTGCGCACACAGGGCGGCATCAATTCGCTTACGCCGGAACTCGTCTACACTCTCCCCGAAGCCGTGCGGAATCCGATCATCCAGTCCTATAACGACGCCCTGACACCGTTGTTCCTGTACATGGTGCCACTCGCCATTGCCGCAGCGGTGCTGTTGTCCTTCGTGCGGGAGATACCGCTGGCGACCGTCATTGAGCGGGACGCCGTGCCGGACCCGTCCGTGGAACCGGAGCTGGCCCCGGAGCTGGCCCTGGAGCTGGCCCCAGCCTCGAAACCGGAACCGGAGCCGGATCACGATCCCGCGCCGCAGCCCGAACCAGGCGGCTCGGCGGCAGCAACCTCCCGTAACGCCCGCGCCTGAGCAGGTCGCCGCGAGCCTGCCGGTCCACCTTGCTAGGGTTCAAGTATGAATCCCGCGCCCAACCTTGGTCCCCGGGTCAACGCCGTCGATGTCGAGTCGCTGGAGCAGTTCGACTCGCTCGTAGCGCAGGGATCGGCGTCGATGCAGGGCTGGCACGTCCAGTCGGTCGACCTGACCGGGCGGGCGGAGGCGTTGCGGCGGCTTGAGCCGTCCGGGTCCATTTTCCTTGGCTGCGATTTTTCCGACGGCGTCGAGGAGCATCTGCGCTCCGGCGGCGCCTTGGTCTTTCCCGACCTGCCCGATACTCCGTTCGACGCCTACCGGGGAGGCCTTTACACCGCGGCTGAACTCTACTCCGGACTCGAGTCCGAACCCTATGAGCAGACGCTGGATGCGCGGGTCTACGCCTGGAGCACCCGTCCCGGTACGGCCCGGAATCTGAATGCCACGCTGGCCAGCGCTCTCCATGATCATGCGATCGGCGACGCCCTGGATGACCTCTTCGACTCCGGCGGACCGGCGGCAGGACGCGACGTCGTCGGGGTAATGGGTGGCCATGGCGTGGTCCGCGGCACCCCGGAGTACGACGACGGCGCCAGGCTTGGGCGGCTGCTGGCCCAAAGTGGCGTAATGGTGGCAACCGGAGGTGGTCCGGGCGCGATGGAGGCCGCCAATCTTGGCGCCTACCTGTCTTCGGCCAGCGGGGAGGACCATACGGCCGCGGTTGCAGCCCTGGCCGGGACGCCGGGATTCCAGCCCTCGATTACGGACTGGGCCAGGAGCGCCAACGCAGTCCTGGCCCGCCATCCGCAGGGCACCGCCAACATCGGCATCCCGACCTGGTTTTATGGCCACGAACCGCCTAACCTCTTCGCCACCCATATCGCGAAATACTTCACGAATTCTGTCCGCGAAGCGGTGCTGCTGCAGAGGTGCAGCGGCGGCATCGTCTTCCTGCCCGGCGCGGCGGGAACGGTGCAGGAGATCTTCCAGGATGCCTGCGAAAATTACTATGCGGCGGATACAGCAGTCACCCCGATGATCCTCGTCGGGCGGGATTACTGGACCAACGTGCTGCCGGCCTGGCCGGTGCTCCAGGCGCTCGCCAGGAACAGGGCCATGGCACGATCCATCCAATGCGTCGACACGGTGGATGAGGTTCTGCAGATCCTGGCGCAGACGACCGGGGCCCTGGACGGAGGGAATTAACGTGCGGCTTACCACCATCGCCGTCCTGTTTGATCCACAATTACATATATACGACCGAGGAGTTTTGCGATGAGATATCCATCCCTGCGGGCCGGGCGCGTGCTGGCCGTTGCCGCCGTCGCGGCCCTGAGCATCAGCGCGTGCACGCCCGGTTCCAATCTGGAATCGACCGAAGAATCGAGTGCCCCGGCAGGGGAAGTCACGAAGGATATCGCCAGCCTCGGTGACATCACCCTGACGGTGTGGGACCAGGAGGTCCGCGGCGGCCAGAACGAGCAGATGACGCAACTCAATGCCGCCTTCGAGGAAAAGTACCCGAACGTCACCATCGACCGGAACTCGCAGTCCTTCGATGATCTGGCAACCACCCTGCGCCTGGCCCTCACCGGCGAGGACGCTCCGGACGTGGTGCAGGCCAACAACGGCCGCTCCGACATGGGAGCGTTCGTTTCGACCGACCAGATCGTTAGCCTCGAGCGGTATGCCGAGGCCTATGGCTGGAGGGACCGGTACCCGGAATCAGTGCTGCAGTACTCAACGTACAGCGAGGACGGCAAGACCTTCGGCGAAGGCAACCTTTACGGTCTACCGCAGGTCGGCGAGGTCGTGGGGGTCTATTACTCCCAGAGCAAGCTCGAAAAACTCGGGATGGAAGTGCCAGAGACCTGGGCGGAATTTGAAGAGGCGTTGGCCACGGCCAGCGAGGCGGGCGAAGTGCCGATAAACCTTGGCAATCTCGAGCAGTGGCCCGCGCTGCACGTTTTCGGACCGATCCAGGGCGCCCATGTGCCCGTTGACGAAATCACCTCGCTCGCACTGGGCAACGAGGGCGCTTCGTGGACGACGCCGGAAAACGAGGCCGCCGCGTCGCAGTTCGGTGAATGGGCCGAACGGGGCTACCTTGGCAAGGCTCCGAATGGAACCGCGTACGACGACGCCTGGAACGCCTTTGCCGGTGGCGAGGGTGTCTTCCTGGTTGCCGGCTCGTGGCTCGCCGCAGGCCTCGAGGAAGAGATGGGCGACGACGTCGGCTTCATGGCTCCGCCGCCGGTCGAAGCAGGGGATCCGCCGGTCACCACTGGTGGAACCGGATTGCCGTTCGCCGTCACCAGCGGCAGTGAGCATCCGGACGCGGCGGCAGCGTATATCGACTTCATCACCTCCGAGGAAGCCATGCAGGTATTGGCCGACACCGGAAACGTTCCGGTGTTGAACACGGCTTCCTACGCACCCGAATCGGGTGTGCTCAAGGACGTCTACGAGGTGTACGGAGAGGTCACCAGTGAGGGAAGCCTGCTGCCCTACCTCGACTACGCCACACCGACCATGGGCGAAACTCTCGGAGCGGCCTTGCAAGGGCTGATTGCGGGACGGTTGACGACGGAAGAATTCCTCCAGGAGGCACAAGCCGACTATGAAGAGTTCACCAGCTCAGGCAGCTGAGCTGGGACCGGGGGCCGGCACGCGGCGCCGGCCCTCGGTTGCGGCACACTCACGGCTTACCCCGTACCTCTACCTGCTGCCGGCCTTTGTGGTCTACGGCGCCTTCATGATCTACCCGCTGATCCGCGCCGTCCAGTTGTCGCTCTATGAATGGGACGGGCTGAGCCTGGCCACTTTCGTGGGGTTCGCGAACTACCAGGAAGTGCTGACCGACCCGGAGCTGCGTGCCTCCTTCATGCATGCGCTGGTGCTGATTTTCTTCTACGCCGTGCTGCCCGTCGTCATCGGCCTGATGCTCGGAGCCGTCCTGCACCGCGCCCGGGTACGTGGCCTGGGCGCCTTCCGTACGATCGTTTTCCTCCCGCAGGTGATTGCGCTGGTCGTTGTGGCGATCGCCTGGCGCCAGATCTACGCGCCGGACGGCACCCTGAACTCCGTACTGGAGGCTATCGGGCTGGACGAGCTGGCACGTCCGTGGCTGGGCGATTTCGTGCTGGCACTACCCGCCGTCGGACTGATTGGAACCTGGGTGCAGACCGGACTGGTGACGGTATTGCTGCTCGCCGGCATGAGCCGGATTCCGGGGGAGCTGTACGAATCCGCCCGCCTCGATGGCGCCGGCCCGGTCCGCGAATTCTTCGCCGTGACGCTCCCGGCGGTCCGGGGCGAGATTGTCGTGGCTCTGACGCTGACGATTATCGCCGCGCTGAAGACGTTCGACCTGATCTACGTCACCACCGGGGGAGGCCCCGGCAATTCGACGTCGGTGCCTTCCTATGAAGTGTTCCGCAGGGCTTTTGAACTCGGACAAGTCGGATCCGCGGCAGCCATCGCCATTGTGCTGACCGTCATGATCTTCGCGATCAACCTGATTGTGAACCGGATCGGCGAGAGGGAAAGTGCATGATCGCCCGCTCCGAACGGTTGATGAATTACCTCCTTCTCTTCTTCTTCGCCGCCATGGCGCTGGGTCCAATCCTGATCATCCTTGGCAACGCACTTGGCCCACAGGGGTCCGACGCCGGTTCCGGATTCCTGGGGCTGCATCCCGGCAACTTCGTGGACGCCTGGCAGCAGGGAAACTTCTCCAGCTACATGCTGACCTCGGTGACCGTCGCGATGATCGTCGTCTCGGCGTCGGCGGTCTTGTCGATTCTGGCAGGTTACGCCTTCGGGACGATGACCTTCCCGGGTTCGCAGGTCCTGTTCTATGTGTTCCTGCTCGGCATCATGGTTCCCAGCGAGGCTATTGTGGTGCCGCTGTTTTTCGACCTCCGTGCGGTTGGACTCACCAACACGCTGTGGGCGATCGCGTTGCCGCAGATAGCCCAGTCCGTGGCTTTTGGCACGTTCTGGATGCGGGCCAGCTTCCGTTCCTCCAGCAAGGCGCTGCTGGAGGCGGCGACTCTGGATGGTGCCAGCTCCTTCCGGACGCTTTTTTCCATCCTGCTGCCCGTGGCCCGGCCCGCCGTCGTAACCCTGGTCGTGCTGACTTTCATGTGGACGTGGAACGAATTCCTGATTCCGCTGGTGATGTCGCCCAACGGTGACCTCCGTACGGCACCGCTCGCGTTGGCCTTCTTCCAGGGTCAGCATGTCCAGGAAACCGCGTTGCTGGCGGCGGCCGCCGTGCTGGTGGCCCTTCCTGTCGTCATCGTCTACTTATTCCTCCAGCGGCACTTCATCCGCGGCATGCTGGAAGGTTCCGTCCGCGAGTAGTCCATGGAAAGATAGGTTGTCAGGACAAATCGATAATCCATCTAAAATGGAGGAACCATGAAGGAACTCACCCTTGGCCTGGTCGGCGTCGGCCGCATCGGCGTGATGCATGCCCGCAACATTGCTGCCCTTGAGGGCACCATGCCGGACCTCAAAATAAACCTCCGGCTGACCGACGTGGCGGCCGACCATGCCCGGGAGGTCGCAGCCGACCTCGGCGCCGGGTTTGTTCCCAGTGTCGAGGAACTGCTCGCTTCCGGGGTGGATGGGTTGGTGATCGCCGCCGGAACAGCCGTGCACCCCGAGTTGATTATGGCCGGAGTCGATGCAGGAATTCCGGTCTTCTGCGAAAAGCCGGTCGCCGTCAACGTTGCCGAATCGCTCCCTGTCCTCGACTATGTGGAGGCGCACAACGGCGTCGTCCAAATTGGTCACCAGCGCCGCTTCGACGCAGGCTATCTGGAGGCCAAACGCGCTTTTGGTGCCGGCGAACTGGGATGGGTCCACTCCCTGCGCGCGGTCACCTGCGACATGACTCCGCCGCCCGTCTCGTTCCTGGCAACCTCCGGCGGACTGTTCCGCGACTGCTCGGTCCATGATTTCGACATCCTGCGCTGGCTTACCGGCCGCGAAATCGTCGAGGTCTACGCCAAGGGCAGCAACAACGGCGACCCGGAGATTGGAGCCGTGGGCGACGTCGACACCGCTTTGGCTGTGGTGACGTTCGACGACGGCACGGTGGCCACCGTTTCCGCCACCCGTTACAACGGGGCCGGACACGACGTGCGGTTGGAGATTCAGGGTTCACAGGCTTCGTTGCTGGTCGGACTCGATGAACAATTGGCGATGAAATCGGCGGAGACAGGCGTTGACTTCCCCTCCGGCACGCCGCATCAGACCTTTATCGAGCGGTTTGAACAGGCCTACAGGGAAGAAATGGCCGCTTTCGTGGACTTGATCCTGGGGAACCGCCCGAATCCCTGCCCACCCCAGGATGCTGTCGCCGCCTCCCGGGTTGCCGATGCCGCCCAGGAATCTCTGGAGACGGGACTGCCGGTACGCGTCAAACTTTGATAGTATGACAGGACAAACTATCAAGGGAGTGGAAATGCCGCTGGTGCGTATCGATGTCAATGCCGGCCGGGACGCCGTCGAACTGGAAGCGATCAGTGACCGGATCCATGCCGCCATCGTTGACGAATACGGCATCCCGCCCCGGGACCTTTTCCATATTTTCTCCGAGCACCCGGCCGGCCAGATCCGGGCACAGGATGCCGGTTTGGGGTTTGACCGCAGTCCGGAGGTGGTGATGATCCAGATCTTCACACAGTCGGGGCGCAGCCAGGAATCCAAGACGGCACTGTTTGCCCGGATCGCGGATGAGCTCAATGAGGTGGGCATTTCCGGCGAAGATGTCTTCGTTGGCTATGTCGAAAATTCGCCCGGCGATTGGTCGTTCGGATTCGGCCGTGCACAGTATGTCACCGGGGAGCTTGGCGTACCCGCGTTTTAGCTTGTCCATATGTCAGTACAAACATTTGACAGGACAATGGAATCTATTGCAGAGTAGTTCTGTGCTTCGAATCACAAGCGCTTCGGTGCTGCTGCACCTTTAGAAGTCACAGCGGAAACAGGAGAGGCGGGCGAGCAGCGTGACCCACGACGTATTGACCATCGGTCGGATCAGCGTTGACATTTATCCCGAAGACATTGGCGTTGGGCTTGAGGATGTATCGACGTTCCGGAAGTATCTGGGCGGATCACCCACCAACGTAGCGGTGGCGGCCGCCCGGCACGGACGTGCATCGGCTGTCATCACCCGTACCGGCATTGATCCATTTGCCACCTACCTTCACCAGGAACTGCGGAAGTTCGGCGTGGATGACCGGTTCGTCTCCGAGGTCGAAATCTGGCCGACGCCGGTCACGTTTTGTGCCATTCGTCCGCCGGAGGATTTCCCGCTCTACTTCTACCGCACGCCCACGGCGCCGGACTGGCAGATCCGCGAGGAGGAGCTTGATCTCGATGCCATCCGCTCGGCGGGAATCTTCTGGTCAACCGTCACCGGTCTTGCCCAGGAAACGAGCCGCCAGGCCCACATCGCGGCGCACGCGGCCCGGCCGCGCAAGGACCTGCGGCCAGGACAGTTCACCGTCCTCGATCTCGACTACCGGCCGATGTTCTGGGACTCGGAACAGGACGCACGCGACGCCGTCGCCCATGTTCTTCCCGAGGTGACCGTAGCGATCGGCAACGACAAAGAATGCGCAGTCGCCGTCGGCGAAGGAACCCCCGACGAGCAGGCGGACCGGTTGCTGGCGGCCGGCGTCGAAATTGCCGTCGTCAAGCTTGGTTCCGAAGGCGTAATGGCCGCCACCAAGGACGAGCGGGTGGTTTCCGCTCCGGTTCCGGTCGAGACCCTCAACGGACTCGGCGCCGGCGATGCCTTCGGCGGCGCGTTCTGCCATGGGCTGCTGGCCGGCTGGCCATTGGAGCAGGTGCTCGACTATGCGAACGCCTCCGGCGCCATTGTCGCCTCCCGGCTCTCCTGCGCCGATGCAATGCCGACACCGGACGAGGTCAAGTCGCTGCTGGCCGAGCGTGGACGCAAGGTGCTGGCATGACAACGAACCCGGTCTTGAGCAAGACTTCCGGCGCGCACCGCTACCGGGACCTCACCGACATCCGGTTGGAAGACCCGGACGCGGTGAGCCGCGCCGCCTCGAACCGGCGGCCGCATCCCGGCCCACGCTCCGGCAGCCAGAACTTCATCGTTGCGGCCGACCACCCCGCCCGTGGAGCCCTCGCAGTAGGGGACAACCCGACGGCGATGGCCGACCGGCACGATTTGCTGGACCGGTTGCTGGTCGCCTTGGAGAATCCGGCCGTCGATGGCGTCCTCGCCTCCCCGGACATCCTCGACGACCTGCTCCTGCTCGGCGCACTCGACGGCAAACTCATCTTCGGCTCGATGAACCGCGGCGGACTCACCGGCCTGGTCAACGAGATTGACGACCGTTTCACCGGCCATACCGCAAAGGCGCTCGCGGAAATCGGTGCCACCGGCGGCAAGATGCTCACCCGGATCTGCCTGCAGGACCCGGCGACGGTTTCGGCGCTGGAAGCGACGGCACGCGCCGTCGACAGTCTCGCAGAGCGCAAACTCGTCGCCATGGTGGAGCCGTTCCTCTCAGTCCGGGACAACGGCCGGATCCGCAATGACCTCAGCACCGACGCCGTCATTAAATCGGTCGCGATCGCCTCGGCCCTGGGCTCCACGAGCGCCTATACCTGGTTGAAATTGCCCGTGGTGGCGGACATGGAGCGGGTGATGGCTGCGACCACGATGCCGACCGTGCTCCTCGGTGGCGATCCCAATGGAGCGCCCGACGACGTCTTCGCCAGCTGGGAAGCGGCGCTGGCACTGCCCGGTGTGCAGGGCCTGACCGTTGGACGCACGCTGCTCTATCCGCGGGACGGCGATGTGGCTGCGGCGGTGGCCACGGCCGCGTCACTGCTCCGTCAAAACCAACACGACAATCAAAACAATCAAGACACATTCGGCAGCGGCATCGAGGCAGAGGGAGTAACGGAGTAACTCATGGCAAACCGCACAATGTCAGTGGGCCAGGCCCTGGTCGAATTCCTCTCCCGCCAATACACCGTAGACCAGGTCGGGAACGAGGAGTTCCGCGAGCGGCTCATTCCGGGAATGTTCGGAATTTTCGGTCACGGAAACGTGGCCGGCGTGGGCCAGGCCCTCAAGCAGTACCAGGTGACCGATCCGGCGGCCATGCCGTACTACCAGGGCCGCAACGAACAGGGGCTGGTGCATCAGGCTGTCGGGTTCACGCGGATGAAGCGCCGGCGGTCAACCTACGCCGTCACCGCGTCGGTGGGACCGGGCTCGACCAACATGCTGACCGGCGCGGCACTGGCAACGATTAACCGGCTGCCGGTACTGCTGCTGCCCAGCGACACCTTCGCCACGCGTGCCCCGGATCCGGTACTGCAGCAGCTGGAACGCCCGGACGCGTACGACATTTCGGTCAACGACGCCTTCCGGCCGCTGTCGAAATACTTCGACCGGGTTTCCCGTCCGGAGCAGCTTTTCTCCGCCATGTTGAATGGGCTGCGGGTGCTGACGGATCCGGCGGAAACCGGAACCGTCACGATTTCCCTGCCGCAGGACGTGCAGGCCGAAACCATGCAGGTTCCGGAGGAATTCCTCGCCGAACGGGACTGGCGCATCCGCCGCCCGGAACCGGAGGAAGCCGACCTGCGCGCCGCAGCCGAGGCCATCCGCAACGCTAAACGACCGCTGATCGTAGCGGGCGGTGGCGTGTTGTACGCCTACGCCACCGACGAGCTGGCCGCCTTTGCGGAAGCGACTGGAATCCCGGTGGGCAATACCCAGGCAGGCGTCGGGGTCCTCCCGTGGGACCACCAGTTCTCGCTGGGCGCCATTGGTTCAACCGGTACGACGGCGGCCAATAAGCTGGCAGCCGAAGCGGACCTGATCATCGGAATCGGCACCCGCTACGAGGATTTCACCACCGCCTCGCGGACTGCCTTCGCCAACCCGGATGTCCGGTTCGTCAATATCAACGTCGCCCCGCTGGATGCCTACAAGCACGGCACGTCCATCCCTGTGGTGGCGGACGCCCGCAAGGCACTGGTGAAGCTGACCGGTATGCTTGGCGGCTACCGCACCGGCGCCGATCTCGAGCAGGCCATCGCCGCGGAGAAGAAGAACTGGGACGGCATTGTCGACGCCGCGCACAGCAAGCGCCACACGCCGCTTCCCGCCCAGGCCGAAATCATCGGCGCGGTCAACAGCATCTCGGAAGCACGCGACGTCGTCGTCTGTGCAGCCGGCTCCCTCCCCGGAGACCTACACAAAATGTGGCGGGTGCGGGACTCTTCCGGCTACCACGTTGAGTACGGCTTCTCCTGCATGGGGTACGAAATCGCCGGCGGCATCGGCGTTCGCCGGGCAGCACCGGACCGGGACGTGTTCATTATGGTCGGCGACGGCTCCTATCTGATGATGCACACCGAACTTGTCACCGCCGTCGCAGAGAAGATCAAGGTCATTGTGGTGCTGATCCAAAACCACGGTTACGCCTCCATCGGCTCGCTGTCGGAGGAACTGGGCTCGGAGCGTTTCGGCACAAAATACCGCTACCTCGACGAGGAGCAGCACAGCTTCGACGCCGGTGACACGTTGCCGATCGACCTGGCAACCAACGCCGAATCGCTCGGCGTGAAGGTGCTCCGCGTCGAACCTGGCGAGAACACCATCAGCGACTTGGAAGAGGCTCTCCGCCGGGCCAAGGCCTCGGATCCTGCCGATGGGCCGGTGCTGGTGCACGTCAATTCAGATCCGCTGATTCCCGCACCCGATTCAGAATCCTGGTGGGACGTTCCCGTCTCGGAGACATCGGAGCTGGAATCAACCCAAGAGGCCTACAAAATCTACAAAGACCACAAGGCAGAACAGCGCCCGCTTCTGGGCCAAGGACGTAAGGAGTTCTCATGACCAACACGATTGCGCATTTCATTAATGGGGAGTCGACTTCGGGTACGGGCGACCGTACGCAGGATGTCTTCAACCCGGCGACCGGGAAGGTCACTGGCCAGCTGCGGTTGGCGAACCAGGACGATATTAAGAGTGTCGTCGCGTCGGCGCGGAACGCGGCCGATTCCTGGTCGCAGGTGTCGCTGTCGAAGCGGACGTCGATCCTGTTCAAGTTCCGTGAACTGCTGTCGGCGAATGTGGATGAGCTGGCCGCGATTGTCACCTCCGAACATGGCAAGGTCCTCGCCGACGCGAAGGGCGAGATCGGACGCGGCCTGGAGGTCGTGGAGTTCGCCTGCGGAATCATTGAACAGCTCAAGGGCGAGTACTCGGACCAGGTTTCGACCGGCATTGATGTGTATTCGTTCCGGGAGCCGATCGGTGTGGTGGCGGGGATTACTCCGTTCAACTTCCCGGTGATGGTGCCGTTGTGGATGGCACCGGTCGCGATTGCCACCGGTAACGCGTTCATCCTCAAGCCCTCCGAGCGGGACCCGTCGGCGTCGATCCTG